>JAFYRK010000071.1 GCA_017559545.1 Bacteroidales bacterium
AGCCTTGTCGGCCATGAGTTTATATGTCATCTCATTGCCTTCAAATTTCTCAACAGTAAACTTATATGCGATCTTCCTTTTGATGTCGAAGTTGCCGACGTAGACATACACGCCTTTTTCTATCTGAACATGTATGTTAGAGCCGGAGCTTTTTGTCAATCGTTCTATATATTTATCCTTAAACTCACGTCTTACGGTATCGGTCTTAGGTATCAGGAAGTTACCTAGATAGAAAGAACCGACAGACAACAGCAGAGCTGCCATGATATAAGGGAGGAGAAACCTCCTGAAGCTCACGCCGCTGCTCAAGATCGCGATGATCTCCGTATGTCCAGCCATCTTTGACGTAAAGAAAATGACGGAGATAAAGACGAAAAGATAGATGAACAGATTTATAAAATAAGGTATGAAAGGTATATAATAATGGAGCACCACTTCTCTGAAGCTCGCCTCGTTTTTCATGAAGCTGTCGATGTTTTCCGACACATCGAAGACAATCACTATTATGATAAGCAGGCTTATAGAAAAGAAGAACGTTCCAAGATATTTCTTAAATATATACCAATCTAACTTTTTCATAATCAAAGTCTACGAGTAACCTTTTGCAACATCATGTCGCGCCATGTAGCAAAGTCGCCTTCGATGATATGTTTTCTTGCTTCCTTGACGAGCCAGAGATAGAAACCGAGATTATGAACCGTAGCGATCATAGGTCCCAAGATTTCTTTTGACACTATGAGATGTCTGAGATAAGCCTTGGAATAGTCTCTGTCGACGTATGTAGTTCCGTTTTCGTCCAATGGAGAGAAGTCGTATTTCCACTTTTCGTTTTTGATGTTTATGATACCTTCTGATGTGAACAGCATACCGTTACGACCGTTACGGCAAGGCATCACGCAGTCGAACATATCGACGCCGCGAGAGATAGCTTCGAGCAAGTTGGCAGGAGTTCCCACGCCCATGAGGTAACGAGGCTTGTCTTGAGGCAATATCTCATTGACGACTTCAATCATCTCGTACATCTGTTCTGTTGGTTCGCCCACTGCGAGTCCGCCGATGGCGTAGCCGTCAGCCTCATGTTTTGTGATATATTCCGCTGAGCGGCGTCTGAGTTCAGGATAGACGCAGCCTTGAACGATAGGGAAAAGCGACTGATTATAATCGTAGACAGGATCAGTCTCATCGAAACGCTTCCAGCAGCGGTCGAGCCAGCGATGTGTTCTTTCCATCGACTCTTTTGCATATCTGAAATCAGCTGTTCCTGGAGTACATTCATCGAATGCCATGATGATGTCAGCGCCGATGACGCGTTCGATATCCATCACGCTTTCAGGAGTGAAGGTATGACGTGAACCGTCAATATGAGACTGGAACACCACGCCTTCTTCCTTCATCTTTCTTATTCCCGTAAGAGAAAACACCTGGAATCCGCCGCTGTCGGTGAGGATAGGACGATTCCATCCGTTGAACTTATGAAGTCCGCCGGCCTGCTTAAGCACGTCCAAGCCTGGACGAAGGTAAAGGTGATAGGTATTGCCCAAAATGATCTGAGCCTTGATTTCTTCTTCAAGCTCTCTGACATGGGTAGCCTTAACACTTCCGACAGTACCAACAGGCATAAAAATAGGTGTCTCTATAGGTCCATGATCGGTGGTCAGGACGCCAGCGCGAGCG
>JAFYRK010000072.1 GCA_017559545.1 Bacteroidales bacterium
AACGAACAAAGGTAGTAATTTTATTTATATCTTTGTAGCAGCTAACACCAAGTACAGAATGAAAAAGGAAAATATGATATTATGGGTCCTGGTGCTGCTGTTTGCAGTGATGATGTCGATTCCATATCTCGTGCCCCACACAGGATTCATCGCTCTTTTTGGAATAATTCCGTTGTTATGCATGGAACGCATCGCGTCCCTGACAGGCAAAAAGAGGGTCTGGATCTATCATTACTCCGCATTCGTACTTTGGAATGCAATCACCACATTCTGGGTATGCAACGCCACAGTAGGAGGCGGTCTCTTTGCCATATTTGCTAATGCTTTCCAGATGTCCCTCGTCTTCGGACTTTTCCGTCTGAGCAAGAAGAAATTCAGCGGTGCACTGTCATATATATTCCTGATGGTCACATGGATAGCATGGGAAAGATTCTACTTCGATGCTGAAATCTCATGGCCATGGCTTGTACTTGGAAACGCTTTCGCCAGAAGCATAGGATCCATTCAATGGTACGAGTTCACAGGCTCGCTCGGAGGCTCGCTCTGGATCTGGATGACCAACCTCAGCATCTTCGGACTGCTTGTCAGTCTTTCTGACGGATCAATTTTCACATGGAACTGGAAGGCAAAGACAGCCGCATTCACCGGTCTTGCGACAGTCCTTATCGCACCGTTCATCGTCTCTGCAGCTGTCGGCAACAGATATGAGGACGCGATGGTCAGCGACGAGAACCTTGAAGTGCTCATAGTCCAGCCGAACATCGACCCATACAACAAGTTCCAGGCTATGACCCAGGACCAGCAGAACGCCATCCTCGAGGCGCAGATCGTTAAGGAACTTGCTTATAGAAAGAATGACTCCACAGCCGCTCCACTGCTCATAGTAGCCCCCGAGACCTTCACAGGAGACATAGTAGTAGGACAATACCAAAGAAGCCGCACATGGAGAAGGTTCACCTCCCTGCTCAATGACTACCCTGACGTAAACATGCTTTTCGGAGCATCTGCATATGATTACATAAACGCCGCGGACGCACCTTCATATACGGCAAGAGACCTTGGAGGAGACCTCTGGGTCGAGTCGCACAACTCTGCCCTGATGATCGACGGCACAGCCCGCACAGAGATATTCCACAAGAGCAAGCTTGTTGTAGCTGTAGAGCAGACGCCATATCCGAGAATCTTCTGCAAGATTGACGACATGCTCGGCGGAGTCATGGGAAGATGCGTCGGCCAGGATGAAATCTCGCTTCTCAATGTCAAGGACGTGGAAGGCCAGAACATAAAGATCGGCTGTGCAGTATGCTATGAATCCGTATATGGAGAATACTACACAGACTACATCCGCAAAGGAGCGCGCGCGATGGCCATCATCACAAACGACGCATGGTGGGGCAATACTCCAGGCTACAGGCAGCACCTCAGCTACGCATCGCTGCGTGCCATCGAGACACGCCGCGCCATCGCCCGCTGTGCCAACACAGGCATAAGCGCGCTTGTAAGCCCTTCCGGAAAAATATTACAGCCCACTCCTTGGTGGGAGCAGGCTGTGATCAAAGGTCAGATCCCATTGAGGGATGACCTAACTTTCTTTGTAACTCACGGCGACATCACCGGCCGTGTATGCAGTTTTGTTTTCGTGCTTCTGCTTCTTGCTCTCGCAGTAAGGTTCCGCACTAAATAAAACTTTCCCTACACTACGGACTTCGGAATGACACGGAAATAATTCGTTAAGGAGTATCGTCTTCAAAAAAACGGGCAAAACTTCCGAGACAATGCCCCAAAACTGGCCAAAATCCACAAAAAAGTCAATCGTCGCAAAAGAATTGGCCGATTCTTCTGCGACGTTATGAATCCTCAAAGATTAAACCGGGAACAGATCTGATGTGATTTGTTCCCGGCTTAATCTCTTTACCTCCAACATGTACGAAGGTTTATGGCGCTACTCTTTTTCGCAACGGATAGAACCGGCGATAGAATGATCTTTAGATCCAGCATACCTTGAGCTTGTTCCTGTAAAATACCAATACATGCCGTTAGCCACCCAGTAGTATCCTCGCCCTTTACTATACCAAAAGTTTCCTCCTTCAGAAATTATACCTGAAGCTGGAATCCATATTATCTCACCGGATTTTCGTCCATAATTTGCATCATCCCATAACCATGAAGAATTCGTGACATCAAAATCTTCTGGAACGCTCCAGCCCGCAGGACATGGGTCATAAATTGTCTTATCCTTATGCCAAAGTCCGCTATCATCTGTACTAAGCCAGTTATTATCCGCAGAACGCTTTTTGATGAACACAGTAGGATTATTGACTGCGTACTCAACGGTTCCTTTATTGTCATCTGAAGAAACTTTTGCTGGCCAAGTTATTGTCGATGCCGCTTGGGTCTTGTTCATATCACCTGCTGCAAGGAAAGGATCCTTACGTCCCCACTGATAAAGAAGGCCGAATGCACCTGCTGTTCCCGGAGTATTGTTCAGCGCGCCGAGATTGCGGTCCATCATAACCGATTTAGGGAATGTCTGCTCTTTAGGCGCATCCGTCATCCAGATATGCCATGACCATACGATGGTTTCACCGTTCTTTGCAGCTATCACCGCATTACCTTTATTTTTAGTGGCAGTGAAGTATACATACTCGTCCTTATACTCAGGAAGTTTCACAAGGTCGCCCTTCTGAGGAGCAGTTGTTGTACCGAATGACTCCCAAAGCACCTCAACTGAAGTCACAGTAAGTGCTTCGTCTGTGTTACCCTTGACAGCCGGGAACTTGTAGTTTCCTTCAGCACTAACGATATAGCAGTTAGCTGTCTTGTTGCCGGCAGAAAGATCTGTATATCCATCCTGAACAGGATCATCACCGTTGTCATCACCGTTGTCATCACCATTGTCATCTTCGCTATCGTCACCACCTTCTGTAGCCACTTCCTTTGTCACTCTGTAAAGTGCGCCAGCTGCAAGAGTGTTGTTCTCAAGAGAAGCAGCATACTCCTTCTCACCACATGTAGCGAGAACCTTGCATCCTGTAAGCGAACCAGGCTCAACAGCCAAGTAAACAACAACCTCACCAGCATCCTCTGAACCTACGAACTCCTCAGTAGCGACATAAGCCGGCTCGCCGTTAACAGCAAGGGCTACGTCCTTTACAACCTGACCCTTGAAGTCCTCATTGTTGAGAGAGAGCTTTACGATAGCAACCTGAGTATTGAACTTCAGAGCTCTTGCTCCGAGAGGATACTCATCATTTGCAAGCACTTGTGCAGTCATGAAATGATACTTTCTGAGGTTCTCCTTGGTTCCTTCCTGCTCAGCAAGCGCAGCCTTACCCTCTGCAGGATACTGGAACTCATAGATTGTAGGCTCAGTTCTTTCTGGGAAATCTGTACCTGCATAAGTAAAAGTTGCAGACTTTGACTCTCCTTCATCTGTCCTGTCAAAAGTGAAAGTCTTCTCTTCCACTGTAACACTGATCTGATCTCCATCCTGCCAGAAGATCTCTGTTGTTGCACCAGAGTCATCTCCGAGAACAACCTTAGTAGCAACGACTTCAGCTTTCACCGAAACGCTGTCGCCTGCTGACTGTCCCTCCTTAAGGTTATCAGCACATGAAAGCATTGCAAAAGAAAGAAGCAATGCAGATAAAGTTCTAAATCCTTTCATATTATTCATTAATTATTTATTAGTTCCAATCAAAATTATCCAAGTCATCGATTTCACTTGATGTCTCAGTGCCTGATCCTGACAGAATCGGCTGTTCTAGCTGAAGGAGAACTGTCTCCAATTCAGGCTTCACATACTCTTTAGTAATTTTCATAATAAAATAGTTTTATAGTGTTAAATATTAAAATACGACAAACTCATATATTCTTACTGTAGTGCCTTCATCCTGATCAGGCTTGGTAACATTAAGGCGGACATATCTTGCCTTGACTGTTTCCTTAAGAAGTCTTTCTGTCTCAAACGCCACATTATCATATACAGAATCAACAGTCTTCCATTCCTCATCGAGGGTATTTCTTACCTGAAGACTATATTCCTTTGTGATATATTTCAAAGACTCCATACCTGCATGAAGGACTGACCAACCTCTGATGACAGTCTCCTTCTGAAGGTCTACTTCGATGAACTTCGGCGCAGCTGTACTGATATCGCACCACTTTGTCGAAGAGTTTTCATCCAATGCCTTTGGAGCACTCTGACGGCTGCTGATCTCACCGGATTTGCCGACAACTGGTTTTCCTGAAGTAAGGTTCACCATGATTTCAACATCCTCTCCACTTTCCTCAGACAGCATACCTATGCGCAACAGATCCGAGCATGGTTCAACCATCCTGTCTTTCTGATTGATTGCTGTTACGGCAAAAACTGCTATCTGCTGGTTAGCAGGCAAGACAAACCACTCAGCACCTGATGGGATATCGAGTTCTATACTATATAAATAGGTATAATCGTAAGGAATATCCTTATTATCCGCCGCTCCATGCTTATGAGTACCGACATAGGCTACATCCGCTGCCTTGATGAATCCTTCAGTATGGCCATCATGGCCCCACTGGCCTATGAACCCTCCATAATAAGGCACTACTGCATCCTGCTCAAGTCCACCCACACTGAAGCGGCACTTGGTATCGCGTCTTGTCGCCGCAGCAAGGACATAGAGCTTATTGAAATCACCTTCTGGAAGAGCTACCGTATCCTGACGACATTTGATTGCATTCGGAAGAGCAGGGTCTCCCATCTTGAAGTCAACACCTTTGAAAGTGAGAATCTCCGGAAGAAGTTCCGCTGCATAAGAATATCCATTTCCATCAAAGTTGACTTCCTTTCGGAACGCATTATACGAGGCTGTCTTCATATTATACTCAAGCGGGACAGGAACAGAAACAGCCTCTGTTGCAGCCTCCGGCTTTGCAAGACGGACAAGATATGTCTTCATGCTATAAGGCTTGATTTCAAAATCAAGGGTGTTTCCGCTGAAAGACGCCTCTCCTATCTCATCTTCATTTCCGTTGAGTTCCTTGGCCTCGACGATATCAGCACAGAAACGCACCTTAGCCTGCTGTGCTTCAAGACCTGATGTTTCATAGAAACGTACAACATACGCATCTGAATCCTCAGCCTGTTTCAAAGCCCTGAGAGCGACATTGCGATTCATAGACTCGACAAATGAGAAACTGCGCCCGAATGTTCCGCTATGCTTAGAAGCTACAAATACCTTAAGAGGCTGGTTCATCACTTCTGCCTTTCTGACAATGTCACCATTGCGATAGTCACGCTCATGAGATACAATCGAGTAAGTAAAGACATGCTTTCCAAGATCCTGGCGACTCTGATATGAATATCTTCCTTTCGTTCCTGGAGTATGAAGAAGCGTAAGTCGCAAAACATTGTCAGCCGGCTTGTCCCAACCATATTTGCAATCATTGATCACTGCTACGCCATGGCTGCCATCCTCTGAAGTCAGGTCTGCCCACTGCTGAGCATAGATCTCATAGGCAATGTCTGTGTTGTTGCCTCTGGCGATGGTTCCGACTCCAAGGTCATATACAGCCTTCTCGTTTGTGACCGCCATAGGGAACTCCGCCTTGAGAAGAGCATTGCGGGACTTCCAGTCAACATGATTGACGATGTCGATCCTGTCATCCTGAGCTCCGTCTGTGAGGCTAACATACTGCTTGAACACTGACTTTCCATGCTTACGCTCCACACAGACTGTCACTCGAACCGGTCCTTTCTCAACAACCGAGATCCTTACGTCATCAGTTACAGAAACTGGCTCCTGATCAACAACCTCCTTCAGAATCTCCCATGCCGGCCACTTGTGTGACTTATTGTCTGTAAACATAGCCAGACGCACTGACCGTCCGTCTTCCACCAGTTCCTTGCCGCTTCTCTTGTCGTAGATCGAGCAGATATCTCCATTGGCATCGAATGAAAGTTTGTATACGGCATTCTCCATACCCTTTTCAGAAGCGGTGAGAACCTTGGAAGCCTTTGCTGATCCTGCGCCATTACGTACATCATATACAACATATCCTGTAGCAGGAACTGTCGCACAAACGAGAAGTTTCTTCTGGCCGTCAACTACAACAATCTGGCTTACAACGCGCTTACCATTCTGATCATATACAGAAACGTTGTCAGACATGCCTTCATAAGATACCTCAACAATATCATTAACCTCAAAAGCAGCAGGATTATAGATCACTACAGGCCTTCCCTTGACCTTAGTGTCAAGCAGACCGGAAAATCCTCCGACAGAAGATGTCAGCACATTCTCGAATTGTTTGAGAGAGATGAGTTCATCATTCCATGAGAACTCATAGGCACGAGGAATGCTGGTTCCGGTCAGGTCGTCATGGAACTGATGCCAGATCACGCGCTTCCATGCCTCTGTCAGGAACTCCTTCGGATAAGTAACAGCGTCAGCCCAATCAGCCATCACTGCACTTCTCTCCGCCGCATCAGCAAGAAGCTCATTTCGTCTGTTGTACAGTTTCATGGCAGCCTGGGAAGTATAGCAACCTGTCGCATGGACATCCATCAGGAGTTCGCCATCGAACACAGGCAGTTCCGGATGTGACTCATACGGCAAGTAATCCTTGAACATACGGTCACTCTCCGCACTGATTATCTCGAGAGGTCCCTCGCCATTGATGCTTCGCTGAACAGCATGGGCAGACTCCATTGTAGGAGAACCACCTGTATCACCGGTTCCATAAGTATGATACAACAAGTTGTTCACATTTTCCGAAGCGAGTTTCGCAAGTTTCTCACTCTTGCTCAAATCCTCATCAGGCCACTTGGTTACATAACTATGACAGTTGGCTACCATCATGACTCGAGAGCCGTCAACACCCTGCCAAAGACCGATCTCAAACGGAATGTACTTATCCCCGTAAAATGGCTTCTCTCTCCACGTCATCTTCTGAGTCACGAAACCGATGAGACCTGAATGCGCAGCCACAGTAGGGAGAGTCCATCCAAAACCGAAGCAATCAGGAAGATAGATGTCAGTACTCTGCACACCTAGTTCGTTACGGAAGAAATGCTGTCCATAGAGGATATTTCTTGTAAAGGACTCCATCGAAGGAATGTTCACATCGTTTGCATCCCAGGTACTGCCGGTCACGTGCCAACGTCCCTCTTCCACATAACGCTTGATCTGATTCCAATACTGAGGATAGTATTCCTTCATCCATGCATATTTGACTCCACCTTCGAAATTGAAGATGTAATCAGGATATTTTTCCAGAAGGAGAAGATTGCGCTCAATAGTCTTCGGGATATACTCCGAGATTGAAGTCTGGACATCCCAGTTCCACTGCGAATCGAAGTGAGCACCACCCACAAGATAAACCTTAGGCTTCTCTTGTGCAGAGAGTGCACCCACGATGCAGACAACAACTATTGAAGTTAGTATTCTTTTTATCATAAGGTCAATAGGATTGAAGATTATTCAGGGAGAGAAAATGAAGAAGGCATCGGCTTCCAACGTGAATCATCCGCCCAGTCTCCTGTGCAATCATATCCATTTCCGGTCGCATCTGAAAGTGACTTACCTGAGCCGTCGTCACATCTCCAATATGCAAGAAGATCTTCAGCCTTAGGATCAATTGAGAAGAAATGGTTCTCCGCATTGATTTCTTCTGCTGTGAGAGCTCTTGTCCAAACCCTTATCTCTGCCATGTAGCCTGAGAAGTAGCGGGTCGTATAGTTGCCGGATCGTCCAATCTTGAAGTCTGTGATATCCACTGTCACGTTATTTGAATCAGTGAAAACATTCTCACCATTGATATATACACGGATAGATCCGTCTGCCGGATTCATTGTCACAGCCAGATGAGTCCACTGGTTTTTCGGAATCGCAGCAAGCTCGCCCGGAGCACATTTTCCTCCAGTGTATGCTACCTGAAGCTGATCGGCAGGATAGCCGCTGTCTCCAAGACGGATAAGGAACTTTCCTTCTACTCCCATGACAGTGTTGATGGTATTAGGGAAGGCTGTAGGACAGATCAGAGCCTCATATGTAAGCTCATTGATCTCTTTGAGTGCCTCATTCTTGCTAAGGTCAGCCTTAGCATATGTCTGTGTAAAATCCAAGACTGAAGTACCGGAAACGACGAAAGTGCGGGTCAGAGTCTTACCATCAGGATCAACCTGGTTCACACTCACTTCCTGCACTCTGAACCTATGTGGTGCTGAAGTGTATGAGAACACAGCGTAATCGCCATCACGCCCGTCATACGTCAGCCAATCCTGAGCAGGTTCTACTACACTCCAGTTTCCACCTGTAATCTTGACACGTAACTCTCCTGCATTCTGTCCGATTGTATATAATTCGTTTTCTACAGAAAGTATATAATTCATCTTATGGGCTTCCATAGCCTCATATTCATCCTCGTCAGCCGGATTAAGGATGATCTCCTGACCGTTCTGCTTACCCTTTGCTACGATCCTGCCGGCGTCCATAGAAGTAACGACAATGGCTCTCTCCTTGTAGCCCTCAGACATGAAGGACATGTGAGTATCCTTATCAAACAGGATTTCAACCGCATAGTCACCTACCCAGTTTAGATGATAAGCGGTGTTTATCGGAGCCTCATTCAACGATGATGAAGAGACAGCCATTCCTTCCTCTTCGAAATTGAAATATAGATCCATGCCATCGTAGGTGGCTTTCCACCACTCTTCAGAACACAATGTCTCCTTAAGTAGCGATGGGAGCAGTCTATCCTCAGCGTGAAGACCCTCATCCTCCCATTTCTCATATGGGTTAACCATTCCACATCCTGCAGCGGTCACACACAGGATCGAAATCAATACTTTTCCTATATTCTTCATATCGGTATTGTTTGTGATTAGTTAGCAAATATTGTTGGCGGTGTATATGGAGTCAGCTTTGACTTCATGAATTTCTTTGATGTTCCAGGATAGCAGACACGTATGTCAATAAGGTCTACAATTTCTTTGTCATTCGGTATGTTCATGACTCCGTCTTCCTTTCCGTCAGGACTGCCGTTTGCTTTTCCGTAAGGATTGCGCATTGCGAACAGGCCGGATGGAGATGTAGCGTACATGAATGTGAACGCATGCAGATCCTGAGACATGAATGGATCCTCTACGACAATATTATCCTTAGCAAATCCTCCACCTAGGATATATCCCTGATTCAGACATACAATAACAACACGTTTCATCTGCTCCGGAGTCAAAGTCTCGATCTTGAATGCATAACTGTTTCCGTCACCAGTAAACAATGGCACTACATGCTCATAGCCGATACCGTCTATAGGATAGTTATACTTATAGATATACTCCCATTTCATGACTGCTTTTTCCATAACAGAGGCCCAGGTTGGGATATCGTTCTTGCCACGGCATCCTCTCAGCTTGCCGTCAGTTCCACATACGAATGTATTGTCGACAGCAACAGTAATCGGTTCTCCTGCAGGATTGAACATCTTTACGATGAAATTGTTTCCGTTCTGAGTGATTATATCCTTGATGAAGTCAGGTCGTGACCACGCGAACGATGCAAAAACAGCCAGCTGACAGCAATCTCCGATAAGATACTGGTTCACGTCAGCCGGAATAGGGTTTCCGAAAGGATAGAGCTGCACCTCACGTGCCTTCCACGAATGCTTTGAAGGATCGAGGTATTTCGAAGCTTCCAGAGGTGGATTCTTTGACGGATCGTTCAACCATGCCATTTGATCTTCAGTAGCTGTACGGATATTCTCATAATGCTTACCCATAGGAGTCACACTTGAGGTAGTCCATTTATCAGCAAGATGCATAAGATCATCGATACTGACAGGAACAGCTTCAGAGAGAGCCATTTCAGCTATCTTCAACATCTCACCGCCATTGTTGGCTGTGATGTTCAGCTTGATGTATCTGTAAGCGACACCTGACTTGATGTCCCATGTAAGCATCTGACTTCTTGCCTCGAAAGAGAAACCTTTCTTCTCTGCTATCTTCTCCCATGTCTTGTTGTCATTTGATCCAAGGAGTTTGAAGCCTGCAGGATCATATTCCGGCGAGTCAGGTGAGGATACAAGAGACAAATTCTCTACAGCAATGGCCTTAGCCGCATTCACTAAGAGCGAAACAGTCTGATGGTTTGTCTGATAATAAGTGGAGACATCTCCGTCAATGAGCATATCGATCTCACATCCCTTAGGTGCATCCGAGTAATCTGTGCGGAGTGTGCCACCACACGGAAGATTCATATTATCATCTGCGATAGTGCAATAAGGCCTTGCCTGGTACTCAGGCTCCTTAGGATCTTTCTCACACGACACGATGATAAGTGCTGCTGCAGCATAAAGTGTATTTCTAATGATTCTGTTCATATATTCTATATAAATTTCATTCAACGTCTCCCATAGCGGTCTGATATTCACCCCAAAGTCCATCAAGACTATATTCCTGTCCCAACACATGCTTTATCGCCGCATCAAAAGACCACTTTTCCAGTTCAAGGGCGCTCCTATTGAATTTCCACAGGAAATCAGGGTCTTTGTTATCCCTGATCCAGACCAGGAAATATCCTGTAGTGCGATAGCCTTTCAGAGGGTGTCCTCCCTTAGGTCGAGCCTTATTGCCGACGAATCCTCCTGCTGCTACTCGGACAGCATCTGCCATACCCTCGATGAAAGCCCAGTTTTCCTTGTTTGTTCCATATGTCCCGATGCCTTTAGGTCTGTGCTGATATGCGTGTGTCAGCTCATGAAGCAGAACTCCTCTGGTTTCAAAAAGGATTTTTGAGGTATCCTTAGCAGCGAACGATTTCTCTATATGCCTTGTGCTGTAGAAGATTCCTATCTTGCTGCCGCTTCCTCTTTTAGCAGATATTGTCTGACTATCCTCCAATGAATACATGATACTGTCAACCTTGACAATGCTATCACTCGGAGATTTGTAAAGAATAGCGAGAACCTCTCTTGCAGTTTTCTGGATATAGTCCTCAGGGGCGGATATTATCGAATGATATATCTCAGATCCTCTTGTTTGAGGTGCTTTATCAGTGAAGCATATCTCAGCCACTTCAAAATCTTCCCATGTCTGATCCGGAATATCGTCTTCCATACCCTCAGTGAGAGAATATGGTCTCGCATCTGAATCTGCATAACGCTTCTTCTGAGGGCGAGATGTCATATCGAACTCCCATACGCCACCCTCGAGAATATCCTCATGAGTCACATAAAGCTTGTCATACCTCTGCCCATTGACAGTCAGGGATTTTACGTATCTGTTTGAGTCGCTGACCTTAGGCGCTTTGATTTCCAGGGTCCTGCCATTAGGAAGATTCAATCTGATGTATGGCATATACGGAGCACCGAGAACATATTGATCAGTGCCCGGACACACAGGATAGAATCCCATGACCGAGAAAACATACCATGCTGACATCTGTCCGCAGTCATCGTTACCACCAAGACCTCTGATATCGTTTTTATACATCCTGTTCATAATCTCGCGCAACCAATATTGTGTCTTCCACGGCTGCGAAGTCCATGCATAAAGGTATGGGACATGATGGCTCGGCTCGTTGCCATGCACATAACCACCCACCAGACAATCCTCGGTTATATCCTCGTTTGCAGTATAGTATTCCTGAGGCAGATGCATCGTAAAAAGTTCATCCAGCTTGCGGACGAATTCTTCCTCTCCACCCATCAGATCCTTGAGAGCCAGTACATCAAACGGAACATGAAATGAAAAATTCCACGAATTGCCTTCGATAAATCCCTCACCATGAGTCTGAAGCACATCAAACGGTTCCTTGAAAGAACCTCCGGAATATCGAGGACGGGCAAAGCCCAGTTCCATGTCATAGATATTTCTATAATTCAGAGCCCTCGAACGGAACTCCTTTGCGATATCATTCCTGCCTGCAAGCTTTGCAGCCTGGTATATCGTCCAGTCATCGTATGCATATTCCAAAGTAGTCGACGCCGCTGTCTTGTTTCCGTCAAAAGGAACATAACCACTCATCATATAGCTTTCAAGGCCGGGATAGTAAGGAACCTTGGCAGTGTGAGTCATCGCCTTAAGCATATCTTCAGAAGTTTCAACAACACCCTTAGCCATGGCATCCGCAAGCACAGATACAGCATGATAGCCGCTCATGCACCAGTTCTCATTGCCCATCAGGCTCCAGACAGGCAACATTCCATGCACACTCTGCTCCCAATGCTTCATCATAGAAGCGACCATGTCCCTGCTTCTGTCTGGATGCATGATATTTAAAAGCGGATGTTCCGCACGATATGTATCCCACAGAGAGAATATGGTATAGTTAGTGAAACCGTCAGCCTCATGGATATTGTGATCCAGACCTCTATACTTGCCATCCACGTCCATATAGACAGATGGGTTTATCATTGTATGATACAACGAAGTATAGAACATGGCTTTCTGGTCATCTGTTCCCTCCACCGCAAAAGCAGACAATTCCTTATTCCACATGTTCTCAGCCTCGACAGACAGACTCTCGAATGATTTTCCATCCGCCTCAGCAAGAAGATTCTTCAAGGCCCCTTCTGTGCTGACAGCAGACAAGGCGACTTTCACAACCAATTCATCTGTCTTAGCCTTACCAAGGTCAAACTTGAAATAAGCCGCAAGACCTCTTCCGGCCATCTCAGGAAAATTCTCGAACTGATTAAATCTACCCCAGAAGCCCTTATACGGGATCTTCTCTCTATCTTGATATCCATATTCACGGACAGGCAAGGAGAACGAAATTGCGAAATATGTATAATTGGTACGGGCCCAACCGTTTGTAATCCTGTATCCAGTAACTATGGTCTCATTCTCAACCCTCACTGTTGACCACAAGACTTTGCCGTCGTAATTATATATGCCATGAGCCAAGTCAAGTATGATATGGGCTTTCTCACCTTTAGGGAAAGTATACTTATGCACTCCTACTCTTGGAGTAGCAGTCAACTGTGCCTTGATGCCATCATCCGATAACACGACCTCATAATATCCGGGAGAAGACTTCTCAGTGTCATGACTGAAAGCACTGGAGTAACCTGATTCGGGATTTCCTGCCTCTCCAGGATATAGTTTCGGTTCTCCGGTTCCAGGCATGACAAGTATGTCACCCAGATCCGAATGTCCTGTTCCGCTCAAGTGAGTGTGGCTGAAACCTATTATCGTGCTGTCCTGATAATTGTATCCTGCACAATACCTATATGTTCCCTTCTGATATACTCCATCAATGTTATGTGGGACATTTCCGGTGTCAGGGCTCAGCTGTACAGCACCAAAAGGCACGCAAGCACCGGGGAAAGTATGTCCCATGCCATCGGTTCCTATCATCGTATTGACATAGGAAGCCGGCTGTGCATCAGATGGGAGGCACGCCAGTATGAATACTACAAGAGATATTATCAATCTTTCAACTTTCATATCTTACCTGTCCTCACGTGAGAATGAATATGGGAATGCCGACTCATCTGTTCCTCTGTTCATATTCGGAACAGAGTCCATGTCAAATACAAACTTACCACCCTTGAGGATGTCTTCATATTTCAGATAATTCCTGTCATACTTCTTTCCGTTGACCTTGAATGAGCGGATGTAACGGTTGGCGTCACTGTTTTCCGGAGCAGAAATTCTCAGCGTCTTTCCATTTTCCAGGTTCAGGGTCATTTCCTTGAAATATGGGGCACCGAGGACATACTCATCTGTTCCTGGGCATACGGGATAGAATCCCATAGCGGTAAACACATACCACGCGGAAGTCTGTCCATTGTCCTCATCACCACAATATCCGTCAGGCGTTGGAAAATACAGTCTTGTCATGACTTCACGGAGCCAATGCTGAGCTTTCCATGGCTGACCTGCATAGTTATACAGATATATCATATGCTGGATTGGCTGGTTTCCATGGGCATAATTACCCATGTTCATGATCTGCATCTCACGGATCTCATGGATAACGCTCTTGTAATAACTGCTGTCGAAATGAGGCGGGATGGTGAACACCTTGTCAAGCATAGCGACAAACTTTTCATTTCCTCCCATCAGATCGATAAGACCCTGAACATCATGGAAGACTGACCATGTGTAGTGCCAGCTGTTTCCTTCTGTAAAGGCATCGCCCCATTTGAGAGGGTTGAACGGAGACTGAAAGGTACCGTCCTGGTTTCTTCCACGCATCAATGATGTCTCTGTATCGAATACATTACGATAGTTCTGCGCACGGCCGGCATAGACATCCAGTTCCTCCTGAGGTCTTCCAAGCTTTAGCCCCATCTGATATATACACCAGTCATCGTAAGCATACTCGAGGGTTCTGGCTACATTCTCCTTGATACCAACGTCGTAGGGAATGTATCCCAGCGTATTATAGTACTCGTAACCATATCTTCCGGTAGACCTGACGCGCGGATGAAGATTATTAGCTCCATACAGGAGACCTTCATACATCTTGTCGGCATCAGCCTTAGTTATTCCTTTCAGATAAGCATCAGCAACCACAGAGGCTGAATTGTTTCCGATCATGCAGCCTCTATGTCCCGGACTTGCCCACTCAGGGAAGAATCCGCTTTCGTGATAAGCATTGAGCAATCCCTCCTGCATCTTCTCCGCCATCGATGGATAAACAAGGTTAAGGAATGGGAAGAGACAACGGAACGTATCCCAAAAACCGGTATCCGTAAACATATATCCCGGAAGCACTTCACCATTGTATGGGCTGTAATGAAGCACATTGCCGTCATTGTCTATCTCATAGAAACTTCTTGGGAAAAGCACAGAACGGTAAAAGCACGAATAGAAAGTCTTTATGCGCTCCTGGTCGTCATCTTCGACCACGATTCTGCCAAGCACCTCATTCCAGCGGTCATAACCCTGCTCCTTGACCCGGTCGAATGTGTTCTCACCTATTTCGGTAAGATTCTGCTCCGCCTGCTCAAGACTGATGAATGACGAGGCGATCTTGATATGCACCTTCTCTCCTCTTGCTGTCTTGAATCCTACAACTGCACCGGAATGTTCCGACTCAAGTTCATTAACATTCTCGACAGGAGCATATGCACTCCACACAAGGGTTGTATCGAAAGGCTGGTCGAACTCCATTACAAACCAGTTCCTGAAATTATCCGGAACGCCGTTTCTATTTCTTGTCGAATATCCTACAACCTTATTCTCTTCTGGAATCAGCTTGATATAAGAACCCTGGTCAAAGGCATCTATCACGACATAGGCATTGTCAGTTTCAGGGAAAGTGATGCGGAAATACGCACATCTTTCTGTCGGAGTCATCTCAGTCACGACATCGTGATCTGCGAGATAGACGCTGTAGTAGTACGGCTTCGAACACTCTGCCTTATGGGAGAACCATGATTCACGGTCCTTCTCATTTATCTTCAGCTCACCTGTAACAGGCATGATGGAGAAATCGCCATAGTCCTTGATCCACGGACTTGGCTGATGGGTCTGCTTGAAACCTCTGATCTTGTCTGCGTCATATGTATAGACCCAGCCATTGCCCATGACTCCTGTCTGAGGTGTCCAGAAATTCATTCCCCATGGCAAAGCCACAGCCGGATATGTATTTCCGTTTGAGAGAGCAACCTTGGAATCGGTTCCCATCAAGGGGTTGACATAATCGACAGGCTGCATACGGGCATGAATATCCGAACACAGCAGAAAAACCAATAATATGAAATATTTCTTCATATAAGATACACTATTGGGCATTCGATACACTCCAACCGTAATTCTGAACCATCTTAGGATTTCTCAGAACATCATCCTCAGGTAAAGGGAAGAAATACATCTTGTCTGAGAACACACGGTTTTCAAGCACAACCTTCTCAAAGAATTCCGGAGCATCAGCCATATAGTTCATTCCAATGAACGCACCACCTTCGCCACCGGTGTGCCACTCCGGATAGAGCCAATCAGCATCTACAGACTTTCCGTCTGCAGCCTTCCAGCGTCGTACATCAAAGAAGCGGTTCCACTCGTACGCGAGCTCTACGAGACGCTCACGACGGACTCTCTTGGTCACCTCTACTTCTGTCTGAGGTACAGAAATCTGTCTTGCCGCGTCGCCATAAAGTGGAACACCTGCACGTGCACGGATCTTATTCACATACTCCAGAGCTGTATCATAATCTCCGAGTGCAGCACAGCACTCTGCATAGCCGAGATACATATCAGACAGACGAAGAAGACATACATAGTTGTTGGTATTGCTCTTTCCTTCTATCGCATATGGCTTACGGAAGCCATATCCGCTGTAAGGAGCATCCCAGTTCGCAGCAGCAAAGCCTGAGTTTCCGTTATACGTCAGTTCTGTAGTAACCTCGCCTGCACTGGTGTCAGTCTTGAGCCATGTAGATCCGTTGAATGTAATGGCAACGTAGAATCTTGGCTCACGATGAGCCCACTGCTTGAGTGTCTTGTTTGTATTTTTCTTGAAATAGTTTCTGCTTGGGTTGAATGGGTCGTTATAATCTGTTTCCCATCCATAGTGCTCTGGCCCAGGGATACCTTCATATTCCACATAGTCAGGATCATCTTCGATACGCAATCCCTTGTCTGTAAAATACATATCCACCATCTGCTGTGAAGTTCCGAAACCGAGACCTCCCTTGATGCTGCTCTCATTGACATGCTTGTGATATGGAGTATGGCAATACAGGTCAAGAGTCTTGTTGGTCAGACGGCTGAAGATCAGCTCTGTATTCTCTGCAGGATTTGAGTATGTGAATGCAGTACGGCAAGACTCGTAATGGTCAATCTTTGTCTTGGAGTCCGGATCAAGATAAACATAAGTAAGGTGATACTGGGAACCATATGTTCTGAAGAAGTGCTCATACGCATTTTTTGCCTTTCTCCATTTCTCCTGTGCATCACCATCCTGCGGGAAAAGAACTGTACCATCCGTATTCTTCAGATCGGCATACATCTTATTGTTGTTGAACAACGGAGAAGCCGCATACAGAAGGGTCTTTGCCTTGAAAGCCATACATGCAGCTGCATCAATCCGGCCAAGGTTACCTCCTTCATATTTGGCAGGAAGCCCTTCTGATACAGCCTTATCAAACTCACTACAGATCCAGTTCACACACTCATCCACAGTGTTGCGGGCCATAAGAAGTTCACTTACTGGAATGTCAAGCGGAAGAGGCTCCTCACCTATGATAACGATCGGTCCATACATTCTGAACAAATAGAAATAGTAGAGCGCTCTCAAAGCCCTGGCCTGAGCCTTCCACTGCATTCTTTCGCTCTCAGCAGCCTCCATACATTTATCGACGTTGGCTATGAAAGTGGAAGCCTTTGAGATACCCTTATAGTATTCAATGAACCAATCATCGATACGCACATGCGAGCTATACACCTTTCCGGTGTTCCACTCAGCTGAGAGCGTACCTCCGATATTTGAAGTCCAGTTGATCTTACTCTCCAATGATCCGGCTGTCCAGATGCCGGCATTATCACTAAGTCCACGTTCGTTAGCCTCCAATGGGACATAGTCATATATATTGTTAAGAAACTGCTCTGTCTTCAGACGATCCTGGAAAGTCGCTTCCAGGTCATACTGTGTACCCGGAATCGGTTCAAAGAAGCTATCGCATGAAGTCACTCCCAAGACAAGGAATGCAGCAGATATACAGATTGCAATAATATTATTTCTCATGATGATAATTGATCTGTTTATTTTAGAACTTGAAGCTTAATCCCAATGATACTGTTCTTGCATTAGGATATGCAGTACCGTTATTGGTGTTCAACTCAGGATCCCAAAGCTTGAAGTTGGAGAAAGTGAGAAGATTTGTTCCCATAAGGTAGATTCTTGCGTCTTTAAAGGCAGTCTTCTCCATAAGCCTGTCAGGGAAGTTATAGCTTACAGACAATTGCTTGAGTCTAAGGAAACTTACATCATGCTGCCACCATGTGCTTGTCTTTGTGTTGTTGACATTAGCAGCACTTCCATGATAGAGTCTTGGATAGAAGACGTCCTGATTTGTAGGATCATCTGCCGACCATCTGTCTGTAATATTTGCATAAAGGTTCGAAATACCGGCCTGGTCTGTGAACGGATGGATCGCATTACCTGACAGGCATCTGTCGGCAAATGCATTACCAGAGAACAGGACACCGAAAGACACCGCTCCTATCTGCACATCACCGCCAAATCCATAATACAGACGTGGTACGTCTCCCTGTCCGATCAGACACTTATCGTAGTCATCAATGGTTCCGTCACCGTTGAGGTCCTTATACTTGATGTCACCGACATTGGAAGTCTGTCCCGGGTACTCCTCACCAAACTGCTTCGCATGATTGAGGATATCCTCCTCGCTGGTAAAGAGCCCCTCTGCAATCCAGCCCCAACGACCGTTCACATTAGTACCTCTTGTTTCCTGCCATGCATATGGCTTCACCGGTTGGTCATCCTCTACGATGACATCTTCATTGTATGTAAGGTTTGCCCTAAGTGTAAGGAATGACCTGTTGCCAAGTCTGGTATTGTATTCGCCCTGGATATCGATACCCTTATTATCAACGATTCCAAGGTTTGCATATGGCATCTCAATGAATCCTGCATAATTAGGGATTGTAGCACGTGAAAGGAAGATGCCGGTTCTGTGTTCCTTAAAAAGCTCAACAGTCACAGACAACTCGTCGTTGAAGAACTTCATGTCAAATCCAAGGTTATGCTTAAGAGATGTTGACCAACCTACCTTAGCTCCATACTTTTCTACTCCCCAACCTACGTTATTTGTAGTTCCGAAACGAGTACCGTCAAGTTCAGCCATCTGATCCTGATACATGAAACGACGTCCTGCAATAGTATCAGAACCTACAAGTCCGATAGTGTATCTGACTTTGAAGAAAGAGAATATATCAGCGAATCTGCCATCCCAGAAGTTTTCATTTGAAAGTACCCAACCTGTACCAGCTGCAGGGAAGAATCCGAAACGGTTACCCGGATCAAAGTTTTCCGAACCGTTATAACCTGCATTAAGCTCGACAAGGTATCGGTTATCATAACCGTATGTCAGTCTTCCTGCAATACCCTGCTGTCTGTATGACAGTGAGGCGATCAGAGAATCTGGATCACCGGCATTGTATATCTTCTGGTTGTACAGGAAGAGACCCGTCACGTTATGAAGACCAAAATCACGATTATAATTGAGAGATGTCTCGAAGTAGGTACTTCTTGTCATGGTCTGGCTCTTGGTAAAGTCCAGATCATCGCTACCTGTATAGGTACGTATTATATTATATGTACCGTTTCTGTTGAATACGTCTCCACCGCTCCAGATACCGGTATCAGGATCTGGAAGTCCGGTATTCCAAAGTCCGGTCTTAGGATCTTTTGTTCCACCGAAATAATAGGTGCTCTCCTGCTTGGAATAGTTGAGGTTACGGCTATTATTAATGTCAAAAGCAAGCATTGCGTTAGCACTCAAACCTTTGCTCCACTCCCAGAATCCAAGGTCCTGATTTATTTTGACGCTGGTGTTGATCTGGTTGCGCGCCTCGTTCCTATATCCACGACGGATAAGATCACCGTAAGGGTTTCTCATGTCACCGTTGTTGGATATACCTGACAATGAGCCATCCGGCATCATCAAAGGGAGATATACAGGGTTGATCTGCATGGCTGATGCAAAGAGCTGAGCCGTGCTTCTCTGAGGATAATTGCCTGAAGAAAGGAATCCATTGAAACCGAAATCAATCGTAGTAGTCTCTGTTGGGCGGAGATTGACGTTTGCAGTATAGTTATATCTGTCGAAACGCATGTTGGCATCATAATTCTCCATCTCTGCGTTACGTGTAAGTCCCCTCTCGTTGTAATATGTCAGGGAAACGTAGTAGGTAGCATTAGGGACACCACCTCGAACGCTCATATTGACGCGACGGCTATTACCGAAATCACGGAAAATCTTGTCTACCCAATCAACAGCAGGATATAGGAATGAATTATAGATAGCAGGATTCTCGTTTGGAATCACACCATTAGCCATCTTGGTGGCATGAATATATTGATCTGAATAATAGAGTGTTCCATATGTATTCAGATACGCCTCGTTGAGAGCATCCATGTATGTGTAGGCATCAGCAAGTTCCGGACGCTTGGTAAGTGAGATGAGACTCTCATAGTAATCCACACTAAACTGCGGTTTGCCGACCTTACCTGGCTTAGTCTTGACAATGACAACACCATTAGCACCCCTGACACCATAGACAGCAGTAGCAGAAGCATCCTTGAGTACTGTAAACGACTCTATATCTTCAGGGTCAATATTATTGAAGCTTCTCTCAACTCCGTCCACGAGCACAAGAGGCTTGGAACTCTGGCCTGTAAAAGTAGAAAGACCGCGGATCCAGATGTCAGACTCATCATGTCCTGGCTCGCCGGAACGCTGCACGGCAACAACTCCTGCGAGACGGCCCTGAACCACAGAAGATAAGCTGGCTGCTGGCATCTTGATGTCAGCCATGTTTATAGCTGACTGGGCTCCAACGACAGACACCTTCTTCTGAACACCATAGCCGACTACGACTACTTCGTCGAGTTCTGAAAGGTCCTCGGCAAGAGCTGCATCGATGATCGTACGTGAACCAACGACAATTTCCTGAGTCTTATAACCCATGCAGGAAATCACGAGAACGGGATTGTCAGTTGTAAGATTGAGAGTATACTGACCGTCAGGATCTGTCATAGCGCCATTCGACGTATTCTTCTCCTGAACGATCACTCCAATCAACAACTCGCCCTTCTCATCGGAAACACGGCCCGAAACCTTTTTTGTCTGAGCGGCTGCAGACGACAGAGTCAGCATCATGCAGATAAATCCGCATACGACTGATCTGTACAACATAAGTGAAAATGACTTCATGTTTGAATGATTATAGTTTTGAAACTGGTTAGTGCATTATATACAAAAACAAATTAACAAAACTATAAAGCATCCCGGTTGCTTCCATCATTCAAAATTTCGAACGAACAATGAGAGCACACGAAGTCAAATTAGAACAACTTATAAATATCTGGGTATCAAGTGAATAAAAACGACTATGTTAAATCAGAGCAAAACTGCTCCTTATACTCTTTCGGGGTCATTCCATACTTTTTAGAGAACTCCTTATAGAAATATGAGCGGCTTGAAATACCAACATCATACACCACATCAGCTATTGATGAACCAGTATCCTTGAGTAATCTGGCAGCCTTCTCAAGCCTGTAATTCTTGATAAGCATCTCAGGAGTCACCTTGGTTATGCGCTTGAACTTCCTATAGAAGCTGCTCGAGGACATAGCCATCTTTTCCGCAAGGAATGATGAACCAAGATCCTCATTGCTGATATATTCCTCCACAACCTCAATGACCTTACGGAGAAAATCAACGTCCTCCTCGTTAAGTTCTCCAAGATTGGCCAACAGATCATGAACCTGAACATCTGCAACCTGCTTCTTACCGAATATGGCCTTATGTACAATATTCTGAAGCATGAAGATATCATACGGCAACATAAGATGTGCGTCAGAGTACATGATCAGATCACGACACAGGTCTCGATCCATATCCCATGTAAAGATAGGGAGAAATGATATTCTGCTCAAAGCAACATGATGCTGCGTAATGTGGCCAATCAGCGATCTTTCATTATCTTCGTAAAGCCTGACGTCTACCATAAGCATGACCACAGACGGCTCTTGAATCAGTTGAAAAGCCTTTTGAGGAGAATCTTCTGTTAGAACATCATAAGATGATGACAACTGATCTGAAATCAGCCAAGTTATATCAGATGGGTTTGCAAGAAGCACGATTCTCTTTTTGACCTCTTCAGAAGAATCAGAAGATATGATTGCAGGAGGGAAAGACAAGACCATAGTTGAAAGTCTGCCTTTATCTATACAAGAAACTGTGACCCCAGCCTGCTCTATGAATCCGGAGAAAGTCTGGCTGATATTATCATAAAGGACCCACAGATCTTCCCATCTGGCTCTGACCTGGATCTGCATCCAATGCTTTTCATTTCTTTCAAACACTACCCTACTGTCATCCTGAGAATCAGCCAGCGCATTGTAAATCATATATAGAATCCTCCTGAATGCATTCCTGTATATAGGGTAGCACATCGACTGCATGATAACCACCTCGACATGCCTCATATCTGATCCCCCCTTCTGCACAACCTCACTCACCTCATTGGAAACATCGGATATCCTTTCATTGTTCGATACGACATACTTTGATGGCAAGACTCTACCCACAGCATCACGGCTTAACATTCCTGACAAGGTATCCTTGATCAGATCAATTGCCGAGATACTGCTCTGAGTTTCATTCTCTATGATGTCACATGAAGCATATATCACAGACAGACTGTCCATAATATCCTTACCCATGGCTCCAGACGCAGTTCCTGACTTGCGCTTTGCAACCTTACGGCGTGCATTATGACGACGGAGAGCCCTTGCATTCCATAGTATAAACACAAAAGCAAGCAGGGTATATATGATAATTGCAGGAATTGACGCATACCATGGCGCGAGAACATGAACAGGCACAGAATAGGTTGCATAATCCGAATCAAAGACATCCTTCTTGTAACGGATCATCAGAAGATATTTTCCAGATGAGACCGAAGTGAATACAGCTTCATTACTGCTGCTGAACACCGACCAATCAGCATCGTGTCCCTCAAGCTTATATGAGTATTCGATATCCCTGCCGGAAAGAAAATCAGGCACGCTATAGAATAAAGAGAATGATGCACGAGGGCCATGAAGACATATTTTCCTACGTCCCTTTCTATCCTCACGATAGCAATCCGCCAGCTTGACATCCTTGGAGTTGTAGGTCAAATCCCTTAAAACAAGTTCCCTCTGCACTTCACCGTAAGCAATAGCATCCTCCTTAAGCACCAGAAACCCATTGACACCTCCAAAGAATATGTCACCATTAAAAGTACTCTTATAGTAGGCATCATCGCTGAACTCCCCAATCTCAACTCCGGAGGTATAATAATAGTTATGTACTATACCGCTGACAGGGTTATATTTAGCTATACCCTTGTTTGTACTTAGCCATAACAATCCATTATCATCCTCCAGAATACCATGAATCATATCATTCAACAAGCCATCTTCATGTCCGATATAGTTAGCTGAATACTCTTCTGAAGAAGGAGTCAAGGTAACAAGTCCAGATGTTGTTCCGACATAAATGAGTCCAGCATCAGTAATGCAAAGGCTCAGTACATCATCGGCAGAGCGCCCGACAAGCGCTGACATGGAAATCACATCATAATCTCCGGTAATGTGATTATAGCGGACCAAACCATCTGTGCGGCTGCCCAACCATAGCAAAGAATCCCCCTGCGCAAGCATAGGGTAAAACATTTTCACCTGACGACCTTCATTTGCGATTAATATTCTCTGGGATGACTTCACAGAGAGCCCGTCCATTTCAAGCCTATGAAGGCCATCATTATCTGTTGCAACGTAAAGTAACGTATCTCCCACTTCCTCAACAGAATGGATTCCGCGCAGAGTATAAGGCTGATTACCTTCGATCTTCAGGAGTCTCTCCTTCTCCAAAGAGTAGAAACAAAGTCCATTAGAACCTGTTCCAACCCAGAATCCATCATGACATGAACTTGATTTGAGAGCATAGACCTGAAACTCCTTTGACTTGCGTTTATATTCCTTTATATTCGAACTGCCATCTGGATGGAAGACCTGAGCTGAACGGAATGACTGTGACGTTTCATATGACGGCACCCTCACCAGACCATCACCTTTTGTTCCTAGCCAAAGGTCACCGTTCCTGTCTGTAATCATCGAACGAACCTGCCTTGATAGATTCGGAGAAATCTGTCTGAGCATAACACTGCTTGCAATGGAGTACTCTCGTTTATAGCAAACAGCACCCTGGCCATCTGTTGCAATCCAAAGGATGCCTTGACTATTATCGAAGAACATTCCATATATTCTCATGTCCGGATCTACCTCATAAGCATTATATCCGTCATGCATGCTAAGCTTGACCAGACCGTTTACGGCAAATCCAATATATACATCCTCATAAAACGGAGATATTCCCTTGATATTTCCATAGCGTTCTATCAGATCAGAAATATTGCGGATGTAGACCTTGCTCTTATTGTCCGGATCAAAGAGAAACAGATCATGATCTACATCAATAAAAGCCATCACACCATTCTGATGAAAGACATTGACTATGCCCTTTGTATGAAAACGATATAGAGTTTCATTGATCCTTACCTGGTCTTGAGGAGCGGAAAAAGAAGACACATTACAAATTCTTACATCACCGCTACCTTCATCAAAATACCAGAAATCTCCGGAAGATGAGACATATACCTTCCTATACATCGAAGTGCCCCCTTCACTGGTAAAGCCTGAAGCGACAGAGATGAACTCCTTTGCATAAGTATTATAATAATATAGAGTATCCTTTCTGACAATAAAGGTATTGCCGGAGTCATTAGAATGTACTGTATATGACTCACCGAAATAATGCACTTCTGTGCTATATGTCTCAAGTGAAAATTTGTTCAGAACATGATCGGTGGCACACCACACAAAGTTGTCATCAGCCTGACATACAGTCATGATGACGTTATTGGTGAGACCGCTTGCGATCGGTGAGTCAGACCTGAATATCTTGATATTCTTTCCATCATAAGAGTTCAGGCCATCATAGGTTCCGAACCACATGATTCCTTGCTTGTCCTGATGGATAGACAACACTGCACTATGAGACAGATCTGCACTAGCATCGACCTTTTCCAACATATAATTTCCGTTGTCAGCACCCAAGCACAGACAAACGGAACAGAATATCAAAAACATCGTGACCAGAACTCTCATTATATCAATCAAATTTAGTAAAGACAAATATAATAATTTTGCTCAAACACAAGCTATTTTAATGCACATGATACAACAGATTACCGGGAGCAGATCCGATCGGATCTGCTCCCGGTAATGCTATTTCAGGTATCTATTTCTAGAACGGACGGCCGCCCATAGGGCCACGCATCGGACCTCCTGGACCTCCCGGACCTCGTCCGCCACCCTTTGCACCATTGAAGTTACCAAATCGGTATGTAAGCGAGAGGATGATGTATCGTCCAAGCGTATTGTTGCGGGTCTCCATGTGGTAGTTGGCTGAATCTGAAACTGACAGGTTCTTTGACTGACCAAGGATGTCGTATGCCTTGAGGGCAAGGGTACACTTGTTCTTGAAGAGAAGCTTGGTGAACTCCGCATTGAGGATAACCTCATCCTCCTGTGGTGTTGTATATCCAACGTACCAGTTATAATCAACATCAGCAATCAGATTGATTCCTCCTGGGATTGTCCAGTTCATCGAAGCATCCACCTGGTTGTTCCATGTAGCCTGAACCTGACTGTTCTTCATGGTATACCAAGACTTGTTCATTCTCGTACGGCCTCCCAACGTCAACTCCACCATGTCATTTCTATATGTAAGACGGAGTCTCTGGGTAAAGCTCATTGTCTGAGTCCTGTTGTTCACAAAGTCATCGCTCTTTGAAAGGTCGCTATAGTCGCGGTTAAACGCAACAAAATCAAACGACGCATCCTCGGAATCATAATATTTTTCTGACTCAAGAGCACCGGAACCGATGAATGATGTAGAGTGGTTATAACGTCCGAATGTCATAGAGAAGATTGAGAAACCGCTCTTTCCAAACGGAGAGTTGACCATCACTCGAAGATCTGCCGAACCAGTTGTCGGACCGTTCACAGGGATTGAATACTGTACTCCCGCAGGGTCATACCACTGAGCGTTGGTAATCGCATCCTCCACGAGACTTGCACTGAAACGTGCATTTACTGAAGTGAAGGTCTTCTTGTTGGTGTATCCAAAGTTTCCACGTAAGTTGTGGTTGAAATATGGATTGAGGTTCGGGTTACCGAGCGATATATTCAATGGATTGGAATTATCAGGCACCGGCAAGAGCTGCGAAGTCGAAGGCTGGGCAGAACGTCCCCAGTAGAAGAAACGTATGTTCGTATTATCATTGAACTCATAGTTCAGGCTCGCCTGCGGCGACCAGTTGTGCGCAACGTTATGGTATGGGTCATGACCGGATGTTACGTTATCTGTAATAGTAGGATGGTATGCCGCACCTAACTGTGCACGAACCTTATCCTTCTGGTATGTAAAGCTTGCTCCGGCCCTGTGGCTCTGCGAAGTATTATTGATCCTGTTAGAATACGTAGGGTCGATAAATTCATTATTGCTATTATAAACAAGGACATCTATTTCATGCCTGTCATCATAAACCAGATTATCCGATCCGCTATTATATGTATCCTTGAACGATGTATTCTGATTCCATCCGTACTGATAGTTGGTCTCAAGGAAGAATCCGTTTCCGAGCGGTTCTGTATAAACCACCCTACCACTCAAAGACGCGCTCTTCGAATTCTGATCATACCTCTGATTGACTTTCTCATCGCTCTTCGCACCCGACTCAAGATCATAAACCGTTGTCATTGACTGGTTGAAGCCGTGCATATTGTTATCACTGAAGCTATAACGAACATTGGCAGATATCGTCCTGCCTGGCTTGCCGAGCCTCTGTCTGAAGAGGAAGAATCCGCTTGTACTCCAGTTGTCGTTAGCTCCTGAAGTGGAATTATAACCTCTATTAGTAGAGTCTCTGACCTCTCCGCGTTCAGTCAAAGTGGTAAATTCAGAGAATTCATTGAAGTCACCATAGCCGAAATTGAACTGTGGTTCAAAAAGGATAGATGTATTATCTGAGAACTTATGCTCAAGTCTTACACCGAATCTGTGACCCTGAGTCATAGTACGACTGTCTCCATTCTCTTCATTGAGAAGACGGCTGCCATCCTCCAGATATGTAATCTTTGAATTTTCCTCAATCACATCATTGATGGAACCGTTATAAAGGTAATTGCTACCAAGATCCATGTCACCATCAAACAAGGTAAAGGCTCCGTTAAGTCCACCCATCCATGAAGTGGTAATACCGTTTCCACGGCCCCAGCCGCCCATACCACGGCCCATACCACGGCCCATACCGCCGCCACCGCCACGCATACCCTGCATCATGCTGCCGGCCATATCATTGAATCCACGGTTGTTGGTATTGTTTCCATTGAGGATGAGACTTATCTGGCTCTTATCAGTAAACCTGCCGACCATCGCAGCACCCTGATATCTCCAATCATTCATATCAGAACCGGCACCCGGAACATCATGTCCGCCACCACCCATTACATTTCCGAACCATCCCTGCATCATTCCAGGCCTCATCGTCAGGTCAATGATTGTCTCATGCTCACCGTCATCTATGCCGGTAAAGATCGCCTGGTCTGACTTCTTCTCCACAACCTTCACCTTCTCGATAAGCTTTGCCGGAATATTCTTGGAAGCCAGCTGAGGGTCATCAAGGAAGAATGTCTTTCCGTCAATTGTGATCTTTTTGATTGTCTCACCGTTTGCTGTAATACTTCCGTCAGATTCAACCTCGACACCTGGGAGCTTCTTGAGAAGTTCCTCAAGCATATCATTGTCAGATGTCTTGAACGACGAAGCTGTATATTCTATCGTATCCTTACGGATGATGATCGGATTTCCGACATCTGTCACCCTTGCCGCATCAAGAACCTCAACATCCTCATCGATCTTGATCTCTCCAAGATTGAGCGCCTTGTCAACCTTGATTTCCTGAGAATAGGTCTTATATCCCATAATCTCAGCCTTAAGAACATAAGTATTACGGCTCACCTTTGTCAGCACCGCATTACCCTCCGAATCGGACAGGACATACTTTGAGGGTTTCTCCTGACCTTTGACAGTCAGGGAAACAGTAGCGAAAGATACCGGATCCGATGTTTTGGAATCAATAAGCTTCAAGGTTACAGAAACCTGGTTCTGCGCTGATGCCGCAATGCTTACAAGTAAAGCAAGAAAAAATGTAATAGTCCTGATAGAATGTCTCATAGTTTTTTTGACAAATGACAAAGTCAAAGGTTTAAGTACCACCTATTTTTTAATCCTGTCCGGATTGTTTTCAATAAATTTCTTCCAATCCGTCTTTCCGGAAGTCCCGGCAAGAGGGTTGGACATCTGGTAGTGATGGCATAGAGCTATAGCCAAGGCATCCGTTGCATCCAGATGCTTAGGATCAAGGTCTATCTTCAGAGTCTTCTGAATCATCATGCTGACCTGCTCCTTGGAGGCCGCTCCATTGCCACATATTGCTATCTTTGCCTTTCGTGGAGCATATTCCGCAACAGGGACACCTCTCATGACAGCAGCAGTCAAAGCCGCTCCCTGAGCTCTTCCGAGCTTTAGTATCACCTGTGCATTCTTTCCATAAAAAGGAGACTCGACTGCAACGCTATCCGGCTTATGGACCTCTATAAGCTCACCTACGCCTGAAAAGATATTGGCAAGCTTCTCAAAAGGGTCTGAGATCTTCCTCAGATCAAAGACTCCCATATTGACATAGTGTGGACCTGTCGAGTCCACACGTATGATCCCGTAACCAAGAATATTGGTTCCGGGATCTATGCCTAATATTGTAGTTTCTTTAGTCAATATAATCGAATCCTGTGTATGGACGGAGAGCCTCAGGAATCTCTATCCTGTCACCCTTCTGGTTATTCTCAAGAAGCGCCGCAACCACGCGTGGAAGAGCAAGCGAGCTACCGTTGAGAGTATGGGCAAGCTGAGTCTTTCCTTCTGCGTCCTTATATCTAAGTTTCAAGCGGTTAGCCTGGAATGACTCGAAGTTTGATACTGAAGATATCTCAAGCCATCTTCCCTGCGCTGCCGAGTAAACCTCAAAGTCGTATGTGATTGCTGATGTGAAGCTCATGTCACCACCGCAAAGACGGAGAATTCTGTATGGAAGACCGAGAGCCTTGACAATTGACTCCACATGAGCGATCATCTCATCAAGAGCCGCGTATGACTCCTCTGGCTTCTCAACACGTACGATCTCTACCTTGTCGAACTGGTGGAGACGGTTGAGACCACGTACATCTTTTCCGTAAGAACCAGCCTCACGACGGAAGCATGGAGTATATGCTGTCATCTTTACAGGGAATTCATTGTTAGCAAGGATAACATCTCTGAAGATATTCGTTACAGGAACCTCTGCTGTAGGAACCATGTAGAAGTTATCTGCTGTAGCGTGATACATCTGGCCCTCCTTGTCAGGAAGCTGACCTGTACCGAATCCAGAAGCCTCATTTACCATGATAGGTGGCTCTACCTCGAGGTAACCTGCGTTAGTATTGTAATCAAGGAAGAAGTTGATGAGGGCTCTCTGGAGTCTTGCACCCTTACCCTTATAGACTGGGAAACCCGCTCCTGTAAGCTTAACACCAAGATCGAAGTCGATGATATCGAACTTCTTGGCGAGCTCCCAGTGTGGAAGGTTATTCTCTCCGAGTTCAGGAATCTCATTACCTGTCTTCACTACCACATTATCCTCAGCTGTCTTTCCCTCTGGAACAAGGTCACATGGAATATTTGGAAGAAGAACCACGAGTGAGTCAAGCTCCTTGTTATTCTCCTCAGCAGCCTTTTCTATCTCTGTCGAACGAGTCTTGAGGGCAGCAACCTCAGTCTTCACAGCCTCAGCCTCTTCCCTCTTACCAGCCTTCATGAGGCCACCGATCTCGGCAGCCTTCTTTTTCTGCTCTGCAAGGCACGAGTCAAGCTCTGCCTGAAGGGCTCTTCTATTCTGATCAAGTTCGTTGATCTTAGCAACGATCTCCTTTGCGTCAAAGTTCTTTTTTGCAAGCTTCTCAATCACGAATTCCGGATTTTCACGAAGCAATTTCAAAGTAAGCATAATAGATATAGTTTAGTTTCGTATTTACACTAGAACACAAGTTACAAAGTTAAAAAAAATATATAAAAATAAAAAGGCAGTAACCTTGATGATTACTGCCTTTATGCCTTTTCAGACTCCTTGAGAATTAGTTCTCGAATGGAAGTACTGAAACGTAAGACTTGTTGTCTGCCTTCTTGCGGAAGCTTACCTTACCGTCAATAAGAGCGTAAAGAGTGTGATCCTTACCCATACCTACGTTCAGACCTGGGTTGTGAACTGTACCTCTCTGGCGAACGAGAATGTTACCAGCCTTTACAGTCTGATCACCGAATTTCTTGATACCAAGTCGTTTGCTATGTGACTCACGACCGTTCTTAGAACTACCGACGCCTTTTTTATGTGCCATATTCTGTTCCTCCTCAATTAATTAAGCGATCGAATTGATCTGAAGTTTTGTGAAATACTGACGGTGACCGTTACACTTCTGGTAACCCTTACGACGCTTCTTCTTGAAAACAAGAACCTTGTCTCCCTTAAGACCGTCTGCAACGCCTCTCTCGGCACGGCCAAGAACTGTTGCTGTAACCTTTACACCCTCAACGTATGGTGCACCTACCTTTACTGCGCCATCCTCGTCAACAAGGAGAACCTTGGTGAACTCAACTGTAGCGCCCTTCTCATCCGCAAGGCGGTTTACGAAGATTTCCATACCAGCCTCTACTTTAAACTGCTGGCCTGCAATGTCTACGATTGCGTACATAAAAACTTGTAAATATTAAAAGTTTTAGAAAGCAAGCGGCTGCCACCTGCAGCTCTTTATCATGGCTTGACAATCTCTAAATAATCTTCTTTATCAATTACTGCTCGTCTCTGAGCTGAAGCTGCTGAACATAGATAGCTTTCTGCATCTGGATTCTCTTCTTCACAGATGGCTTAACGAAGTTCTTTCTAGCGCGGAGCTCACGGATTGCACCTGTCTTCTCGAACTTTCTCTTGAACTTCTTGAGAGCCTTCTCAATGCTGTCGCCTTCCTTTACTGGA
>JAFYRK010000073.1 GCA_017559545.1 Bacteroidales bacterium
AAAAAGAGAGGAAAGAATGACCCAGAGTATGTATGGAAGGAAATAACGCCAGCAAATTAAAGGGTTAAATCTACTTGAACAAAAGCGTAAACACAGTTCCGCTCTCATCACTCTTCGTTAGAGCAAGCGAACCATTATGCAACCTCATGATCTGACGAGAGAGGCTCAAGCCAATGCCGGTGCCTTCCTGCTTGGTAGTAAAGAACGGAACGAAGATTTCGCTCTGACTCTCTCGGCTGATAGGAAGACCGTCATTGGTAACGTGGATAATTGTCTGCTCAGATGGAGTAAGTTGGGCCGTAATCACTACATTGCGGGCCTCAGCCTGAACGGCATTCTTCACAAGATTGATAAGAATCTGCGTAATCTGCCCTTCATCTGCATAAAGAATAATATCTTCTGAGAGTTCCTCATAAGTGCATACCGCTCCGCTCATCACAGCCTGTTCATGAGTCAGACTTATTACCCTCTCAGCCAGTTCCCTGAAATAGAAAGCCTTCTTCACAGGTGGAGCCACGCGGGTAAGATTCCTATATGAGTCCACGAACTTGATCAGGCCCTTAGACGACTCTGAAATAGTGCTGAGACCGTTCTTAACATCATCATTCACCCCTTCAAAACTAATCAGAGTATCACTCAGAGAAGCGATAGGCGTGATGGTATTCATGATTTCATGAGTCAGCACTCGGATAAGCTTTGACCACGATTCCTGCTCATTCTCAGCAATCTCGTTGCTGATATCATTGAAAGCGATTATCCTCACAGCCTCCTTGCCGATAGTCGCCTCGGAAGCCGTCAACGAAATCGTCATCTTTCCGCTCTCATTGTAATAGCTTGCCCTTTCCTCATTGCCGTCTGCAATAGTCTGGAATGACTCATACAGAGAGTCGTTCACTGCACGAAGCTGCCTTATATGGCCGAAAGTAGCGATGCCGAGCATACTTAATGCTGTATTGTTGCAATATGCTACGCGGCCATCCTTCTCAAATACAGCAATACCTGTCTTGACGTGATCGAGCATCAGACCGAAGCACTTCTCCTGCTCGATGATCTCGTGACGTTCCTTGTCGAAGATATTGCGAAGACGATTCAAAGTCTTGTTGAACTTGCGGCCTCTCAAGCGTCTCTCATCGAATCTGAAGTTCAGTTCCTTGTCCTCGAGAGCATCCAGCATATATGCTACCTTTGCCCTCATCTTGCGAGAAGTCAGTATAGAAGTAATGGCAGACGATATCACTATCGCTGCCAGAACAATCAATATGACAGTAGTTATAGTCATCAGATATTGTACTTCTTCAGTTTGGCGTATAAAGTAGGTCTGCTGATGTTAAGAGATTTGGCAACCATCGAAAGATTGCCGCCGAATCTTGCCATCGCTGCTCTGATGGCCTTCTCCTCTGTCTCTTCCAGTGTATCGACAGCAGAAACTGCCACCGATTCTGCCGCCTTGTTCTGCTGCAGCTCAAGGTCATTGATTCCCAAGATGTTTCCTTCAGAGAGGATAACTGCCTTCTCGATGCAGTTCTGCAGTTCACGGATGTTGCCGCTCCAGTACTGACCTTTCAAAAGCTCCTCCGCTTCAGGAGTGAGTCCGGAAACCTGACGGCGATATTTCTCTGCATACTTCTCAATAAACATATTCGCCAGCGGAACGATCTCATCAGTCCTCTCGCGAAGAGCCGGCAGATGAAGGTGCATCGTATTGATTCTATAGTAAAGGTCCTCACGGAACTCACCGTCCTTCACCATCTGCTCCAGATTCTTGTTGGTTGCACATATAAGCCTGATGTCTACAGGGATGGCCTTTGTGTCTCCAACTCTTGTGATTGTCTTGTTCTGGATGGCCCTGAGAAGCTTTGCCTGCAGATGTAGAGGAATATTTCCTATCTCATCGAGGAAAAGCGCACCGCCGTTTGCCTGCTCGAACTTACCGATATGGTCAGCGTGGGCATCTGTGAAAGCACCTTTGACATGGCCGAACAATTCGCTCTCAAAAAGAGTCTCAGTCAAGGCTCCGGCATCCACGCAGACCATCGGCTTCAAGGCTCTTTCCGATCTGCGGTGAATCTCTCCGGCCAGCACATCCTTTCCTGTTCCGTTCTCACCAGTGATA
>JAFYRK010000074.1 GCA_017559545.1 Bacteroidales bacterium
AGACAATGTAATGCACTACTGCCCAGGATGTTCTCACGGTACAGTTCATAAGCTCGTCGCTGAGGTCATCGAGGAGATGGGCATCCAGGAGGAGACAATCGCTGTCAGCCCTGTAGGTTGCTCAGTATTCGCATACAACTATCTTAACATTGACTGGCAGCAGGCCGCTCACGGACGTGCGCCAGCTCTTGCAACAGCAACAAAGCGTCTCAACCCAGAGAAGTATGTATTCACATACCAGGGCGACGGTGACCTTGCTTCAATCGGTACAGCAGAGATCATCCACGCCTGCAGCCGCGGCGAAAACATCATTGTGATCTTCATAAACAACGGTATATACGGAATGACCGGAGGTCAGATGGCTCCGACTACCCTCCTCGGCATGAAGACAGCCACTACTCCTTACGGACGCGACGCCAAGCTCAACGGCTTCCCACTCGTGCTTGCTCCAATGATTGCACAGCTCGATGGTACAGCATTCATCACAAGACAGTCAGTACACACTGCAGCTGCAGCCCGCAAGGCAAAGGCAGCCATCAAGAAGGCATTCGAGTACAGCCAGAAGGGCATCGGTCTCTCATTCGTTGAGATCGTTGCTACTTGTAACTCAGGATGGAAGATGAGCCCTACAGCTGCTAACAAGTGGATGGTAGAGAACATGTTCCCTAAGTATCCTCTCGGAGACATCAAGGACGTTTTAAAAGCAGAGTAACAATTAAAGCGAAGCGTCAGTAAGTCCCTTTCCCGAGGAAAGGGATTTAGGAAAAGGGTAACGTAGATAATATTTTCATATTATGGTACAACCTTAAAATATATGACGTTTTAGCTGACGGTTGTTAATGAAAACAAGATTGAAAATATGAAGGAAGAAATTATCATAGCAGGATTCGGAGGACAGGGTGTCCTCTCAATGGGAAAGATTCTCGCATACTGCGCAATCATGCAGGACATGGAGGTGACTTGGATGCCATCATATGGTCCCGAGATGCGCGGAGGCACAGCGAACGTAAGCGTGATCCTCAGCGACAAGAAGATCAGTTCCCCAATCGTAACCAAGTTCGACACCGTGATTGCACTCAACCAGCAGTCACTTGATAAGTTCGAAAGTTCAGTAAAGCCAGGAGGACTTCTCATATACGATCCTAACGGAATCATCAACCCTCCTACAAGAACAGACATTCAGATCTGCAAGATCGACGCAATCAACGTGGCTGCGAAAGTAGGTAACGCAAAGGTATACAACATGGCAGTCATGGGTGCTTACCTTAAGATGAAGCCGATCATCCTCTCTGAGAATATCGACAAGGGCCTTGCAAAATGCATCCCAGCACGTTATGCCGACCTCATCTCCCTCAACAAGGCAGCGATCGAGGAAGGTATGCAGGCTGTTGAAGTCATTTAATTAATAGTATAATATCCTGAAAAAAATGCGGTGCACCTTTGGGAGTTCCGCATTTTTTACGTAAATTTGCCGAGTAGGTAAATTTTGTTTTGCAATGATTGAAAAGCTTAGACAGAGGATTCAGGAGCTCATTTCCGCTTATGAGACGGAAAAACAGGAGCATAATAGACTGATATCAGAGCTGGAAAAAGCTACAAAGCTGAACGAAACCTACAAAGAGCAGATTACAGAGCTGGAAAGAACAATTGATAATCTTAAGCTGGCAGACGCGTTCAAGTCAGGTAATGCAGACAACACTGAAGCGAGAAAGAAGATAGACAAGCTCATCAAGGAGATTGACAAGTGCATCACTTTAATGGAGGGATAAGATATGGCACAAAGCATTAATGTAATTATTGCAGACCGACCCTACCCTGTACAGGTGAAATCTCCGGAGCATGAGGAGATGATCAGGAAGGCTGCAGCCGACATAAACAAGAAGGTCAGATTCTACCTTGAGAAATTCCCGACAAAAGGAATGGTAGAGGTCATGACCTTGGTGGCATTGAACTTGGGAATATTGAACTGCGGACTTCAGATGCAGGTGGATTCAGCCATAGAGGATGAGGCTACCCTTTTGAAGGAGCTTGAGGCTTATCTTGAGAAAGCTGATAAATAATAGCCGTTAGTTACTTATTTTTGCTGAAATCAACGCTAATAATGTAACAGGGATATCTCGGATAGGGATGACGGACCTAGGTTACCCGTATGGGGATTCC
>JAFYRK010000020.1 GCA_017559545.1 Bacteroidales bacterium
CCTCGCGTCCTTTGCGAACTAATTGTTGAATTGTAGGCATAAATGTTTGTAAATAAATTATTTATGTGTTTTATCCCATTTTTTGGGGCTGCAAATATACGAATAAAATCCGAATTATCAACAATAATCCTGTTTTTCAGCACATTATATTGTTAATAACTTTTATGGCCGCAGCAGTTAGGGCGGCCATGTCGGTATAAACGAGTGTCTGGGAGCGTAACATCTGGAGAAACATGGCTCGAGGAAGAGAATCGGTTCCACAAGATGACGGAGAGCTGCGACAGTTTTGGATGGCTTTCCGTCACAGCTGTGTGCCAAAACGGAAATTTCGACCGTTTGGGAGCTGAGCTGTGTCACTTTTCCAGCAAAAACTGCCACAGCTCAGTAAGATTGTCTAGAAACCCCTTTTGAAACAGAAGCGTTTACATATATTTGCAGAGAGATTCATGCATTTCGGGAGAGATGTGGCGAACGGACGAAGAGAAAGAACGTGTAAAGGAAAAATGATATGAAGAAGACTTGCCATCTATGCCTGTCAGCAGGCAACGAGGTCATGTTCCGTGATCTTGAGGATTACCACAGAGGGTTCAACTGCTTTGCCCTTGCGCTGTATAAGACCGGGTCAACAGGTCTTGCAGAGGCAGAAATGTCTACCCACATGCACCAACTGATACAGACCGCTGACCCTAAGGGATTCATGTACTGCTTCCGCCAGTCCTACGGCATGTACTTCAACCACAAGTACCATAGGGAGGGACGCCTTGGAGAGGAACACCATTTCACCATGGAGGTTGTAGGCTATCACCATACAGTTGCAGCCGCAAGCTATACGTTACGCAATGCTGTCCACCACGGTGTAACCCCTACCCCATACGCCTATCCCCACTGTTCCGCCAACGCCATCTTCCGAAGAGAGATGGGAAAGTTCCTTGACGAGAAAATCCTCCCCACAAGATCATACTCTAAATATATAGGTAGGAGAGCAGAGTTCCCGGATAGCTATAAAATGACTGAAAGCGGAGTATTTACAAGGGAAAGCGTGCTGGATATCCCGCAGATGGAAGCTTTGTACGGAACTCCGCGAGCCTTCAACTTCTACATGACGCGCAAATCTTCCGAGGAATGGGAGGCAGAGCAGAAGAAGGATGGCAACCCGCTGCAACCGGTCAACATCCAGCTTATCGAAAGAGGAGTCGGGATGCAGGACATAACAAGAATGATTCACTTTGAAAGCGGGAAAGCTAACTATAGGAAGATCTCCGACATAGAACTCTGCACCGAACTGGACAAACTCGCACGGGAACGATACGGCAAACATTCCGTATACCAGCTCTCACTGAAAGAAAAACTGGAAATCGCCGAATACCTATATCGTGTCCGCCATATAGACGAAGCGAAGATCCGCAGATGCCTGGTGCTTCCTCGACGTTAAACGGCGCGATGACAGACAACGGTTCTGCGAGTGAAAGGCTCGTCTTAACGACACACACCAAGAGTAGAGTCCATTATGGCGAACTACACTCGAGCTGTGACAGTTTCAGGCCGTTTTCCGTCACAGCTCCGGGCCAAAACGGGCATTTGAGCATTTAGGAGCTGAGCTGTGTCACTTTTCCAGCAAAAACTGCCACATCTCAGGAATATCGGCGGCTACTCTCTGAACCACAATCAAGACATTTGACTAATTCAACCAGTCCGACACCATAGAAGAGGAACTCTTTGACAAACTGAAAGCAAGGAAACGACTCATAGCGTAATATAACATAAAGATGTGTAGGTTATTACGGAATGTTTTCGTATATTTGGAAGGCACACGGCACGAAGGGACGGGAAGATAACACTAAACTTACAGTTATGGATACCGACAGGAAATGGGTGATTGTCCGGATAGACGGAAAGATTGCCGCGATATCAACAGACTATGTAGCCCTGGTCATCATAGCAGCCAGGCTAGCACAACAAAAGAGTCCGGCATATGAAAAGATTACAGCCGAGACTGTAAAGTTTGCAGAAGTATGGAACATACGAAAGACTGCGCTCTGGGACGACTTCATCCTTTTCGGAACAGAGTTCCAGAAGAAGATCTGGAAGAGGCTGTTCGACCTGACCCACGAAGAAGACGGCAGCCCGAAGACTCCGAGCCTGATCAGCTACAGCGACTTTGCCGACCTATGCCAGAACAAGGCAGGTGTACGCGCCGTAGCTCATGCGATAGGGCTGAATCCAGTGCCAGTTGTCATCCCGTGCCACCTTGTGATCCCGAAAGAATCCATAGATTATATCAAAGGTGTACAGAAGAAGGCCGAAATAACGATATTCAAGGGCGACGACATCAGCATGGAGAAGCTCCTGCAGGATAAGGGCATCGACTTCGGCGAATATGCCCTGGGACGCAAACTCAAACGACTATTGATACAGAAAGAGCTTTCGTGATGAAAGCTCTTTCGTTTTTATACAGATGTCTCGACTACGCTCGACATGACAGGTGGAGACGCGACATGACAGGTGTGACTAGTTCTTCAGGTAATATGTAACCGAGGTCACGACACGTACCTTTTTTATATAAGGAGTATTGCTGTCGCGGTTTTCGATGGTGAACGTTCCCTGGTTCGCCGTCTTGATCTTACCGAGTCTGCTGTCCGAATCCTTTGCAAACTTCTGTGCTGCCTCACGAGCATTCTTTGTAGCCTCCTCTATCATTGCAGGCTTGATATCGTTCAATCCTTCATACTTGAACTCCACAGGGTTCTCCCAGCTGTTTGCGGCTGTTACTATTCCCTTCTTCAACAGAGCCGACTGCTGCGACATGAGCGCAAGCACCTTGTCCACTTCCGAAGTATACACGGTAACAACATTAGTCGCGATATAACGGAACGCTCTGTCATACGAGCCGTACTCATTGGCGAGCTTATCCGAAATCTGCGGAACCGATACTGTAATTTCATCCGGAGAAATACCACCATCCTTAAGGAAGTCAACGATTACCGCATTGCCTGCATCAGTCTGTGCATAGATCGACTGCAGATCATCTGACATTACCTTATATACTATAGGCCATATTACCTTGTCGGCCTTGACCTCCTTTTCGCACAGTCCTTTGACATTGACCGTGCGGTCGTATGAACGATACTTTTCCACTGCTCGAGGAATCATGAGACCGAGCACAACGAGTCCGACCATGATGAAAAGGCCACTGAAAAATTTTCCTTTGTCCATTGCTTTATGATTTTGCTGTAAATATACCTATTTTTCCGATAAAACATCCGGCTGTGCCTTTCACAAGTGACAGCCGGATGAACCATAACCCTAGTATTAACAACTAAACTAACCGAGACTCAAAATGTACAAAGCCTATGCCAAAACTGCCTGGTTAAAGTGCCAGCTGAATATTCAGTTCCTGCACAGCAGATTTGTATTCCGAATCACCGTCAGCTTCGATGCATAATGTGATTCCTGTCCAAAGGCGTTTGGGATCCCTGCCGAAGTAATCCGGATCATAACGGAATGTGTATTCACCGGTCTGTATGGCAGGACCGGATATCAGGACCACGCGAGGACGCACATCTGCATGGGCATCACAGGGAGTGTTGCGCGACTCATCGACAAACACCGGCTCTACCGTAAATTCTGTACCAGTACAAACCGCATTGGACTTAATATGCTTAGAGGCATCATACACCATCAGCCCGGGGATTTTATCGATATTACGGGTACGTCCCCATTCCAGGCTTGCCCTGCCATATCCGCAAAGATTGGTGCGTGGAGCATCTCCATGATAAGAAATGACACATAATGTGCGGTCCGGATTCCATGCGGCGAAGTTCCATGGGAAAGTCGCCTGGGCCGAATGTCCGAAAGGAATAATCGGAGCGGATTCTATCTCCGGATGTTCGGTTCCTTCGGCAAACTTCTTCATTATCATCTCGAAACGCCCCTGACAACCCTGAGAGACATCCCAGTTCTGAGACCCCCTCTGGATGAAAGCCATGGCCACACCTAGACTATCCATACGGGCACAGAATTCCCAGCTGCGGAAAAGGACTTCCTCGGTCATGTTCTGATGACAATACAGCACAGCCTTTACATCTTTCTGTCCACGCGGAAGACGTATATATGCCCTTTCTCCCTCCTCTCCGAAAGAATAATCGAACTCTGCACGTTTTTTCTGGATTTCAAAAGGATTACTGGAACACAGACATATTGAGCCAAATATAAGGACAGATACAAGAAACAACTTTTTCATACCGCTATTTTACAAACTCTATATTTTCCACGTGCTCCCCTATAAATATGCGGGCCATATCCCCGGTCTTATACCACGCCGGCTTGTCTGGCATGTCGTCGGAGATGACCTGCCCGTTGATGCGGAGATTCTCAAAACGTATATTCTTCACTTTTCGGTCGGAATTATATCCGGCAATGACGGATAGTTCCTCACCGGATCCTTCGTAAGATACATTCCTGAAAGTGACGTTCTCAATGCCGCGTCCGGCGTCGGGTCCGGAACCACACTGACATTTTCCGGCGTGATGCCTTTGACCATAGTAATCATAAGCGTTATGATGCTTTACTGATGGTGATCCTGATCAGTTTAAGAGGAAGCAGATTTTCATGCAATGTCCATTTACGCAAAGATAATAAAACGCAAACACATAGAATCGGAACTTTGGTAACATACTACCTGACCTTTTGTCACAAAAGAGAGGCAGGTAAGTCAAGCTGATTGCATTATAATTTCTAAAAGCATATATTTGCTTTCAGCAAAAAATAACACACGGACTATGAAGTATCATCTCGCCGCATCCATCACATTGATTCTTTTATGCAATGCCGTACACGCCGGTTCTGACAGGAAGCCATCTGAAGTGTGGAATCCAGACAAAGGGAGCCAATATGTAAACCCTATACTGAATGCAGATTATTCAGACCCTGATGTATGCCGTGTCGGAGAAGATTTCTATATGACTTCATCATCATTCGGCTGTTTTCCGGGCCTTCAGATCCTTCACTCCACCGACCTGGTAAATTGGGAGATAGTCGGAGCGGCACTGACCGATTACCCAGGACCTTTATGGGATGATTCAAGACCATGGGAGACTCTTGGCCAGAGGCTTGACACTCCTGACATTCCGCTTCCTGGACCTCAGCAATGGAGGACAGTGCCTCAGCATGGAAACGGAGTATGGGCTCCGGCCATCCGCTATCATGACGGAGAATTCTATATCTACTGCGGCGATCCTGACAGGGGAATATTCATGGTGAAAGCTCAAGATCCCCGCGGTCCATGGTCAGCCCCGGTGTGGGTAGTCAAAGCCAAAGGATATATAGACCCTTGTCCTTTATGGGACGAAGACGGCAAGGCTTATCTGTCGCACGGTTGTGCAGGCAGCAGAGCAGGACACAAAAGCGTGATGTTCGTGGCTCCTATGTCACCTGATGGTACTGCTCTTCTCGGACGCAGCCGCATAGTATATGACGGACACGAAACCCAACCGACAATAGAAGGCACAAAGTTCTATAAGTATAAAGACAGCTATTATATATTTTCTCCTGCAGGAGGCGTGCCGACAGGATGGCAGGTGGTACTCAAGGCACCAGGGCCTTTCGGACCGTACGAGGAGAGGGTTGTGATGGCACAGGGTTCATCTCCTGTCAACGGCCCGCATCAGGGAGCATGGGTGGACACCCCTTCTGGCGAGCATTGGTTCCTGCATTTCCAGGATAAGGATGCATACGGACGAGTGGTTCATCTTCAGCCTATGACATGGACTTCCGAGGGCTGGCCGGTAATCGGTGTCGACAAAGACGGAGACGGTGTCGGCGAGCCGGTCATGAAATATAGGAAACCTTCACTGAAAAATTCAGGAGTGTTCCAGCCGGCAGAAAGCGACACATTCGACTCCCTGGAGCTGGGACTTCAATGGCAGTGGCACGGCGTTCCTTCACCATATTGGTATTATATGGACTCATCGGCTAGAGAAACTCATACCAACGGAATTGGTGCATTGAGGCTATATTCTGTAGATCAGGCAGACGGATGGCGAAACCTCGGAGACTCTCCGAATCTCCTTCTCCAGAAAACTCCTGCTGACGAATTCACCGCTACAGCAAAACTGCGTTTCATACCTAATCCTCAGTTGAAAGAAAAAGGCGAAAGCTGCGGATTCGTGCTCATGGGACTTGACTACGCCACGATAAGGCTCATTGATACACAGGACGGCATAATGCTCCAGTATATAGAATGCAGTGAGGCTTTGGACGGCACAGCAGAACAGGTTCTCAAGACCGTAAAGGTGGATTCAGCACCTCTGCCGATGCCATATTCCAATACATACATGTCTACTACCGTACCTCCTGTAGCACCTCTGGCTTATGCAGCGGCGGATGTATTCGTCATGATGAAGGTGACCCCTCGTGAAAGAAAAGGTAACGTTCCTGATCTCACTGCAAGATTCTGGTATAGTCTGGACGGAAAGAAATGGGTTGAATTGACAGACCAGGCCTTCGTCGGAAGACCTGGCAAATGGATCGGCGCCAAATTTGGATTCTACTGCAACCGCCTTGCTCAGAAGAACGACAGCGGTTGGATGCAAGTTGACTGGATAAAAGTGGCGGAATAAGCCGATTTTCCAAGAAAAAGCATTTTTTCTAAAAAAAATTGCGGAAAAGTTTGGAAGTTTCAAAAAAGTGCGTACCTTTGCAATCCCATTCGGGAAATATGCGGAAATAGCTCAGTTGGTAGAGCACAACCTTGCCAAGGTTGGGGTCGCGAGTTCGAGCCTCGTTTTCCGCTCCAAATAAGAACAAAAGTCAGCAGAAATGCTGACTTTCGTTTTGAATCATCACCCGACGGGGTTCAATTATATGTCAGTCGTCCTTGTGCACAAGGTCGGCTTTTTTATTTTCTGCGACGATATACTATTCCAAGTGACTCATAGTAAGGAAGCTCATGGGACACCACTGTGCTATAATACTTATCAAGCCCAGCAAGGAACCCAGGATCATCTGCCGCAGCAGTTCCCTCCCATGATGGACTTGCGTTCCATGATCTCTCGAACACACCGCACACCTTAGGGAAGACATATGATGTAACATGATCGAAGCACCTTACTGTCTCAGTCCAGAGCTGCGCCTGCACGCCTATGATATTATCCTTGCATGTCAGCGGGGTCTTTCCCTCCGGAAGTGCAGAAATGTCACGCATCTTTCCATGATCATCCCAACGCACGGAGCGATATATGTCGTATGGAAGGAATGAGAAGCTGCGGCGCTCATCCACGAAACCGCCCCATGAAAGCCCCCTTTCAGTCTTGTCAGGCGTATAGGCAAAGTCCATATAAGTGTTCGTCATGTTGGACAACACCACAGGAACGCCGTCGTTGGCATAGTGGTAAGGATATTCCTCCTGACGACCGTATGTACTCCAGAAGTTCACCGAGTAAAGATTCTTCTTGAGCCTCTCATAAACTTCATCCTCAAGGTCCATGACTACCTCCTGCCAGCCAGAAAGCTTCACACCTCTTGCCTCGGCTATATCAAGGATATTCTCAATATAGTATGACTTCAGGAGTTCTATATTATCCCAACCCCTTTCTTCCATGATCTTCTTACATGCAGGAGAGCCGGTCCATGCACCATGAGCGACTTCGTCGCCACCGACATGAATAGCCGGAAGAGGCACACCTGCCTCAGCGTGATATGCTATGATCTCATCAAATATGACCTCGATGAACCTGTATGTCGAAGGCAAGGCTACATTGACTGCATTATCCCTGTAATACTGCACCGACATATACACCGATGTATCCTCTGGCTCAGCGAGAAGGTATGAATCGTCGCCTGTGCGCTCTGCATGCTTATTCATGGCAAGGATGGCTGCGCGGGAGTGACCCGGAGTATCGAACTCAGGTATAACGCTTATGCGACGTTCCCATGCGTATTTGAGAATTTCAAGGTAATCTTCCTTAGTGAGGTGTCCATTAGCGGAAGACGACATGTCGGAAGGGTCAATACCACCATTATACGATGGCATAAGATGGTCAGCCTCAACGTTTTCGCCTTCTGCATTCCTGTGAGGGAACTCGTGGTATGATGTATATGAAGTAAGTTCCGGGAACTTGGTGATCTCAAGTCTCCACGCCTCATCATCACCGAAATGGAGATGGAACACATTGGCCTTGTAATGCGCCAGGAGGTCTATCAATCTAAGAATGTTATCCTTTGAAGTAAAGTTTCTTGAAATATCCAGCATGAAGCCCCTATATCCTAGGTCCGGCCAGTCCTCGATTACCATGTCCGGAAGTTCATTTCCCCCGACATTCCTCCTGAGATTATCTAAAGTCACGCTTGCATACTGAGCTCCGTCCTCATCCGCTGCCTCAACCCTGCATGTACCATCCAGAGTAATCCTATACCAGCCAGCCTTGTCAGACTGAACATACTCCACCTGCGGCATCTGTTCAACAACGGTCACACCCTCAGAAGGAGTAACCTGCTTAAGCGACGGAATCATATCCCATTCCTGGACATCCACCTGATTATAGTGGAAATCCGGAATCGTCGGCGCCGGAAGGAATTCATACTTCACTTTCAAAGGAGTAACCTTGCCATTATATTCAAGCACAAATCCCTCAGGAGCCCAGCAGTGTCGCTGGAGAGGCCTGTCCGCATATTTCACAACCAGATCCTTACCTTCCCTGGCCGCAGGAGTCATTTTGTAGAGGCAGCCGTGGAAGAGTTCAAGATGGCCCTCTGAGCCCTCAACCTTATCTGTAATGATATGGTTTGACGTCATCCATACTGCCCAGTCTGTACCTTCGGGAGCATTTACAACAGTAAGAGTCTGAACAGCACGTCCGGTGGCAGGATCCACTTCGCCTTCGGTCCATACTACGCTTACCTTAGCGGAACATGCCGTCAACACAAAACTGACAAATAATAGGAGCTTGGCTTTCATCAAGTATTAGGTTTTAATATTATTTCCAACATTTTCCGCTGGTGATTATCAATATCGTCTGCATTCCACTGCATTCCTTGCCTTCGCCCACCGAGATTGTCATTATCATGACATATCTGCATCATGATCTTGAATTTGATTGAGGCAACGCTCGCACGCAGTTTTCCATCCTGATATAATTTTATCTTGCCTACAGGATCCCAGTTCGAACCGGAACTATTTGCATCCGATCCGATCATGGCAAAATTGCCAAAACAGTTTATAGTCCTCACACACAAAGCATCAGCTGCATCCTCTCGACCCGGTATAGCCTTCGACTGAGGATAATAGTGCTCGAGACTTTTTCTGGTACGCGAGAAATAGAATTCATTGAAGAACGGCAAATCAAAATCAGAACAGCCCAGGCTCGCAAAGAAGTTTACTCGCACAGGATCCCTCTGTTTCTTTTCCTCTCCTCTGAGTTCGTCCGCATATTTTTTCCAAAGCCTATAGTCTGTGTAATTAAATACATATAGCGGCACATAGTATTCATGCGGGTACACCTTTTCAAAGTCTTCTACAGAAACAGACCTTACGAAAGTCAGCTCCCAATTGACTTTGCGTCCATCCAGCAACACATCATCAAAAGCATTTGGAGAAGGCTGCTTCATCGCATTCAGACGTTCGCCCGAGAGATACACCTCAAAGAAGAACTTATCCGCAAGGTTCCGCAAGAAAGCTAGATATCGCTTATCATAGTCTGCTCCGCCGAAGTGCTCAAACAAGTACGCCATACAATAGAACAGATAATTCTTCCTCTGTTTTGGAGTGAACGTAGTCTCAAACATCGAAAGAAGGTGCACCATTTCCTTCTGGATGGATTTATCATCCGACAGGTCGTGAAGGTCTCCTGAATTGCGCTCCCTGCGATAGTACTTCAACTGCCAAGGATTTCCCTTGCTTTCATCCAAACCCACATCATGATGGACTATGTAATTATCCAACAAATATTTGGCTTTGAGGAGATTGGATGCAAACGTCTTTGTAAACGCAATCTTATCTTCAATGCACTCAAGCACCTTGTCAAAGACTTTCAGAAGTTCCTTGTCGTCCAATGTGACCTCTTTAGGCAGAACCTGGCAATCCAGTTTCAAGAGCGTAAGCTTAAGCACAACCAGCAAGAGATTTGGAAAATCAATAATCGGCAGGAATTTATCCATAAGCTCCTGGCCATTATCCTGCTCATTTTCAACCTTGGCGTCAAGAAGGTCTGCAATACACACCGTGCTGTCATCACCACCCTCTTTGACTGAGAATATGGTGTCCGGATTCTCCACAATGAAATTATCCATATTGCCCCCAAAGACCTCTGCCTTCTTATACTTCGTCTGAATATAAACACCCATATCACTGCAAGCATCCCAGATTTCAGCGAAAACCACCATATCGTGCTTATTGGCCTTAAGATGGTCACATAGTTTCGATTTAAGGATCTCGTGCTTCTCCAACTGCTCACCACGGGAGTTCATGACTTCAAAATAGTGGTTCAGGTCAACATCTTTTGGCACACGATAATGAAGGATACGAACCTTATTAAGGAAATAATCCCTGAACCTGTCTAATTCCTCACACTTATCCAGAGGGGAATACGCATTCTTAGGTTTTCGCAACCCAAGAATATCAGCGACAGCATCTATCATGTATTTATAGCCATCCCTTATACCGTCATCCAAAACCCCATCATAATCTTTAAGGTCCGTCAGGTGCTGTAACGTGTCATCCGATGCCTTACGCGCATCGTAAGCCAGCTTACTGACAACACTTGTAATTCCCATAGCTTTGAGAGCCAGGTAGATTGTCGTCAAACGCTGCTGACCATCAATAACCTCATAAACGTTTTCGCGGCGATGATATGTCACCAACGTTCCAATGTAATATGGGACCGAGTCGGACTTCATATAAGAATCATGAACATCCTTTACCAAAGCTCTGATATGATCGTCCTCCCATGCATAGTTACGCTGGTAGACAGGGATGACAAATCTTTTAGCTTCCCCCACATTCATATATATATCCTGTATAGAGCATTCCTCTAATGGCAAATTCTTTCCCATGGTGCTATTACTGTTTTGGCAAAAAATTATAAGAGATAAAGAACTGAAGGTATTTTTCTATATTCCTATCTGAATGTTTGATCTTATCCCATGTCAGTGGTACAAGGAGTTCATCAAGGGAACTCATCAAAGATGTCGGTGTATCTGAGTCCGAAATAACCTTGAAGATGTTCAAAGCATTTATCAGTCCTCCTTTCCCCATAATGTAATTCTGTGCCGACGGCCAACCTAATCTGTAATGCTGAGCACGCAACGAATACGCCCAGACAAAAGCATACCTGACAAATCGCTCAAACAGCGAGACTTCCGTTCTTGAAGGATATGTAGCCGGGCTGAAACGGTCAACATACAGAAGCAAAGCCATATCAAAAAGTTGTCGGGCGATCAGATTACCTGTTCCACTCTTGAAGTGAGTATCCAAGACCTCGACTATCTTGTTACCTTTAATATAGAAGCCCTCGAACTTATCATTGTGCCTGATATCATAAAGGAGAGAATAATAATGATCGGCATATTCAAAGAATGGCTTTCCGGCAATTATTGGAGCATTGAGTTGAAATGGAGATACATCCTGAATTCCCAGAACTCCTGGTATTGACAAGGAATTGATCTGAGAGGCATAGGCATAAGCTCCCTTATAAAACCGGGCATATGGCGCACGGGATGCACGGTTTACTCCCTTGAACTTATGTATATTGGCCTCGCACAGCTCATCTGCCACATTTCCGTTCATCCATTCCTTCAGACGATATAGATATTCCCCGAAAAAGTCCGCCAGTTCACGCTGCGGTATCTTCTCCCATCTCTTCACGATTTCCTCTGTCTCACCTGACGGCACGTCCGACATCTCACGAAGATGATATGCCTTGAGCAGGTCGTGCGGATAAAGAGCCTTACCTCTGGCATTCTGAGAATCAAAGAACTGAAACGCCTCAGATATATCATCGGTGATAACCACAATAAGTTCACATTGAGTCTCGATAAATTCCCTGAGGGTCTGCATGTCCCTGGTATGTTCATGATCCTTCCCGCCATCACTGTCAGATACTTTCCTGATTCGTCGACGGAAGGCATTCAGATTGATGGGGATATTACGACATGTGTGCTTATTGCTGCCTATGTTCTGCATCAGGAGACCAATAAATCTACGATTGGCTTCTTCCTCGAGTTCATACAACGCATGAAGCAAAAGGGCAAAAGTTATGGTTCTTTGCTGACCATCAACGATATCATACACATCTTCACCATCCCGCTGCGTCTTATGCAAGATAAGCGTACCGACCCTATACACTTCCTTATTGTCATTACGGGCCTCTATTATATCGTCCAGCAGCTGTATCGCATTGCGCGCCGTCCATTTATACGGGCGCTGATATTCTGGAATGCAGACACGCACACCCTCGATCGGCTTACCTTCCTGAGACAGGCTGATCCTGTTATGAAGAAGGAGGTCTCCGATGGACGTAATCGCCAAAGTCAGATTATCTTTCATTTGCTCTGTACATTACACATGAACCCCAAAAGTCTTGTCTTCAACTTCTGGGGTTCATGTCATTTATCTTCTGAATATTAAAGTGATGTCTCAAATTCCTTGAGGAAGCGGAGGTCGTTCTCAAAGTAGTTTCGAAGGTCGCGTACCTGCCACTTGAGCATTGCGATACGCTCTACACCCATTCCGAATGCGAAGCCGCTGTACTTCTTGCTGTCGATACCTGAAGCCTCGAGGACGTTAGGGTCAACCATACCGCAGCCCATGATCTCGAGCCAGCCTGTACCCTTGCAGATGTTACATCCCTTTCCGCCGCAGATGTTGCAGCTCACGTCGATCTCTGCAGAAGGCTCAGTGAACGGGAAGTATGAAGGACGCATACGGATCTCGCTCTGCGCACCGAACATCTCGCGAGCGAAAAGGAGGATAGCCTGCTTCATGTCTGCGAAAGTCACGTTCTCATCTATGTAAAGTCCCTCAACCTGGTGGAAGATACAGTGCGCACGTGCCGAGATTGCCTCGTTACGGAACACACGGCCAGGACATACGATACGGATAGGAAGAGGCATCTTCTCCATTGCACGTACCTGCACAGAAGATGTGTGGGTACGGAGAAGCACCGGATTATCGCTGTCGTTGATGAAGAATGTATCCTGCATCTCACGAGCCGGATGCTCTGGCGGGAAGTTAAGAGCCTCGAATACATGCCAGTCATCCTCAACCTCAGGACCCTCAGCAACATCGTAACCGAACTTGCGGAATATGCTTACAATCTCCTCGCGTGCAATTGATACCGGGTGGCGCGATCCGAGCTGTACCGGATCACCAGGCATTGTATAGTCAAAGGATGCGGCACCTGTTGCCGGTGATTCCGCCGCTGCCTCCTTAAGTTCTTCGATCTTTGCAGCTGCCGCATTCTTGAGAACGTTCAGCTTCTGTCCGAACTCCCTCTTGAGTTCCGGAGCCACTGTTCTGAACTCATCGAAAAGAGCTGTGATCTCTCCCTTCTTACCGAGAAGGCGTACACGAGCCTGCTCGATTTCCTGCTCTGTCCTGCATGACAAAGCTGCGATTTCGGCCATCAGGGCCTCAATTTTTTCTCTCATATTTCTTTATGTTTATTTTTCTCTTTTCAACCCCCGATATGCTGCCGCATATCACCCCGAGGGGTATCTCGGCCCTACCCGGGCCGGTCGTAAAGTTGCAGGCAACTTTACTATCTTCAAGATTGCCACGGTCATTTCATGACCTCGCAATGACGTGGGAATCTACTCCTCAGGGTAACCGATGGCGATGGCGCAGTATGGACGCATGCCTTCCTTTATACCGAGGAGGTTGCGCACATAGTCCTCTGACTTGGCACCGTCAGGCTCAAGCCTTACGCATGGACGGCCGTTGATGTGCACCCAGCAGCTAACAAGGTCCATTGCTGTAACCGCAAGCTGAACGAATGTAGCCGAGATTGCGCAGTTGTCAACCCAAAGGTCAGTCTTGGTCTCGTCACCCATGACAACGATTGCAGCCTGCGCTCCTGCAAGCAACGCAGAACCATAGTCACGCATCTGCGAGAGGGCCTCAAGAGTATCGCGGTCCTCAACGATCATGAACGCCGAACTCTTGCTGTTTCTTGATGAAGGGGCAGTCTGAGCAACCTTTATGATCGCATCAAGTATTTCCTTTTCTACAGGCTTGTCAGAGTACTTTCTGACCGAATGCCTTTTCTCTATTACTTCCAAAAAATCCATAGTATCTAAGATTGCCACGTCACTTCGTTCCTCGCTCATCGACGAAGTCGCTGAAGCGCATGCGAAAGAATGACGTGAGGTTATTTGCCTTGAGCCTTCTCACGGCGTTTAGCCCTTGCTTTCTGCGCCTTTCCTGCTCCGGACTTCAGATAAAGCGTCCACTGTTCAGGAGTGAATATCCTTTTGTATGTAGCATCAATCTGATCCTGCCATTTGTCGCGCGCATCCTGATACATATTGGTATTGGACACCTTAGACTGACGAAGATGCTCATACTCAGCTATCATAGCAGGCAAATCATGCTTCAGGGTCGAGTCAACATAAAAAGTCTGCCAATCTTCAAGATCAAGAATCCTCTGGAGTCTGTCCGCCTCCATCTCCGCCTGTTCATATACATCAGGTACATCCTGCTGTTGCTGCGCAGACGCAACCCCTTGCAAAGCAAGAAGCGCAACCATAGCCGCGAACAGCATCCTTAAGACTCTCACTTTCATTTGTCCCGATTTTTTTGTAATTTTGTATATTTAAGCCTCTTATATGATAAGGCAAAACAGAATACAAAAGTAATTAATAATAATAAAAGAACAAAATGAGTAGACTTTCAAAAGCCATCCTGATGACTGCCGTGGCCTTTCTCGGCCTCAACACCATCGACAGCCATGCATGTACAAACGTCCTTGTGACCAAGGGCGCAAGCGTTGACGGATCAAACATGGTCTCTTACGCAGCCGACTCACACCAACTTTTCGGCGAACTTTATTATGAACCTGCAGGCATTTGGGGCGCAAACGACATGCGCGCCGTATATGAGTGGGACACAGGTAAATTCCTCGGACACATTCCTCAAGTTGCAAGGACATACCAGAGAGTAGGCAACATGAACGAGCATCAGCTCATCATCGCCGAGACAACATATGGTGGACGTCCTGAACTTGAAGGCAACAACGGTATCATGGACTATGGTTCGCTTATCTACGTAGCTCTCGAAAGGGCAAAGACTGCTCGCGAAGCCATCAAGGTCATAGTTGAGCTCGCAAACACTTACGGATATTACTCAAGCGGTGAGTCTTTCTCGCTCGCAGACACCGAGGAGGTATGGGTCATGGATCTTATCGGAAAGGGCAAGGACCACAAGGGTATCGTATGGGTGGCAAGACGTGTTCCTGACGGATACATCTGCTCACACGCAAATCAGGCTCGCATCAGCACCTTCCCTCTCAACGACCCCGAGAACTGCATGTACGCACCGGACGTGATCACTTTTGCGCGCGAGATGGGCTATTTCTCCGGCGAGGACAAGGACTTCAGTTTCTGCGATGCATACGCACCGCTTGATTTCAGCGGAATGAGAGGTTGTGAGGCAAGAGCATGGGCTGCGTTCAACATCCTCTGCGACGGAAAGTTCACATTCGAGGATGAGAACGGAAACGTTGTTACCAAGGATGCATACGACTACATTGACTATGCGATGGGATGGGACAAGACAAAGAGATTCCCTCTCTTCGTGAAGCCTTCACGCAAGATCAGCGTAAAGGACGTAGCCGACGTGATGAGAGACCACTACGAAGGCACTCCTATGGACATGACACAGGATATCGGAGCAGGCGGAAACGCCCTTCCATATCGTTGGAGACCTATGGGATTCGAAGTTGACGGAAAGGATTACGTAAACGAAAGAGCAATAGCGACACAGCAGACAGGTTTCTGGTTTGTAGGACAGGCACGCGGATGGTTCCCTGACGAAATCGGCGGCTTGAACTGGTTCGGCTGCGACGATGCCGCAACTTCTTACCTTACTCCTATTTACACTTGTACAGCAGAGGTTCCTGAGAGCTTCCGCGTAGGAAACGGCAACATGATAACATACTCTCCTACTTCAGCTTTCTGGATGACAAACCGCGTAGCGAACGCATGCTACAAGGCATACAACATAATGTTCCCTACAGTCGATGCAGAGATCGACGCTTGGGAGGCCGCTATGGTAGAGGCTGTAGCAAAGGCTGACGAAGAGGCACTCGCCCTTTACAATGCCGCATCGCAGAAGCCAGTAAAGAAGATTCGTCGCAACGACAAGTGCCGCAAGGTGGTTGATCCTTACACAGAGGTTCGCGACTACCTTACAAAGTTCTCAGTCGATAACGCACAGAAGATTTTCGAGAAGTGGGTGGCTCTTGAGCAGCTCCTCCTTGTAAAGTACATCGACGGAAATGTCAAGGCACAGAACGAGGACGGAAGCTTCGTTACAAATGAGCACACTGATTGCATTCCTGCAAAGATAACTCAGCCAGGCTACACCCAGAAGTGGAAAGAGGCTACTGCCAAGGACCACGGAACTGTAATCGAAGTAAAGTAATTTGATAAAGAGACTGTTCATATCACTGACGGTCCTGCTGATAGCAGCGCTGACCGCACCAGGTGCTCCGAAGGGGCATCTGGTGGAGGGCTGCGTGCTTGAGGCCGGAACACAGGTGCCAGTGACAGGAGCAGCCGTTAGACTTGGAGAAGATTACCTTTGGGCCATCACGGATACAGACGGAAACTTCGTATTCGAAAATGTCCAGAAAGGCGAATATGTGCTTGAGGTTTCATGTCTGGGATATGTGACCGTATCGGCAGTCATAGACGTACAGAAGGACATAGAGGGACTGAGTTTCACACTACATGAAAATTCACTTGCGCTGGACGAGGTCGTAGTGACTGCACAGAAGGCAAAGGATGGCCTTGGAACGACACAGAACATAGGTCGCGATGCCTTGAACCACCTGCAGCTGTCCAATACCACAGATATAGCTGCCCTCCTCCCTGGAGGAAAGACCGTCAATCCTGACCTCACTGCTGAAAACGCATTCTCGCTCCGAGAAGGTGGCACCGCAAACGGAAATGCAGCCTTTGGAACCGCAGTGGAAGTAGATGGAGTGCGATTGGGCAACAATGCATCGTTCGGAGAGATGGGAGGTACAGACACAAGAAGTGTCGCAGTGGAGAACATCGAATCCATAGAAGTGATTACAGGAGTTCCTTCAGCCGAGTATGGCGACCTCAACTCGGGTATGGTCAAGATCAACACGAGAAAGGGCCGCACACCGGTTAACGTAACCTTCGCAGTAAATCCTCGCACATATCAGGCATCGGTGTCAAAGGGTATCGACCTGCAGGACGACAACGGAGTGCTCAACCTCAGTGCAGAGTGGGCACGTGCGGTCAAGAAACTCATCTCTCCATACGAATCATACAACCGCACAGGAATCACCCTCAACTACAGCAACAACTTCGCCCGTTCGCTGCGCTTTGAGGCTGGCTTCGCCGGCAACATCGGAGGCATGAACACAAAAGATGACCCTGACGCATTCACAGGTCAGTTCAAGAAAGAGCGGGACAATGTATTCAGGGCCAACACCTCGCTCAACTGGATGCTCAACAGACCATGGGTGACAAGCCTCAGGTTCGACGCTTCAGTCAACTTCAACGATAATCTATACAGGTTCCATAAATACGAATCATACGCCTCGAACCAGCCTGCAGTGCATGCCGAGATCCCAGGCTATTTCCTGGCAGACCAGCTTCCGCTGACATATTTCTCTGACCAGATCACAGACTCCAAGGAGCTGGATTTCGCAGCATCGCTCAAGTACAACTGGAACA
>JAFYRK010000075.1 GCA_017559545.1 Bacteroidales bacterium
AACCACGTCAAGGGGAAAGATTACACGACACTTGGATTTGAGAACAACTCTGGAGGATATAACCTCAGTGCGCCGTATGGATTCAAGTCCTGCAGCAAAGGAGGGATAACGACAATAGATACAGAAGGCAATCGTACAGTTATGCCATCAACAAGGGCAGTATCGATTTTCGAGGGTAGTTTTGACTTCTTATCTTGGCAGGTTCTCCAGAATGCCAAGACTCCAACAACAGACATACTAGTTCTTAACTCGGTCAACAACCTCGATAAGGCAACCGGTTACCTCAGACTTCACGACTCATATATATGTTTCCTTGACAATGACCAGGCAGGACGTAAATGTCTCGAAGAAATCAGAAAGATGTTTCCTGATAAGGAGATTAAAGATATGTCATCATTGTATGCCCAACACAAAGATCTGAATGAAATGCTGCAGAATTGTAGGGGCTATGACATCAACGATGTATCAATCAAAAACTCACTATAAACTATGGAAGAAAAACTCGAGTACAGACTTACATATCTGACTGAAACACTCGAAGAAATGAAACGAGAGATGGTTAGAATCAGAACAATTCTGTCGAACAGCAGAAAGACACACTACACCAATCAGGAAGTAATGGAACTGCTGCAAATAACTTCGGCCACGCTGAAGAAGTGGAGAGACAATAAGATCATAGGATATTCCGCAGTAGGAAACTCATACTTCTATACTGAGAAAGATATTGAGAACTTCTTCAAGAACAACCATAAAAAGTCTACATATGAGATAGAAAAAGAAAAATGAGAATATTATGGAAGATAAACTCATCGTTCTTAGCCAAAGTCAACTGGAAGAAACGATAAATAATGCTGTAAGCAAGATACTCGGAGAAATGCAGAAAACCGAAGTGATAAATAAGGAGTATATCACACGGGAAGAAGCGGCAAGTCTACTCAACATAACCTTGCCGACATTACATAGATATGCAAAAATGGACAGAATAAGAATCTATAAGTTCGGCTCACGATCTCTCCTGAAAACTGAGGAACTCATTCTCGCCATCAAGGAGAATAAGGTCATCAAATATGGCAGAAGAAAATACAAGAGATGAATAGTACAACTGAAATACACCGCTGTCAGTCTGCATTTGTATTGCAAAGATATTTTCGTACCTTTGCAGCGAACCCTTCGGATTCAATATCTGATGTGGTTATACAAATGCACTTCCTGTCCTTGTATAAGGGCAGGATTTGCGTTTATAGCACCAGAACCGATTTCAAGCACAACAGTTATACAAATAGTTATACAAAATTTCTTTTCGGCTCTCGACAGATTTTTAGAAATCTGGATTTTTTCGCCCAAAATCGCAAGAGTTATACAAACAGTTATACATATAGTTATACACGATTTTTAGGGCATAAGAAAATTTATAAAATTTTCAAAAACGGCCTCTCAGATAGCTACAGACAGGTTTTCAAAGTTGCAGGAGGTATCAAATTCAGAATTTTTAATTGCAGGACGTATCAAAACAGTTATACATATAGTGATACAAAATTGAGGCAAAAACAACAAAAAACCGCAACAGAAGCACTTCTATTGCGGTTTTGTTGTGGTGCCACCGGGAATCGAACCAGGGACACAAGGATTTTCAGTCCTTTGCTCTACCAACTGAGCTATGGCACCAGATTTTTGTTTTTCAAACGTGTTGTTTTCGTTTGGGATTGCAAAGGTAGACATTTTTTCTTTACCTCCAAACTTTTTTGAGAAAATTTTTACAAAAAATGCATTTTTCTGTGTTTTTCCGAATTTTTGGGCGGATTTGGGCGGTCTCTGGGTGGATTTTGGATGTTTTTTGGTGGATTTTGGGTGGATTTGAAGGGATTTGAAGGGATTTGAAGGGATTTGAAGGTATTTAAAGGTAATTAAAGGGCTTTTCACTGGTTTTCGAGGGCTTTGTCCGGGTTTTCGGGAGAATTTCGTATCTTCGCACAGTCTATGGGAGAGAGAAAATACATATCAGTGATTCTGCCGCTCAAGCTTGAGTGGGAGCCTTGCTATAGTATAGAGGCGAAAGCAGAGGTCGAAGACAGAAGCGAGGTGGAGGTCAGAAGCGAGGTGGAGGATAGAAGCAAGGTGGAGGTTGGAGACAGGGTCAGGGTGAAGTTTGCACAGAAGGAGTATATAGGTGTTGTGAGCAAAGTGGATGTGACTCCTGATATTGACCCGAAGAAGATCCAGCCTATCATCCAGGTCGAAGACGGACTTGAAAGAATCTTCCCAGAAGAGATTGAACTTTGGAGACAGGTTTCTGATTATTACCTGTGTTCTATCGGCGAGACCTACAAGGCGGCGTACCCTGTCAGCAAGACCAGCCTTGAGGAGGCTAGGGCTGCGGCAAAGGAAAGAGCAGTCAACAGCAAAAAGAAGATTCTCGACAGCATAGACGCAAAACTCGTCAAACTCCAGGAGAGGGCAACAAAGAAGGCCGAACAGGTGGAGAAGGCAAAGGAAGGTACTAAGACCAGACTCACCCACTCCGCTATTCTCGAGAGAATCCAGGAGGAAATCAAAAGGACCGAAGTCGCAAAGGAAATCGCAGCGGAAAACCTCAAAGCCGTAGAGAATGGAGGCAAGCCTCTGAAGTCATTGACCGGATCAAATAGCACACAGCATCTGCTAGGAGATGACGGCTTCCCAGAGTCTGAATCTCAGGAGGACACTATAGTATTGTCTGATCATCAGAGTAAGGCATATCAGGAAGCGAAGGCGGCCTTCGGGAAAGGCAAGCCTGTGCTTCTGCACGGCGTTACAGGGTCTGGCAAGACGGAGCTGTATATCAAGCTTGCCTTGGAAACGCTCAGAAACGGCAGAAACGTGCTGTATCTTGTACCGGAAATCGCACTAAGCACGCAGCTCGAGGAGAGGCTGACGCAGCATTTCGGCGAAAGGCTTATGACATACCATTCGGCCGAAAGCGCAGCAAGCCGCAGAGCAACCGCAGAGGCCATACGATCGCTGAAGGTCACCAAAGGCTGCGAAGAGATGAATGGGGGCAAGGGCGGCGAGGAGAAGAATGGAACCAAAGGCTGCGAAGAGATGAATGGGGGCAAGGGCGGCGAAGGGCTGAAGGTCACCAAAGGCAGTGAGGAGACGAATGGGGCCAAGGATCCGAAGGAGACCGAAGGTGCAAAGGGTGCAGAGGGTGCAGAGGCGCCCGAAGGTGCAAAGGGTGCAGAGGAGACGTACATTGCGCTGGGCACACGTTCGTCCCTGTTCCTGCCACACCATAACCTCGGACTCATCATCGTGGACGAGGAGCACGACAGTTCATACAAGCAGGACTCCCCCGCTCCAAGATACAACGGGCGAGATACAGCGTTGATCCTGTCCGTTATGCACAAAGGAAACATCATCCTCGGATCTGCCACACCGTCGTTGGAAGAGATGTACAACTGTCTCACCGACAGACACGTTATGGTCAGCCTCACTGAGAGATATCACGGTTCTGAAAGCGCTGACATAGAGATAATCGACACAAGGGCGGAACGCAGAAAGAGAGGAATGGAGGGCAACTTCTCCAGAAAGCTCATCGAACATATCAGACGGACTCTTAGCGAAGGAGGTCAGGCAATGATCCTCCGCTCAAGGAGAGCCTGGGCGCCTGCTATGCAGTGCGAAAGCTGCGGTGACATTCCTAAATGCCCTCACTGCAACGTCAGCCTCACCCAGCACAAACAGGGAATGATGGTGTGCCACTACTGCGGATACAAGGCAATATATACCGGACAATGCGCAAAATGCCAGGGACCGCTCAAATCACTTGGCGCAGGCACGCAGAAGATCGAAGGGGAGGCGGCAGCGCTCTTCCCGGAGGCTGTCATCGCAAGACTTGACAGCGACAGTGCACAGAATAAGGCATATGAAGCCAAGGTCATCAAGGAATTCAGCCAAGGCAAGATAGACATCCTCATCGGCACTCAGATGCTGACCAAAGGCTTCGACTTCAGCAATCTCAAGCTGGTCGCAGTGATAGCTGCCGACACAATGCTGGGAATGCAGGATTTCCGTGCAGACGAAAAGGCTATGCAGCTGCTGGAACAGTTCCGTGGCAGAAGCGGAAGACGCGACGAAAAGGGTCTGTGTGTAATCCAGACATCACAGCCGGAACACCCTGTATATAAGAGACTTGCAAACGGAGAATTTGCAAACGAAGATCTTCTGGCAGAACGTCAGGACTTTAATTTCCCACCATATACGAGAATCGTTGAGTTGACCATCAAGGACATCTACGAAGACAGGGTTGAAAGAATGTCAAAAAAGTTGGCTATGCACATCCTGCAGCACAGCGGCATCAGGAATGAAGGATCCGGGCTCATAGGATCTCCTATAGTGGGACCATATGCACCTGTCGTAGACAAGATAGCAGACCAATACATACGTACCATCAGAATCAGTCTCAAGAAAGACCGCAATCTGAGAACGACAAAAGAGCGTATAAAAGAGGCTGTATTATCGTTTGAAAAGGTGGAGAAATACACCAATCACATCAGCATCAACGTAGACCCGGCGTAAGTACATTTATCTGGTCTGCAAGAACTTCCATCTTGGCAGGAGCACGTCCTATCACCTCACCGTCAACCTCCACAGGCTCCGCATCCGCGTCGCTTGAAGGAAGGATGAGAACCTCGCGGCATTTCGCCTGAGTCAGCACGTCTACAGTATGGAATTTTCCATTGAAAAGTTTCCAGACTTCCTTGGCGATCGTCCACATAGGAATATCCGGAATAACAGTCATATCAAGAAGGCCGTCACCAAGCTCGGCAAGAGGAGTCTGACGCATACCTCCGCCCGAGTATTTACCTACACCGAAAGCTATGGAAAGATACTTTCCGCAGAACACTTCCTCACCGTCGCAAATGATTCTTGCACGGATAGGGACACGATGCTTGATACAATAGGCCAATGCACTGACATAGAGCTGCTTGCCTCGCCTTCCCTGCTCCTTCTTTCTGTTAACGATTTCGCAGACTCTGGCATCAAGACCGATGCCTCCGACATTAACCATATATGAAACTGCGACAGGACCTGAAGACATATCCGAAAGACTCTCGAAAACACTCACTCTGACCACGTCCTGCTTTGCAAGATTACCACCTGCGATGACGTCAACTGCCGCCTTGATATCCTTTGAAATACCGACCGACTTGACCCAGTCGTTACCAGAACCGACAGGTATGGCACCAAGGATAAAATCAGATATGACAACACCTTCAGAATCAGAAGAATACACATAGTGGGCTACACCGTTCAAAACATCGTGGATGGTACCGTCGCCACCCACTGCAATGAACTTGCGGTAACCTGCAGCTGCAGCCTTGCGGCTGAGTTCTTCCGCATTGTATTTTCCACCGGTGAACTTCGCCTTGTATGAAACGCCAGCTTCCTCAAGCATCGCCGCTGCTTTTTTCCAGACCGAACCGGCCTTCTTAGATGCCGCGAACACATTGACTACGACCAGCCAAATATCCTTCTTTCTGTCAGTTTCCATATCAATTGAAAAAGTTATCAACAAAAGTAGCAATTCTGAGAGAAATACGGACCTTGAATGAAATAAATTTTGTAATTTTGCGAGGATTATGTCCTTTTATAAACGAGTATGGGAAAAGTAATAGCAATAGCAAATCAGAAAGGCGGAGTAGGCAAGACAACTACCGCCATCAACCTTGCAGCCTCTCTGGCAGTTCTGGAGAAGAAGGTGCTCATCATCGACGCCGATCCCCAGGCAAACACTACGTCAGGACTCAATTTCTCTCCTGACAACGACCAGAAGAGAACATTGTACGAGGTGCTGATAGGTGAAATCGACATCAAGGACAGCCTTATTCAGACAGAGATCGCATCTCTGCATATGATTCCGTCGCACATCAACCTTGTCGGTGCGGAGCTCGAGCTCGTGGAGGATCCTTTCAGAGAGACCTTCCTCAAGAATGCGCTCAGCACAATCAAGGACAACTACGACTACATCATCATCGACTGTTCACCTTCGCTTGGTCTCATTACCATCAATTCGCTTACAGCTGCAGACTCGGTGATCATCCCGGTACAGCCTGAGTTCTTCGCGCTCGAGGGTCTCGGCAAACTCCTGCAGACAATCCGTCTCGTACAGAGCGGCCCTAATCCTGACCTCAGCATTGAGGGCTTCGTGGTCACTATGTTCGACGGAAGAACCAAGGTACACAATCAGGTCTTGACAGAGCTCCAGGAGCACTTCAAGGATATGGTATTCAAGACAATCATCCAGAGAAACATCCGTCTCAGCGAGGCTCCGTCACACGGTAAGCCTATCATCCTTTACGATGTGATCTGCAACGGTACGACAAACTATCTCGGATTGGCGAAAGAAGTGCTTGAGAAGAACTCATAACAAAAAGACAGAAGACTATGAGCAAACAGCAGAGAGGATTAGGAAAAGGAATCGGCGCATTGCTTGGCAATGACACAGACCTCAGCAACATAAGGAAGCCGGTCGGCTACATCCACAAAGAGGTGGTGAGCCCGGAGCAGCCGCAGCAGGGAACGGCAGACATTCTCAGAATCCCCGTGGATCTGATCGAGCCTAACCCGTTCCAGCCACGTATGTCCTTCGACCAGGAGGCACTCGAGGAGCTTGCCGACTCGATCAGGACATTGGGCCTCATCCAGCCTATCACAGTACGCAGAAAGGCAGACGGAAGATATCAGATCATCAGCGGTGAGCGCAGGTTCAGAGCCAGCAGACTCGCAGGAATGGATATGATTCCGGCATACATCCGCGAGGCCAACGACCAGGGAATGCTCGAGATGGCTATCGTAGAGAACATCCAGCGTGAGAACCTCGACCCTATCGAGGTGGCTATGAGCTACCAGAGACTCATCGACGAGTGCAATCTTACACAGGAGCAGATGGCGGTAAGAGTAGGAAAGAAGCGTGCGTCAGTGACCAACTTCCTCCGCCTCCTCAAGCTTCCTGCAAAGCTTCAGCACGACCTCAAGGTAGGTCTCCTCAGCGTAGGACACGCAAAGGTCCTCCTCGGACTCGAGGATGTAAAGCTTCAGGAATACCTCTGTGACCTCGTGATCAAGGACGGCCTTTCAGTACGTCAGCTCGAGGATAAGATCCGTCAGATGACACAGCAGAAGCCAAAGCCGGCAGACGAAGGTCAGGAGCTTCCTGACGAGTACTTCAAGGTACTTGAAATCGTAGGTAAATATTTTGAGAACAACATCAGCCTCAAGCGTACATCGTCAGGCAAGGGCTCGATGACAATCCACTTCAGTTCAGACGAGGAAGTCCGCAAGTTCCTTAAAGCGCTTGAGGATTCGAAGTTCTAAGACAGACAGCCGATGCAGAACAGACTGTTGAAATATATCATAACATTTGTCGTAGGCCTTATCGGGTTTACGACTTTGTCTTATGCACAGTTCAAGGAGGATGTCTTCAAATCGAACGCCGACTCAACATCAAAGGCGGATACGGCAGCAAAACTCTTCGACATCAAGGAGTACATCGGTGGACTTTCTCACAAGAACACGATGAAGATCGGAATGATGTTCGCGGGTTCTGTCGTGTTGCCGGGAACAGCGCAGATCTACAACAAGGACTACTGGAAACTTCCTATCATCTATGGAGGAATCGGTGCGTTGGCCGGAACAGGAGGATATTATCTTCACACATACAACAAAACCAAGAAGGCCTACGACGACTGGGCTGCCAACAAGATCAGCTACGAGGAACAGACAGGTATGGTCTATCCATACGAGACTCCTGTGATCGACTACAAGGCAAAGACAACAGGTACCTGGCTGATGGTCGGAGCCGGACTCGTATATTGGGGTTCATTGCTTGACGGAGTAGTTTGCTACGAATCGACTCAGAAACCTCATCCAGGTAGAGCGACCCTCTACTCCGCTCTCCTTCCCGGACTCGGACAGATCTATAACGGAGAACTTTACAAAGTCCCTATCTATTGGGGAGGTATAATGGTGGCGGTTCACTGTCTTATGAACAACAACCGCAACTATGTGAGATTCAAGAGCATACACAACGAGGCAACAAATCCTGACGTACCATATACAGGACAGATATCAGCAGAGACCGCCAAGTGGTACCGTGATGTCTACAGACGTTACAGAGACTACTCAATCGTTGCCACTGCAGCCTTGTATTTCCTTCAGGTGATAGACGCGAACGTCTTTGCTTATATGCACGACTTCGAGGTAACCGACGACATCTCGATGAAGATCGAGCCTGCTGTGATACCGCCGAACAATGCATACGCAATGCACACTGGAACACCAGCTTACGGGTACAGTTCGAACTCATACGGACTTAGAGTCGGACTCAGATTTTAGGAAAAACAGTAACTATGAACATAAAGAGAATTCTTGCAGCCGCGGTGGCGGCTGTTTTTATTGCCGGAGCAGCAACGTCAGCATATGCGGCGGAGCCACTGAAGCGCAACAAGAAAGCGCTTGAGACAGAGAACAAGGCGCTCCAGACACAGCTTGATTCAATCAGAAGGGAGCTTGAGAAATACAAGACAGAAGCAAGAATCGCTGACAGCTTGGCGATTGCAGCAGAAGAAGCATTCGAAAGCAGCAGACCGATCTGTCCAGAGGAGTACACAACAGAGGTATCTGACAGCCTTCTCAATATCTGGTATGCACATAAGATGACAGAAGTAGAAGAGGAAATCTTCGATATGGACTCAGTACGATTCGAGTCGAATGTTCCTGATTCTGTGTATATCGAAAGACTCAAGAGAATGAACTCTTTCATCACCCTGCCATTCAACGACATCGTAAAGAACTACATCATCAAGTACTCGGAGAAGATGCCTACCGGTATGGCTCACATTCTGGGCCTTTGCGAATACTATATGCCTATCTTCGAAGCGATCTTCGACAAGTATGAAATGCCGGAAGAACTTAAGGCTATGGCCATTATCGAATCTGCCCTCAATCCACTTGCAGTATCAAGAGTCGGAGCAAAGGGTATGTGGCAGTTTATGTATGATATGGCTAAGCATTACGGTCTTCACATCAACTCATTCGTAGACGAGCGTTACGACCCTATCAAGTCCGCAGAGGCTGCTGCAAAGTACCTCAAGGATTCTTACGCCATCTTCGGAGACTGGAACCTCGCCATCGCATCATACAACTGC
>JAFYRK010000076.1 GCA_017559545.1 Bacteroidales bacterium
AGCGTGGTGATTCTCTCCACGAGGTTAACCCAATGATGGGTCACCGTGGTGTTCGTCTCCACGTAACTTACCCAATGATCTCTGAGACTCAGTTCCGCGCTATCTTCACAGCTGCTGCTGAGCTCAAGAACGAGGGCTTCGATCCTAAGCCTGAGATCATGGTTCCTGTAACTATCTCTGACCGTGAGCTTCGTTTCCAGAAGGCTATCTGCGAGAAGATCCGTGCTGAGGTTGAGGCTGAGTTCGGTTTCGATATCAAGTACATGTTCGGTACAATGATCGAGATCCCACGTGCTGCCCTCACAGCTGACCGCATGGCTCGTACTGCTGAGTTCTTCTCATTCGGTACAAACGACCTTACTCAGATGACATTCGGTTTCTCACGTGACGACGTTGGAGCATTCATGGGTGACTACCTCGGAAACAAGCTCCTCGATGCTGATCCATTCAAGACTCTCGATACTAAGTCTGTAGGTAAGCTCGTTGATTACGCTGTCAAGGAGGGTCGCGAAACTCGCGAGGGCCTCAAGTGTGGTATCTGCGGTGAGCACGGTGGTGATCCTGCATCAGTTGAGTTCTGCTTCAAGACTGGTCTCAACTATGTATCATGCTCTCCATTCCGCGTTCCTATCGCACGCCTCGCTGCTGCTCAGGCAGCAATTAAGAATGCTTAATTGCCGCCAAGCATCTTAACCCCCGGCCAAGGCCGACCCCTTTCAGGGGTATCTCGGACTAACGTCCGGCCCTGACGGGCTTGTTAAGGCTAGCAAGTAATAAGCTATCATAAATCAATAAAAGGTCCCAATCAGTTAATGATGGGACCTTTTTTTTAGGAATGATATACATGTTTACACCATATTGCCTGTAATCACAGGAGGTGTATCGTAACCATGTCAGTCGATCAAGTGTCCTTGCAGACGATATGACTTATGATTTGTAAAACCAGTCAGACACCTAAAATCCTGACAATCAACATTTTAAATCAATAAGGGTCGGAAATTTTTCCGACCCTTATTGATTTAAGTTGCTGAGTGATAGTTATTTAGGTGTTTTAACTTGAGTGCACGACAATTAAGAGGGTGACTTTACAGATGTGTGGACAGTGATTGAAGTGCCCATGCCCAATACCATGATCTCAATCTAAACACGTATATCGTTTCCTTTTTTATTTTAAAAGAGTATTGATCAATGTATTTACTTCGTCGTAGGAGTAGCCACGGCCGAGGGCAAAGCGAAGGAGTTTGAGGCGACACTGAGGGTCATCCTTCAATGATCTGTATTTGTTTTCTAACAGTTTATGCAACCTGTCAGAAGCCTTCCGATCGTCGATTTCTGCCAAAGCCTGATCAATAATATCACGGCTGATCTTCTTAGCGGAAAGCATGTAGCGGATCTTAACCTCTCCCCATCCCCGGATAGAGGCCTTATCGCGCGCATATGCAGATGCATACCTTAGATCATCAACATACTTATCCTTCACAAGCGAGTCCACAACTTCCTGTGCTGCCTGGACATCGCCTTCCAAGGCATCCTTTGCCTTCTTCAAGATGTCCGCACAGCAATACTCACGACGCGAGCAAAGGCCACGAAGACGATCCAATATCCTTTTCTGCTGATCCGTCATAAATAAATCAGAAATTATATCCAGCGCTTATGTAGAAACCGACTTTACCGGTCAGGCTCGACCAATGAATGTCAGCAGTCAAAGGTCCGAAGATGGTATCGTATGAATACTCTGCACCGAATCCGATGAAACCAGGACCTTCAGCATATGTCTTGAAGGTATCGCTGTCCCTGAGATAATTGACTATACCTGTCACATAATGGTTCTTGGTCACCTTGAAACGAAGGTCTGCCCTGTAAATTGTAAGGATATTCTCCATTGCTGACAGATGTGTCACACCTATAAATGGCATCTGTTGGTCAAGGTATCTTGAAGGAAGCGAGCCTCCTACTGCATTGAAGAACGGCACAGGCACATCGTTGCCAAGGAGGAAACGGCAGTTGAACGATGGGATGAGCGCAAATATATCACCGACCGGTAGCACAACCTTGGCATCAGCAGCGATTGTATGGAAATTTTCAAACTTATTAGGAAATCCTGTAAAAGTCCACGAATATGACAGACCGGCACTCACTCCCCTGGTCGGGAAATATCCGTCATCAAATGTATATGTTCCTACATCAAAAAATGCAGACACGAAGTCATTACCCAGCAGGTTGCAGTCATAACAGTCGTTGATATCACTCATAACTCTGCCCATACGTACAATCTCATTGCGGAGTCCTGCTCTTCCATCAAGCTGCTTCCACTTGATATTCGACAGATAAAGCTCCTGCCTGGCAGACAGATAATTGAAATTCAATCTATTGTTGCCCAGGTTGAGCATATTGAGGTCAGTCCACCTTATCGATGCCAATCCATTGAAGGTCGGGAATTTAGGTATATCGTATGACCAATGGAAACTTGCATATGGGTTAGCACTTACCTTCGCTGAAAGGTCAAACATGTGACCATGGAGTTTATGTACATTAAGACCGACATTAAGCATCACAGATACAATCTCCTCAGTATCAGCACGGACGCCCAGACCAAATTGATGGATAGGACCTTTGCGGCAGTTCAGTACGAGATCAAAAGGCTCCTCCTTTCCCTGAAGTCCATATGTCACATAGTCATAAGCCTGGGTTCCATAAATTCTTGCAACGATATCGTACAGTTCCTCACGGCTTATCTTCTCTCCATATTTCAAGTCAAGCCTCTCCTTAAGAATCTCCTTCTCTCTCGGCAGAACACCCATGATCTCCACATCTGCTATCACAAGCGAATCCTTGCTCATACCAATAGCAGGCTTCTTCTTGATCGGAGTATATTTGCCTGCAGTCTTCAAGGCAACCTCCCTCAGGAGCGAATCCTGCGCCAGTGCAGCCTGATAACCTCTCACCATAATGGTATCAGCATTCTGAGGACTGAAACTCATCATATGGAAACCTTTCAATTCAGGCTTTATCTTCACATCCGGGATAAGCAGATTCTTCTCGATTCCATCCCTCATCATCATCTCGATTCCCTGGCCTATGATATCTCCTATGTTATTGACTTCCATATAAGTCTTGCGTGGATCTGAAAGGTCAACACCGATTATGATATCCGATCCCATCTCGCGGGCAAGTGCTGTCGGATAATTATCCCTGAGACCTCCATCCACGAGGACCATTCCATCCAGTCTGACAGGAGCAAACACGCCTGGGATTGACATCGTAGAGCGCATAGCATCATTCATCCTGCCGCTGTGCCAGATTTTAGCCTTGCCTGACACCATATCGGCAGCAATGCAGGCATATGGAACCGGCAGATCCTTGAAATCAATGGAATCCTGATAACCGATAGTCAGCGAACTGATAAGGTTACTGACATTCTGACCGAAAATATATCCAGACGGCAGACTTCCCAAGAGGTTCTTCTTGAAGAAATCAGCACCTCCTTCATTATCCGCACCGATATTCAGCATATCATGCTTATGCATAGGATCAAAGCGATAATCGTTCATCATCTTCATCCTATAATAGTCCTTTTCATAATAGAAAGGGATTGCAAGCATGTATTTCTCCTTATACTTGGTATCCCCGTATGAGACATATTTTCTAGATACCCTGTCTGTAAAGACCCAGTTCCAGTCTATGCTCTTTACGAGTTCCTCCATCTGATCTACATTATATCCGAGAGCATAAAGTCCTCCGATGAGACCACCCATACTGGTTCCCAGGACCATGTCCACAGGAATACCGAGGGACTCCACATAACGTATCACGCCAATATGCGCAAGACCTTTTGCACCTCCGCCGCTCAGCACCAGTGCCACTGTCGGACGATACTGCCTTATCTGCGCCATGCGCTCGCGCATCTGCTGCACGGCAACCGAATCGGCCTTAGGGTCGATTCCACGGGCCTGCATGCCCGAAGCCATGCACAACAGCATGAAAATTATGACAAGAACTCTCTTCATCTTCAATTACTATTCTTTAGCGGAGTCGTGTTCTCCTGCAAGCATACCGCATGCCGCAAGAATATCTTCTCCGCGTGAAGCACGTACTGTAGTTGTAAGACCAAGGTTATTCAGACGAGTCTTGAAATTCTCTATGATCACATCAGGCGAAGTCTCATATGGGAAATCCGGAATCTTGTGGAATCGTATCAGATTCATACGGCACTCGAGCCCCTTCAGCATACGGAAAAGAGCATCTGCATGAGCCTTGGTATCATTGAATCCCGCAAACATCGTATATTCGAAGCTTACACGGCGCTGGCCTGTGAAATCATATTGCTTGATCAGGTCGATCACATCCTGGATAGGCCATGCTCCCTGCGCCGGCATGACACTGAGGCGTTCTGGCCCGAACGGGTTATGCAGGCTGACAGCCAGGTGACACTTGCACTCATCAAGGTAACGCTTCAGGTTCGGAAGCACACCTATGGTTGAGAGGGTAATCCTCTTAGGACTCCAGCCAAATCCCCAGTCAGCAGTAAGTATCTCAATGACTCTCATAACATTATCATAGTTATCAAGAGGCTCTCCCATACCCATGAATACCGTATTGGTCAACTGGTCAGACTCGTCTACTGCAATAAACTGCGAGATGATATCTGCTGCCGACATATGGCCATGGAAACCCTGGCGTCCGGTCATGCAGAACTTACACCCCATCCTGCAGCCCGCCTGCGAGGACACACAAAGGGTAGCTCTGTCTCCATCCGGAATCATGACAGCCTCAATTGCACTTGCCTCCAGATCCTCTTCTGCAACATGAAGACCAAGACCACGTCTATGGCTGCATTTAACTGGGAAAAGATACTTCTTTGTGCCGTCGGATGAAACCTGAAGTCCGGCATACGGAACAACGCCCACCTCGTATTTTTCAGCGAGTTTTATCCTGGCCGCCTTCGATAGATTGGTCATATCATCTATCGAACGTACCTTCTTTACATATAGCCACTGAGCTATCTGCTTGGCAGTGAAACCCGGCAGTCCTTCCTCGGCGACAAGTTTCTTCAGTTCATCCAGATTCTTTCCTAAGAGTTTTATCTTCATATCCGTATCATACTCAAATAACATACAAAAATACTATTTTTATCGGCAGAGTGCCGGCGACTTGAGAATAAAAATCAAAGAATATTTTAATTGTGCTTTCACTTGGCACAAAGTAGATGTAATTTTGCATTCGAAAAGTTGGAAGAGTTCCAGATTTTTTGATTATTTTTGTTTTGTCGGTCGGAAGAGTTCCGTCGGCGTTTTTATTACACATCTAAATTTACATTTATGGCTAAAGAAGTACAGGAAGGTACCGGTATCAATGCTGCGAAACTCAAGGCATTGCAGGCGACGATTGACAAGATTGAGAAAGACTATGGCAAAGGTACGATCATGAAGCTGGGAGATCAGCCTAAATGGGAGGTATCGGTGATCCCGAGCGGTTCCATTGCGCTTGATGCTGCACTCGGAATCGGCGGATATCCACGCGGAAGAGTCATCGAGATCTACGGACCGGAGTCCAGTGGTAAGACCACTCTCGCAATCCATGCAATCGCACAGGCACAGAAGCAGGGCGGCATCGCCGCAATCATCGACGCAGAACACGCATTCGACAGAACATACGCCAGGAATCTGGGCGTAGACCTTGAGACATTGCTGATCTCGCAGCCTGACAACGGAGAGCAGGCGCTCGAGATTGCAGATAACCTTATCCGTTCAGGAGCGATCGACATCATTGTCATCGACTCAGTTGCAGCCCTTACTCCAAAGGCGGAGATCGAGGGAGAGATGGGAGACTCAAAGATGGGACTCCAGGCAAGACTGATGAGCCAGGCACTCAGAAAGCTCACAGCAAACATCAGCAAGACCAACACATGCTGCATCTTCATCAACCAGTTGAGAGACAAGATCGGCGTAATGTTCGGCAACCCTGAGACCACAACAGGTGGTAACGCCCTCAAGTTCTACGCTTCGGTTCGCGTTGACGTACGAAGGACAACACAGATCAAGGATGGTGACGAGGCTCTTGGAAACCGCACAAAGGTAAAGATCGTCAAGAACAAGATGGCTCCGCCATTCAAGAAGGCTGAGTTCGACATCGTATACGGAGAGGGAATCTCTAAGATCGGAGAGATCATCGACCTTGGAGTCGAGTACGAGATCATCAAGAAGAGCGGCTCATGGTTCAGCTACGGCGAGAGCAAACTGGCCCAGGGACGCGAGGCCGTCAAGCAGCTGCTTAGCGACAACACAGAACTATGCGAGGAGATCGAGGCTAAGATCCGAGAAGCTCTGCAGAACGCACAGGAGTAATAAAATAAGGAACGACCGTCAAAGTCGTTCCTTATTTTATTACTCCTGTATACAAATCTTCAACGGGGAATATCATATCCCAATCCTTGCCCCAAACAAGATTACCACCATCTATGAAGCATTCACGGAACCTTTCAGGATTCTGATATAGATCATGCTGCGGATGAGGATGTGTTGACAAATATTCTGAAAAATCCAGAATACGCACAAAACCATCAGAGAAGGTTAATTTCAATGACAGGCCTCCAAGATATTCAGCATAAACTACCCTTAGCATATCTTCACTCATAACTTTGTCTTTATCTCGGTACAATTTACCGGCTTCTTCATCACAAAATAATCCGAAGTACTCAAAGATTTTAGGCATAACAAAAATAGATAAATTATCATTAATTACGAATTTTTATTTGTGCTGAGCACACACTGATATAAGGGTGGCAGATTCTGATGATATGACCCCTGCGGAGCGGAGTTGTTCCACAGTCCAAGCATCTGGTGGGTTGTGTTCACGGAACATAACTATAGCCTTGGCGGTCTCGTAGTTTCGGATATATGGATGCTTGCGGAGAGAATCGGCCGGCAAAGACCATAACGGATAGACATACGGTTCTTTTATGGTCACGAGATCCTTCAAAGCGTCATATTTCTGCTGATCGAACCGATAGATTTCCAAGAGTTGTTCCTTGGTGGAGTAACCTCCAAGACTGTTTCTATATTCTATTATCTTTGAAGCATACCACCCTCCAATGCCTGGCAGATTGTCCAAAGCTGCGGAATCTGCATCATTAAGATCCAGAAGAGGAATATCTATATACTGTTCTAGACGTCTATAGACACTGTCAGATACAACATACGACTTAGCAAAGTCTGACTTCCTGTGGAACCGGCCTCCCTTCTTACGATATGCTTCTATCGATTCGGCCTGTTTAGGTGTAAAACCGAGTCTGCAGAAGTCCTCTACAGTTGCCGTGTTCGGGTCGAATCGAAATGACTCCGGTGCTGGATATGGAACATTTCTTCTGACAGTCTGCGCCCTGGACGAATGCTGCGAGTCTTTGCGGACAGCCTGTCTGACTTCTTTCCGTACAACTGAACCGCCTCCTGATTCCTGGACTGAACCGTCATGCTGCATATAGACAAATACAGTGTCCGGTTCATCACGATTTGCAGTTATCTTCATAACCGCCGCCCTATGTACCAACAAAGCCGTCTGATACCCGACCAGCAGAAAGACAAGCGCGATGACGCCCGTCAGAAATGACTGCTGAAGTCCTCCCCTACCTTTTTCACTATCCTTCATGCAGCCAAAATTAAAGGCCTGTGACACAGAATCCAAGAATTCCAGCATCACAGGCCTAAATGTTTTTCCTTATTTTAAAGTTTTTTCCTTTTCTTAAAACTTTTTCCCTTTTTTAATCCTCCTCACGGTCCTTATATGACTTCTTCTCCTTCTTTTTTTCTGGAGCTCCAGCAACTATGATAACAATTTCGCCCTTAGGCTCATGCTCACGATACCATGCAGCTACCTCTGTAAGCGTTCCTCTCTTATGCTCCTCGAACTTCTTGGAAATCTCACGAGCAACAGAACACTCACGTTCCGCACCGAAGAACTCTGCAAACTGCTCCAACGTCTTCACCAGACGATAAGGAGATTCGTAGAAAATCATAGTACGGGGTTCTTCCGCAAGCTCTGTCAGTCTGGTCTGACGACCTTTCTTCTGAGGAAGAAATCCCTCAAAGCAGAACCTGTCACAAGGATATCCGGATGACACGAGAGCAGGAACGAAGGCAGTTGCTCCTGGGAGTGTCTGCACTTCTATGCCTTCCTGCACACAGGTACGGACAAGAAGGAAACCGGGATCTGAAATACCTGGAGTTCCAGCATCACTGATCAGTGCTACATTAAGTCCGGACAGGATCCTCTCCTTTATCATCGAAGCTGTCTTGTGCTCATTGAATTTATGATGAGACTCCAGCCGTCCTTTGATCTCATAGTGTTTCAGAAGCACAGAGCTGGTCCTCGTATCCTCAGCAAGAATGAGGTCCGCCTCCTTCAGCACCCTGATGGCCCTGAAAGTCATATCCTCAAGATTTCCTACTGGAGTCGGCACTATATATAATATTCCTGCCATACTTTATTTCACCTTTCTGCGTACTGCCATCATGAAACGATACACAACCTGAGAACCCATATCCCAGTTATATGTAGATGTGATATATTCAACGGCCTGATCAAGAGTCTCCATCGTATTGATCTGGGCCCTTGCCTGCTGGAACAGAGCAGGGTCTCCGTTAAAGAGCACATTGATGAACTGTACTCTATCGTTTAAAGAGATAGCACTGAGGATATCCTTTACAGGAGCACCTGGAATATCAGTTCTCCATGCCTGCTTGTCCTCCATGACATCAAGCACCGCTGTGCGGGCTTTTGGTGATTTCAACGCTGCCTCAAATATAGACTCAGGTTCGGCGAAAAGCGGAAGGTCATCGTCGTCATCTTCCGGCTCAGGGAACACTTCCGGAAGCGGCTCAGTCTCAGCAACCGGTTCTGCTTCAGCCACAGGTTCAATCTCAACAACAGGTTCAACTTCCTCAACAGGTTCAATCTCAACAACAGGTTCAACCTCCTCAACAGGCTCAACTTCCTCAACAGGTTCAACCTCAACAACAGGCTCAACCTCCTCAGGCTCAGCATCCTGCACCTCCGGAAGGTCAAGATCTTCCTCAATGACAACCTCGTCATTAAGATATGACTCGTCTATATCAATATCAATCGGCATCGCCATATCTCCCTGAGGGTCAGCAAGTTGCTGAAACTCCTGCATTTTTGCATCAAGTTTTTCCAGCTGACTTCTGACAGAAGACATCAACTCCTGGATTTCGGATAAAATTTGCTGTTGTCTATTTTCCATAAAGCAATAAATATCTATATTTGCGTTCTCAATCTACAAAAGTAAGGAAATGTTTTTAGAAAGTGCAAAAAAAGCAGGCTCAATTGAGGTAATCTGCGGTTCAATGTTTTCAGGTAAAACAGAGGAACTTATCAGAAGAATGAAGAGGGCGCAGTTCGCCAAGCAGAAGGTGGCGATCTACAAACCATGCATTGACGTAAGATATTCAGAAGATGAAGTAGTTTCCCACGATGCCCACAGCATACCGTCAACTCCAATCAACTCACCGGCACGTATGCTGGAGATTGCTGCTGACGTGGAGGTTGTAGGAATCGATGAGGCTCAGTTCTTTGACGAGTCTATCGTAGAGGTAGTTCAGACCCTCGCAAATCGCGGAGTCAGAGTTATCATAGCCGGTCTTGACACCGACTTCCTCGGCAAACCATTCGGTCCGATGCCTGCACTCATGGCTGTGGCAGAAGACATCCAGAAGGTTCATGCCATCTGCGTTAGATGCGGAAGTCCGGCAAATCACTCTCACAGACTTTCCAAGAGTGATGAGCTTGTAGTTCTCGGTGAAACCGATATCTACGAACCGCTCTGCCGCCACTGCTACAACGAAGCAGTCAAAGCAAAATAGCAAGCATATATATAAACAAGTGGCAGTCAAAGACTGCCACTTGGTATTAACACTATCTTACTTCAGTGATTTCAGTATTTTAGCCAACTGATCAGGACACGAAGTCGGTCTCTTGCCACAGGTTATGCCCTCAAGGCGCTTGATTGCTTCCTCGACAGTCATGCCTTTAATCAGTGCTCCTATACCCTTGGCATTTCCATCACATCCTCTGGTGTATACCACAGAAAGGACGACACCGTCCTTGATCTGAATATCTATCTGCTTTGAGCAGACCATCGCGCTTGGAGCTGCAACCACACATCGAACGCCATCGATAACCTCATCACTGATGATTCTATAATCCTCTGCTGTCATTTCCTGTCTTGTCTCTGTCTTTACTTCCTGAGCCTGCATTGAAAGGCCGAACATGGCCATGAAAGCCACAATGAAAAACTTCTTCATAGTCTATATTAAAATAATGTAGGATGATTATCATCCAGTTCCTTCAAGATCTTCTCCATGATAGCCTCACGGAAGAGGACAGCCTTTGTGCCCACACGAAACTTTTCGCAATACTGACGTATTGCTGCCATCTCGCTATCATTCAGATAAATAACCTGCCTATGGCGACGCACAAGCGCCTCCTTCTGTTTCTTAAGATATTCGGGATCTACTCCCACAGACTGATTTCTCTTCTTAGCCTTTGCCACTGCATTATTGTTTTAATAGCGTAGAAACGCCAATAATTTCGTGCAAAGTTAGCATTTTATTGATATCGTCCTACTTTGGGAGAGGGCCAAAAGCAATTTCCTCACACTGACTGTATGAGGAATATGTATAAATTCAGCTATCAGTGGGCGGAAGGGGAAACAACCGGGGAGATTGCCAAAGCCATATATAGTTTGTATTCCGGGGAGGAGATTTGCGAATATATAATATCATCTGGGCAGTCAATGCTACCGAAACGTTCATCTGCACTCATACGAGCGTTGGCTACGGCTTGTGAGGGATTCTGGAGATACTCCTCAATAAAATTGTTAGACATATCAATGGGTTTGTTAAGTTCATGTGATGGCCCATATCAAATAACAAACCAAACTATTTTAAAAGATAAAAAAAATTTACTGCAGGGTAACATACCTGCTCAAGATGTAGCCTTTCTTATCTGTGATGATGATATATGGAAGTGTAGAAAGATCGAACTTTTCAAACACACGTGAGGCCAGCGCAGGGTCAGAAGCAAGGATCTCATCCACATTGACCAGGAACACATTTTTTCCGGCCGACACATGAGTACGAGCCGCTTCTATTTCGGCTGCGCATATGTTGCAACCGTTTGTATGGAAGATCACGATATTGAGTTCGCCTTTGAGTTTCCTGAGGTTCTTGACTTTAGATTGCGTCTTAGCTTTTGTCAGGTATTCTCCAGGGACCTTCAGGTCTGCTATCCTGCTGCCTGGAAGCGACTTCGACAGAAGATCATCCAATATCTCCGCAAATCCGATAATCTTCAGAGTATCGTCCGCCGATGTCCATATATCACTCCTTCCGAGGATATATTCATCAATAAGATACTTGGTACCCTCCTTCATAACCTGGCCGGTCCTGGGAGCTAGATAGTAAAGAAAATCGCCAAGCATCTGGCGACACATAGTCGTATCACCTGCATGAAGCTGCGACACCGCAAGATAATCCGCCGAGGCCATGACTCCATATTCAGTCGGTTGTCCATCAGCATCAGCATATTTCATGGAAAGAAGTTCATCAAAGAACGGTTCCATCTGCGGGTTGCCATACGACAGGTCAGGATGCGCAAAAATCTCATTGAGCATCAATGCGAGAGCGTATGTATCAAGCCCGCGGCCTTTTATAACACCATCAGGTCTGATAAGATACATACGAGGTGTCTGGAGGATACCATACTTGCGTTGAAAGTCAGAATGCATAGTCGGATCCCAAAGATGAGTAATCTTCATCCTGGAAGTCATAAGAGCAAATCTCTCCGAAACATACTTCCGCCATTCCTCCTGGTCATCACCGGTATAAATAGCATAAAAATCTATCGGATAGTCCTCATCCTCAAGAAGATGTGACAGCAATATGCTCTCCACCTTGCACTTAGAGCAGTCTGTATCATAGAAGAACAGCACTGAGTGTCTCTTACCATCCTTAACCACAGAACCAGGAACAAACAGATCCACGGCATCTCCTTCCATGGTGTACATGGTAAGTGCAGGAGCCGGCATACCGATCTGCGACTGACGGTTGAAGTCAGCATGGACACGGGCGGTAAGCATCTCCATGTCATCACCCATGCTTACCTTACCCGACAGGAACCAAGTGTCAAAGATGTGAATTGCGACAGCCTCTGCACCCATGACCTGCGAAGTCACGTAATGGTCATACAGATTAAGCGCAATATATTGCCTTACAAGAGAATCCGTACTGCTTCCAATCAAAAAGTCACACTCTTCCTTCTGCACTGCAACGCCTGCCCTCTCTATCGCAGCTGTATACTCTGCAAGCTTTTCATCCAGAAGGACACGCTTTGCCGAGTCAAGCTGTTGGGCTGACGAAACAATGGCCAAGGCCAGGAATGTGGCCAATATGATCAGGAGCCTTCTCATTAAAGTTCCACCCCTTCAGGAACGAACAGAGAGGTATCACCACCATGCTTAAGGAGATCACGCACTGCTGTCGAAGATATGTGCGCATACTCCTGTGCTGTCGGGATGATGATGGTCTCGATTTCCGGAGCAAGCTTTCTGTTTGCATCAGCGATAGACCTTTCAGTCTCGAAGTCTATCATGTTGCGCACTCCCCTGATGATATGTCTGATGCCAAGTTCACGACACTTGTCAATAGTCAGATTATCATACTGGATAATGCTTACGCCTTCCAATCCGGCAGTTGCCTGACGGATGATCTCGATTCTCTTCTCATTAGGAAAGAATCCCCTCTTATCTATATTGATTCCCACTGCTACGACTACTTCGTCGAACATAGTCAAGGCTCTCATCAATATATTGAGATGACCTGCAGTAAACGGATCAAATGACCCAGGAAACATTGCAATTCGTTTCATGATTATAATTTCCAATCTATTGGTGTGCGACCTATGGAGGTCAGATATGTATTCGCTTTGGAGAAATGGCGGCAGCCAAAGAAGGCACCACGAGCCAGAGGTGACGGATGGGCAGCTTCAAGCACATAATGGCGGGAGTGATCGATGAGTTCACTCTTCGTGCGGGCAAAATTGCCCCACAACATGAACACTACTCCTTCGCAGTTATCTGATATATGACGTATTACCGCATCTGTAAACTCCTGCCAGCCGATCTTGCTGTGCGATGCTGCCTCAGCGCAGCGCACAGTCAGCACAGCGTTCAGAAGCAGAACACCCTGGCGTGCCCAGTTCTCCAGATTCGGATAACCGCTCATGGCTACCCCAAGGTCTGACTCGATTTCCTTGAAGATATTCTTGAGCGATGGCGGAGCAGGAACCCCATCAGGTACTGAGAATGACAGGCCATGCGCCTGACCAGGACCATGATAAGGATCCTGTCCCAATATGACAACTTTTACCTGCGACACAGGAGTCAATTCGAATGCACGGAATATCTGACGGCCCGGAGGGAAGACTTTCCTGCCGGAAGCCTTCTCTTCATGAAGAAAACGCACCAGCGATGCGAAGTACGGTTTCTCGAATTCGCCCGCCAATGCGTCTTTCCAACTTTGTTCTATCTTTACTTCCATATATATCAGAATGCGGCGTCGATCACATCCTGGATGTTCCTGACATAGACAAAGGTAAGTCCTTTTACGTAAATTTCCTTGATATCCTCCACATCTTTTCTGTTTTCCTCAGAAATAATGATAGTATTGATACCCGCTCTCTTTGCCGCAAGGATCTTCTCCTTGATACCACCCACAGGAAGCACCTTGCCTCTGAGGGTCATCTCACCCGTCATGGCAATACCACTCCTGACCTTCTTGCCTCTGAAAGCCGACACCATCGATGTCACCATCGTGATACCCGCAGACGGTCCGTCCTTTGGCACCGCACCCTCAGGAACATGTACATGGATATCCTTCTCCGCAAATTCCTCGTACGGCATTCCGGTAAGCTCCGGATGCGCCTTGATGTATTGATATGCAATCGTAGCAGACTCCTTCATGACATCTCCAAGATTACCTGTCATGGTCAGTATGCCTTTGCCTCTGCTGACAGAGCTCTCAATGAAAAGAATCTCACCTCCCATTGAAGTCCATGCAAGACCTGTAACCACACCTGGAGCCTCATTGCCCTTCTGCAGGTCATGAGAGTTGACCGGAAGTCCAAGATACTCTCTCAAGTGCTCCTTCCTTACTGTCGCAGAGTACTTCTGCTCCAAGGCAATCTTCTTGGCAGTCACACGTGCAACCTTGGCAATCTGCTTCTCAAGTCCACGCACACCTGACTCGTGTGTATACTCGTCAATTATTGTTACAAGAGCATCCTTGCTGAACTTAAGCTGCGACTTATCCAGACCATGCTCCTCAAGCTGCTTCGGAACGAGATGCCTCTTCGCGATTTCCAGCTTCTCCTCTGCAAGGTATCCTGTCACATTGATCATCTCCATACGGTCCTTCAATGCCGGGTGGATGTTCTCGATATTGTTGGCAGTTGTTATGAACAACACATTCGAGAGATCGTAATCAATGTCAAGGTAATTATCGTGGAACGCTGTATTCTGCTCCGGATCGAGAGCCTCAAGCAACGCTGATGAAGGATCACCCTTGAGGTCCTTTGTAAGCTTGTCAACCTCGTCAAGAACGATTACCGGATTTGACGTACCGGCACGGTTGATACCGTTAAGAATACGGCCCGGAAGCGCTCCTACATATGTCTTTCTATGTCCACGGATCTCCGACTCATCATGCACACCACCAAGAGCGATACGCACATACTTACGTCCGAGAGCCTTCGCCACTGACTTTCCGAGGCTGGTCTTACCTACGCCCGGAGGGCCATAGAGGCAGATGATAGGCGACTTCATGTCACCTTTGAGCTTGAGCACTGCAAGATACTCGACGATTCTCTCCTTTACCTTATCAAGTCCATAATGATCTTCGTCGAGAACCCTCTGGGCATTTTTCAGGTCAAGATTATCCATAGACATCTCGCCCCATGGAAGGTCGAGCATGAACTGGATGTAGTTATACTGGATGCTGTAGTCCGGTGACGAAGGGTTATATCTCTCAAGTTTTGCGATCTCCTTGTCGAAGATTGCCTGTACCGATGCCGGCCAAAGCTTCTCCTCCGCGCGTGCGCGAAGCTGCGCAAACTCCTCCATCTCGTCCATTCCAAGCTCCTCCTGGATGGTCTTGAGCTGGCTGTTGAGATAATACTCCCTCTGCTGCTGATCGATCTCCGACTTTACCTTCTGCTGGATCTCCTGCTTGATCTTCTGGAGTTCCACCTGTGTGTCAAGCACCGAAAGGAGCTTCATGGCACGGGTCTTAAGATCACCGTACTGGAGAAGCTCAACCTTCTCCATATAATTCTCTATCTCGATGGTGGTTGCCACGAAATTCACAAGGAACTCGAAGTTGTCGATTCCCTTAAGTGCGCTCACAGCCTCACGCGGAGCCATAGATGAAGAACGGATCACCGCAGCAGCCTTCTCCTTGAGAGTCTCCGCGATCATCCTCGTATTGGTATCATCTGCCGGAGCAAAATCCTCCAGATAATTGACTCTTCCAAGCATATAAGGCTCATAATCCACTATTGCCTCAAGCTGGAATCTCTTGAAACCCTGAAGGATGGCGGTAATGGTTCCGTCCGGCATCTCCAGAGTCTTGATGATCTTTGCAACGGTTCCATACGGATAAAGATCACCTATATGTGGTTCCTCCACAGAAAGGTCATTCTGCGGAACGGCTCCTATAAACATGTTATTCTTCTCAGCGTCCTCAATAAGCCTGATGGACTTCTCCCTACCGATAGTTATCGGGAATACCGTACCCGGAAAAAGGACAGCATTCCTTAACGCAAGAACAGGAAGCGAATCAGGCAGTTCCGACAGTTCGACCTTCGGCATTCCATCACCCTGCACAACAGGTATGACACTCACCTCGGTTCCAGCTGCAGACAATAAATCTCCCATCAAATCTTTCATATATGTCATTTAAATTTGTTATTTTCATGACGCGCATGACAAAAAACTGACATTTTGTCAGTAATTCCATTGATTTTCGCGTACATATATATAATGCTCAATCTTTATGCCACAACATTATACGTAGATTTTTGAGATTTTTCACATTTCAACTTGTTTAATAGGAAAAATAGTTCTAATTTTGCGAGCTAATTCTTTAATCGTTAAGTATTAAAATTTAAATAGTTATGACAAAAGCAGAAATCGTAAACGAAATCGCCAAGGAGACAGGTATCCAGAAGGAGACTGTTTCTACTGTAGTTGAGGCATTCATGGAGAGCGTAAAGAACTCACTTGCTAAGGGTAACCCAGTATATCTCCGTGGATTCGGTAGCTTCATCATCAAGCACAGAGCTGAGAAGGCTGCTAGAAACATCACAAAGAACACTACAATGACCATTCCGGCTCACAACATTCCAGCGTTCAAGCCAGCTAAGGTTTTTGTAAATACTGTAAAGTAATTATTTATTAACTATATATTAAAACCTTTTAATTATGCCAAACGGAAAGAAGCATAAAAGGCACAAGATGGCTACGCACAAGCGTAAGAAGCGTCTTCGCAAGAATAGACACAAGAAGAGAAAGTAATTTTCTCGGGCAGTGTCTGCCATTTTAGCAGTTGCTAAAGAGAGGCCGACCCGGGTGGTCGGCCTCTTTAGTTTAAACAAAAGCCCCGAACGGGGCACAAACAAAGTTCTTATCACTGAAATTCCTGATGGAGTCTGAAAAGGATCTGATTGTTGACGTAAGCGCAACGGAAGTCTCGATAGCGTTGATGGAGAACCACAAGCTTATCGAGCTGAACAAGGAGTCCAGCCAGGGCCACAGCTTTTCTGTCGGAGATGTATATCTCGGAAAAGTGAAGAAGATTCTTCCCGCCCTGAACGCTGCCTTTGTCGACATCGGAGACGAGAAGGAGGCATTTGTCCACTATCTTGACCTGGGTCTGTATTTCGAGGCATTCGACGAGTTTGTCAAGAGAATCAACCCGAACACAGATGCAAAGGGAATGTACAAGCACATCAAACCAAGCAAAATCCTCGAGAAGGAAGGCAGAATCGAGAATGTGCTGAGCCCGGGACAGATGATCATCGTCCAGATCGTAAAGGAGCCGATCTCGACAAAAGGATCACGACTGACTGCGGAAATTTCATTGGCAGGACGAAACATCGTACTACTCCCCTTCGCCGAGAAGGTGAGCGTATCCCAGAAGATCTCTTCAAAAGAAGAGAAAAGAAGACTTGAGACACTTGTAAAGAGTATTCTTCCAAGAAACTACGGAGCTATCATCCGCACAGCTGCAGAAGGAAAGAACGCAGCGGTACTTGATGCAGAGCTGATGTCACTCATTGAGAAATGGGAAGATTCATGGAAGAAACTGGCAAAATCCAAGGCAGTTCAGCTGCTCTTCACCGAGTACAGCAAGACCACCACAATCCTCAGGGACCTCCTCAACGACTCGTTCAGCAACATCTATGTAAATAACGAGACCATTTATGAGGAAATCCGCAAGTACATCTCATTGATCTCGCCTGAGCAGGAAAAGATCGTTAAGCTCTACAAGGACAAAGCACCGATCTTCGACCATTTCGAGGTAACAAGACAGATCAAGAGTTCATTCGGAAAGGTGGTGCCTATCAAACAGGGAGCATACCTTGTGATTGAGCACACAGAAGCATTGCATGTGATCGATGTCAACAGCGGCATCCGTTCAAAGAACAAGGAACAGGAGCAGAACACATTTGACATCAACTGCTACGCTGCCGAAGAAATCGCGCGCCAGCTAAGGCTCAGGGACATGGGAGGCATCGTAATCGTAGACTTCATTGACATGGAGAACAACGATCACAAGAACGCCCTCTACAAGAAAATGACTGAGCTCATGGCTACAGACAGGGCCAAGCACAACGTGCTGCCGCTGACCAAGTTCGGCCTGATGCAGATCACAAGGCAGAGAGTCCGCCCGGCAACCGAAATCAACACCATGGAAGTGTGTCCGGTATGCAACGGCTCAGGAAAGATATCGTCAAGTGTCGTGATCGACGAAGCCATCGAAAGAAGGCTTACATACTATGTGAATGAGAAAAAGATCACAAGCCTCATCCTCAAGGTCAACCCGATTCTCGGAGCATACCTTACCAGAGGCATCTTCTCATCGATAGTGGGACGATGGAAAAAGAAGTACAGATGTAAGATAGAGGTTGTCGAGACAACCGACTTCACAGTCTTGCAGAATGAATTTTATGATGAAAAAGGTGGGAAGCTGGATTAGCTTCCCACCTTTTTTATTGGTGTCTTTATTTGCGTATTTAATTGAGGTTTTATAAATTTGCCAACGAGATTGTAATACGTGATACGGATGGGTAATCGAGTCGCGCAAAAGTCCCCGCCCGCGAGACCCTCGCTCTAGAAGTAATTCCGCCACGTTGTCTTGGGGCAAGAATAACAGGAGGTCAGACGACCTCCTGTTTTATCTTATCAGTATCAATAGATGTAATGCAGTATTGCACCTTTGACTTATCACTTCGTTTGACACCAACGGTCATTTTTATACGTCCAATACCAGGACAAACATGTTCCATGATAAGCATACTCTCGAATGGCCTTTGATTCTTAGTCTTAGGCTTTGATGGAGATTTCCGCACAAGCCTCGCATTTGTCAGGATTGCATCCAGCTGAAGTACGGCAATTGTTGACAAATAAGATTGAGACGCATGAGCCGCCGTCTCATCCAAAGAGACTGCACGTATATTGATATCCTCTTTCAATGCCATGTTGTACTTCTTCTGATCCGGATTACGGCGTTTCCATTCCCGATAGAACTGATATATAAGACTTTGGCGTTGCCGCATATCCTCTACCGAATCCCCTCTGGGAATATCGTCCTCCGTAATTTCCCAGATAACTTCTTCATACGGCACCGGCGGAAATTCGCTCAGATCCGGTTCCTCTATATAGCCGACCAGCAATTCAAAGGGCACACCAAGCACATGTGCAGCCTTATATATTGTGTTCAGGTTCTTTGTCCTGAAAAGCGCACCCACATTCTGCCGATGGATTCCCATTCTCCTTGCGAACTCGCTCTTTGTGATCCCGATTCTTTTCAGGAGTTTCTCTCCCTTTACTTCGAAGTATATTTGGTTCATATCACACGATCTTTCCCACAAATGTAATAATATACAATTACATCACAAACGTATTTAATCTATATTCCCCAATAAATATTAAATTTGTGTCGGATATCACCTAAAGATACTGAATTATGAAAGTTTCGTACAGACAGCTGCAGGCCATCGTCAAGCTGATGGCAACAGCGTCCCTGGTAGATCAGACAGAAAATCAGGAAAGCGAGAAAATGCTCCGTTTTCTGCAAGAGTTCAAGTTGTCAGATTTATGGTACTTATTCTTCCAGGAACTGACTCATATTCTCAGAATATTTTCTCCATTTGTCGATGAGTGCCTGCATGTCAGACGGTAGTTCGGAATCGAAACGGACCATCTGCTTCGTCCTCGGGTGGACGAATCCAAGCGTTTTGGCATGGAGCGCCTGTCTTGGGAGGAGCTTGAAGCAGTTCTCTATGAACTGACGGTATTTTGCGTATATTGTACCCTTCCTGATCTCAGATCCGTCATATCTCTCGTCATTGAAGAGCGGATGACCAATCCAATTGAAATGCACACGGATCTGGTGGGTACGGCCTGTCTCCAGACGACACTCGACTACTGTCACGTAGCCGAAACGTTCGAGGACACGGTAATGGGTTACTGCATGTTTGCCATGGTCTCCCTCAGGGAACACCTTGAAACGCATACGGTCGTTAGGGTCACGTCCGATGTTACCGGCAATAGTTCCTTCATCCTCCTTGAGATTACCCCATACAATTGCCACATAGCGACGCTCAATAGAGTGCACAAAGAACTGCTTGGCAAGGTTAAGCTGCGCTTCTTCGTTCTTTGCAACAACCAGCAAACCTGATGTATCCTTATCAATACGGTGTACAAGAACACCCATTCTTTCATCCTCAGCGTCAGGACCCTGCGAAAGTCCAAGATGATGAGCGAGAGCATTCACGAGAGTGCCGCTGAAGTGTCCGTGACCAGGATGCACGACCATGCCCGGCTCTTTGTTAAGCACAAGGACATCTTCGTCCTCATGAACAATATTCAACGGAATATCCTCAGGAAGAATCTCCAGTCCTCGTCTCTGATAAGGCATGACGAACTTGATGACATCTCCCGGACGTACAACATAATTTGCCTTTACAATCTTGTCATTTACACGGATATATTCTGCCTTGATTGCCATCTGTACGCGATGACGAGAGGTGAATTCCATATGCGTTGCAAGATACTTGTCAACACGCATAGGCTCCTGACCTGCAGCAATGTCAAAGCGGTAATGCTCGAACATCTCCTGCTGCTCATCCTCATAAGCAACCTCATCCATGTATAAATCCTTATCTACCATCACTACTCCTGAACTTCTGATTTCTTAAGATAAATGGTAACATCCGTACCCATACCTACAGGGAACTCCGAAGGAGTCGGATTCTGTCTGTAAACGACTGCACTGAGGCTATCCTCCCAAGTCTGGACATCCTTATCATAAATTGACCTCCTGACATTGAGATACGAATCATGAAGGGTCTTCTTAGCTGCTGCCTCATCCTTACCGATGACATCCGGAATAAGAGTCTCGCAGTCCGAAGAATTCAATCCTACCACCAGATCAATCACAGACTCAGCCTCAACCTGCGATCCAGCATCCACCGGCCTGCCACGATAAAGCTGCTGAAGAACGTTATTGGTAGCTATATCATTCTTATAAATAAGTCTGCCGAGCTGCAGTCCACGCATATCCAATTCAGGTATTGCCTGCCTCAATGAATAACCTACCAGATTCGGAACAGTCACCTTCCTGGCATTAACCGCATTAACAGTAAGTAACACTCTGCGTCCTTTCTTGACCATTACACCGGCAGCTGGGGTATGTCCCTTGATCTTGCCTCTGTTCCTCTGCGAATACACCGAATCGATGACCTCGACACGGATTCCGGCCTTCTCAGCCGCAGCCTGCGCCTGCTGAACAGTCATGCCTCTGAAGTCCGGAACTGCAAGTTCACGGTTATGCTGAGTCACGACATTGAGGAATACGATTGCACCGACAAGCAGCACAACACATATGATTGCTGCTGCCAGAAGGTTACGTACAATCCAATGCTTGAAGAATCCCTTCTTTTCTGTAGTCTTTTCTGCCATATCTTTATTTAACGATTACCAATTCATAAGCACGGTTTCCGAGACCGATCTGCTCGCCGTACTCAACTCCTGCCTTCCAGTTGGTGTCAGGATGCACAAGGCGGAACTTATCCTCACCCTTGTGGTGGTGATGATGACCGCATGTGCACTCGCCCTCATGCTTGGCATCCTTATCCGAAATTGCATTTCCAACAAGGCTTGGAGCAGCCGTCACCAGATCTGCGCAGGCACAGTCAAGAGCGACAGGATCGAACGATGCCGCGATTCCAAGATCAGGAACGATTGCTGCGTCATTATGGTTCCAGCAGTCGCAGTTAGGCGACACATTCATGATGAAGCTTATATGGAACGAAGGCTTGCCGTTCACCACTGCATAAGCATATTCTGCAATCTTGCTGTTAAGAACCTCCGAAGTATCATAATCCTTTACCACAGCCGCAGACTTCTGGCATACAGCCACGCACTGACCGCAACCTACGCACTTGTCATAGTCGATCACCGCCTTCTTGTCCACTACCTTTACAGCATCATGACGGCAGTACTTCTCGCAAACGCGGCATCCGATGCAGTTGTCAAGATCAATACAAGGCTGCGACGATGAATGAAGTTCAAGCTTTCCGCCAACGCTTGCAGAACCCATTCCGAGGTTCTTCAGCGCGCCGCCGAATCCGCTCTGCTCATGACCCTTGAAGTGGTTCATGGAAATCACGATATCCGCATCAGCGATAGCAGCTCCGATCTTTGGCGACGGACAATATTTTCCACCAGAGGGAACCTCCTTATAATCTGTACCCTTCAGACCGTCAGCGATGATCACGTCGGCATGGGCTCCGATCCTGTTGAAGCCGTTCTCCATCGCTGCATTGAGATGGTCTACCGCATTGGAACGTCCTCCTGTATAAAGAGTATTGGAATCGGTAAGGAAAGGCTTTCCTCCAAGCGAACGGATAACGTCTACCACACGCGCAGCATAGTTAGGACGGATGTATGCAAGGTTACCTGGCTCACCGAAATGGATCTTGATAGCAGTGAACTTACCTTCGAAATCAATATCAGCGATGCCTGCCCTTCTGATAAGGCGCTCAAGCTTGGTCAACATGTCATTACCTGGGACTGTCCTCAGGTCTGTGAAGAATACTTTAGAGTTTTCCATGTCTATTATTGTATTGGCATGCCCTGGAGGAGGACCATAAAGAGGCCCTTGCCGAGCAATGCGGTTCCTATTATCACGATCAGAGCACCTGTCACCCTGCTTATCCAGAGAATCGTGTTCATCTGGAACTTATTTCTAAAACGGCTAAGAAGCCATGATATGCTGAACCAATATGTGACTGATCCCGCACTCACCGACAGGATGATCGGCATGACCCGCCAATCATGAGGCGACTTATTGGCTATGCCGAAGAATGCAAACAGGGCCAGCATCACGAAGATGGCGCCAGGATTGGAAAGTGCCATCGCCACTGCCCTGCCGAAGTCCTTAGGAGTCACGGTAGCCCCATCTGACTTCATCTTTCGGAACGGATCCTTAAGCGCCATCGACAATCCCAGGACAGCCAGTACTACACCTCCTGCAATCAGGATGATGACACGGTGGTCCTCAAGAAATCTCTGCGCGAACGCAAGGGCGAAGATTGCGATAGACGCATAGAATGTATCCACCACACTAGCACCCAGGCCTGAAACGAATCCGGCCTTATGGCCCATGCTGAGCGACTTCTGCACAACAAGGATAGCGATCGGTCCGATCGGGGCCGAGGCACAAATTCCTACAAGGAATCCTTTGAGCATATCAATCAACATAACGAACAAAGGTAGTAATTTTATTTATATCTTTGTAGCAGCTAACACCAAGTACAGAATGAAAAAGGAAAATATGATATTATGGGTCCTGGTGCTGCTGTTTGCAGTG
>JAFYRK010000077.1 GCA_017559545.1 Bacteroidales bacterium
AGATAAAACAGCCAAAGGACTCTTTTGGGGAGGTGTGAGCAACGGTATACAACAGTTGCTCAACCTCTTTTTTGGTATTTTTTTGGCCCGATTGCTGACTCCCGCCGATTACGGAATGGTGGGAATGCTCACCATTTTCTCGGCATTGGCCTCCATCCTTCAGGAAGGAGGATTCATATCCGCCCTTACCAACCGGAAGAAGACGGAGCACAAAGACTACAACGCCGTATTCTGGTTTAGTCTTCTGATGGGCATCAGCCTATACACCCTTTTATATTTCACCGCCCCACTGATTGCGGATTTCTATGAACAGCCCGAACTGACAGCACTGGCACGCCTGTCCTTTATCGGATTCCTCATCTCCAGCACCAATGTCGCTCCCCGCGCCTATCTCTTCAAGCACCTGAAGACCAAAGAGAATGCCATCATCTCCTTTCTGTCATTGACACTTTCCGGCATCGTCGGTATCACCTTGGCAGCCAATGGATTTGCCTATTGGGGCATTGCTATACAAAGTATTGCTTATACACTATCCACTACAATATTCAGCTACTATTTTGCAGGATGGCATCCTTCCTGGAAGGTCGATTTCACCCCCATCAAAGAAATGATAGGGTATAGCAGCAAGCTCATTGTGACACATACCTTCCATATCATCAATGCCAACCTGTTCTCGGTTCTCCTGGGAAAATTCTATACCGAAAAGGAAGTAGGCTATTTCAATCAAGCCAACAAGTGGAACACGATGGGCTACACCACCATCAACGGTATGATTACCAGTGTGGCACAACCCGTTTTCGCTTCCATATCCGAAGATAAAGGCTATCAACTGAAAGCACTCCGCAAGATGCTTCGCTTCACCGCCTTCGTCTCCTTCCCTGCCATGTTCGGACTAAGCCTGACTGCCCCCGAGCTGATTACCCTAGCCATTACCGACAAATGGCTGCCTAGTGCCCAAATCATGCAAATCCTGTGTATCGGAGGAGCTTTCTTACCCATCAGCAACTTGTTCTCCCAGTTGCTCTTGAGCCGGGGACATTCCTCCACCTATATGTGGTGTACCATTCTGCTCAGCACCTTGCAACTCCTGACAGCAACCGTCACCTATCCATACGGCATACAGACCATGCTCTATGCCTTTGTCATTGTCAATACCGGTTGGATGTTTGTCTGGCAGCACTTTGTCCGTCGGGAAATCGGGCTTACCTGCCTCTCCTTGCTGAAGGACATCTGCCCTTATCTGTTGCTGAGTGGCGTTTTGGTCATCCTTGCCCAGTATGCTACCCTCGGCATCGAATCCACCAGTATCCGGCTGGCATGCAAGATCGGTGGAGTCGGTGGATGTTATATACTGATATTAGGACTGATGAAATCCGTCATCCTGCAAGAGTCCATCGCCTTTTTCCAGAACAAGAAGAAATAGATGCCTATGAAAGTATTGGTAATCATTGTATCCTATCATTTCGAACCATGGATAGACCGTTGCCTGGGAAGCCTGCGCCTCTCCCAGTACCCGATTGATACCGTAGTCATCGACAATGGATCGACCGATCGGACCATCCAGCGCATACAGAACGATTATCCCGAAGTCCGTCTTCTGCCTCAAGCCAAGAACCTGGGATTCGGACAGGCCAACAACATCGGCATGCAAATCGCCCTTGCCGAGGGATACGATTTTGTTTTCCTGCTCAATCAGGACGCCTGGATAGACTCCAATACCATCGGGAAGCTGGTGGCACTCAGCCAGTCCCATCCTCACTACGGCATCCTCTCGCCCGTTCATCTCACGGGCAAAGGAGACAAGCCCGACCCGGGTTTCGGTCATTATGCACAGATACAGCAACTGGCCCAGTTACCCGACAAGGATATACTGGACATACCTTTTGCCAACGCCGCTTTCTGGATGATCCCCGTATCTGTCCTGAAGAAAGTAGGCGGTTTCTGTCCTCTATTCTACCATTACGGCGAAGACAAGGATTTTGTCAACCGTTTGACCTACCACCAGTTCCAAGTGGGCTATTCCCCAAAAGTTTTCGGTAATCACGACCGGGAATACCGCCCCATGACGCATCAAGGCTTTCTCCGTACGGAGTCTGTCTATCACTTGTCCGAATATGCCAACATCCACTACCACTGGCCGAAGGCTTTCGGACTGGGAGTCCTGGCCCCTGTCAAGAAATCCCTGATTGCCATCTGCCAAGGAAAAGCATCCCTTAGCCTGGACTACCTCCGCATGGCCCTCCAATTGCTGGGCCGAAG
>JAFYRK010000078.1 GCA_017559545.1 Bacteroidales bacterium
ATGCCGTGGTGGTAGGTGCCGGACGCATACAGGGCGAAAGACTCGGTATCGCAATAACATCGCTGGAGTATGAGGGTACAATCATTCCCGTTGAACTGATGGTGTATGACAGTGACGGACAGGAAGGAATCTTCATCCCAAACTCTATGGAGCTGAATGCGGTGAAGGAGGTTGCCGCCAATATGGGCGGATCACTCGGAAGCAGCATCAACATCTCTACCGATGCGGGGGCACAACTCGCCTCCGATTTGGGCAAGGGTGTCATACAAGGAACAAGCCAGTATATCGCCAAGAAGATGCGTACCGTAAAAGTACATCTGAAGTCGGGATATAAGGTGATGCTCTATCAGGAGCGTGATTAGACAACAATGAATGAAACAAAACAGAAAACAAACGAAAGAGAAAAGAAACAACAAAAATCAACCACTAAATCCAAAAGTAAAATGAAAAAGTATCTCATGATTTTTGCCCTCACAATGGGCGTGGCAGGTGCAGCAAATGCACAGGTAGCCGACTCATCGGCAGTAGTGAACAAGAATGCAGCGGAGGAACTGACCTTGACAAAGGAGGTCTATCCCCAGCAGGAAGAGGACGGCGATATGTATCACGGACTGAGCCGCAAACTAACCTTTGACCGTATGATACCGCCACACGGTTTGGAAGTTACCTATAACAAGACGGTGCATATCATCTTCCCTGCGGAAGTCCGATATGTGGACTTGGGTTCTCCCAATCTGATTGCGGGCAAGGCGGACGGTGCAGAGAATGTTATCCGTGTCAAGGCGACCGTGAAGAACTTCCAGAACGAGACCAATATGTCTGTCATTACGGAGGACGGCAGTTTCTACACCTTCAATGTGAAGTATGCCGATGAGCCGCTTATCCTCAATGTGGAGATGAAGGACTTTATTCACGATGGCGAGGCGGTAAACCGTCCGAACAACGCACAGGAAATCTATCTCAAGGAACTCGGTTCGGAGAGTCCGATGCTGGTGCGTCTGATTATGAAGTCCATCCACAAGCAGAACAAACGTCAGGTGAAACACATCGGCAGCAAGCGTTTCGGAGTGCAGTATCTTCTCAAGGGTATCTATACGCATAACGGATTGCTCTACTTCCACACGGAAATCAAGAACACGAGCAACGTGCCTTTCGATGTGGACTATATCACCTTCAAGATTGTGGACAAGAAAGTGGCGAAGCGTGCTGCCGTGCAGGAGCAGATTATCCTTCCGCTCCGTGCCCAGAACTATGTAACGGTTGTGCCGGGCAAGAAGAGTGAACGCACCGTGTTCACCATGTCGAAGTTCACCATTCCCGATGACAAGTGCCTTGTGGTGGAACTCAACGAGAAGAACGGAGGTCGCCATCAGTCCTTCGTGATTGAGAACGAGGACCTGGTATTGGCACAGACTATCAACGAACTCAGCGTGAAGTAGTATGAAGAAGTACCTGATAATGTTTGTAGCGTTACTTGCCCTCTCAGTGGGGCAAGCCGACGCCCAACGGTGCCTGCCGAAGATGAAGGGCATAGAGTTTAAGGCGAATATGGCGGACGGTTTCCATGCCTCCGACAAGGATAACAGTGCAGGATACAGTTTCGGTGCAGCACTCTCATCCTATGCAAAAGGAGGACACAAATGGGTGTTCGGTGCGGAATATCTGCAATGGCACAGCCCATACAAGGACATCCGCATCCCTGTATCGCAGTTCACGGCAGAGGGAGGTTATTACTACAAGTTCCTGTCCGATGCACGCAAGATTGTCTTCTTCTATCTCGGGGCATCGGCTTTGGCGGGGTATGAAACGGTAAATTGGGGCGACAAGCTGCTGTTTGACGGTGCGACACTGCACGCAAGGGACAGGTTTATATATGGCGGAGCCATTACGCTGGATATGGAGATATACCTTGCCGACCGTATAGCGTTGCTTGCCAATGTTAGGGAACGCTGCCTTTGGGGTGGCGACACCAAGAAATTTCACACCCAATACGGATTGGGAATCAAGTTCATCATCAATTAAACAATGGATATATGGAAATACAGGATATAAGAAACGTGCCTATTGAGAATTATATGCAGGCTATGGGATATGCTCCCGTAAGAAAGAGTGCCAATGAATTGTTGTACCACGCACCGTACAGAGAGG
>JAFYRK010000079.1 GCA_017559545.1 Bacteroidales bacterium
ATTGAGCTGAAGAGGAGTGGTGTGCCTGTCTCCCAAGCTTGCCAGCAGATTGAGAAATACTCTGCGGAGGGTATCTTTAGTGGCCTGTTCTCCCTTGTGCAGATATTTGTGGCCATGAACCCGGAGGAGACGCTGTATTTTGCCAATCCCGGAGTGGAGGGCAAGTTCAACCAAGATTATTACTTCCATTGGGCGGACTTCAACAATGAGCCTATAAACGATTGGAAAACAATTTATTCCACGCTGTTGTCCATACCGATGGCGCACCAGCTTATCGGGTTCTATACTGTGGCTGATAACTCGGATGGCGTGCTCAAAGTCATGCGTAGCTACCAGTTCTATGCGGCCAATGCCATATCTGACAAGGTGGCCAAGACCAAGTGGGATGAGAAGAACCAGCGCGGCGGCTTTATCTGGCACACTACGGGTTCCGGCAAGACCATGACCTCGTTTAAGTCTGCACAGCTTATTGCATCGTCCAAGGATGCTGATAAGGTGATTTTCCTGATGGATAGAATTGAGCTTGGCACGCAGAGTCTCAAGGAATACCGGGGATTTGCAGATGACGACCAAGATGTGCAAGCTACCGAAAATACCGGGGTGCTTGTCACAAAACTTAAGAGCAATAACCCCACAGATACGCTCATTGTGACCTCTATTCAGAAGATGAGCAATATCAGGAACGAGGACGAGGGCGGCTTAAAAGCTGCTGATATCGCCCTTATGAGTTCCAAGCGCATCGTGTTTATTGTGGACGAGTGCCACCGCTCGACCTTTGGTGAGATGCTCCGCATCATTAAGGAAACATTCCCCAGGGCAATCTTCTTCGGCTTTACCGGGACACCGATTCATGAAGAAAATCAGAAAAAAGCCAACACGACCTCCGATGTCTTTGGCGATGAGTTGCACCGCTACAGCATAGCCGATGGTATTCGAGATAAGAACGTCTTGGGCTTTGACCCTTACAAGGTTCTGACGTACAAGGATAAAGACTTGCGTGAGGCCGTGGCTCTGGAAAAAGCCAAGGCTGCAACTGTTGCCGAGGCATACAGCGATCCGAAAAAGGCAGAAATTTTCCAGCGATTCATGGGGTTGCCCATGCATGGTACGGAAGATGAGAATGGTGACTACACCAAAGGGATTGAAGACTATTTGCCTGACTGTCAATACGAATGCGATGAGCACCAGAAGACTGTGGTGCAGGATATTCTCGACAACTGGGTGACGTTGAGCCACAACAGTAAGTTCCATGCCATCTTTGCTACGGGCAGCATTGCCGAGGCTATTCAGTACTACCGCCGCTTGAAAGAAGCCGCACCATGGCTGAAGATAACGGCTCTCTTCGACCCGAATATCGACAACAATGGCTCAGGTATTGAAAAGGAACAAGGTCTGAGTGAGATTATTACTGATTACAATCAGCGGTATGGTCAGGATTTCACGATTCCGAACTTTGCCATGATGAAGAAAGATATCGCGGCAAGGCTGGCTCATAAGAAACCATACGAAAGAATTGAGCGCACCCCCGAGCAGCAGATTGATTTACTTATTGTGGTAGACCAGATGCTGACAGGCTTTGATTCCAAGTGGATTAACACGCTCTACATGGACAAGATGCTGCGCTATGAGAATATCATTCAGGCGTTCTCGCGCACGAATCGCCTGTTCGGCGGGCAAAAGCCGTTCGGTACGATTCGCTATTACCGCCGCCCGCATACGATGGAGCAGAATGTGCAGAAAGCCGTTAAGCTGTATTCCGGTGATAAGCCGCTGGCCTTGTTTGTAGAAAAGCTGAACAAGAATCTTGAGGCTCTCAATGCTCTGTATCAGGCTATTCAGGCGGTCTTTGAGGATGCCGGAATAAGTGATTTCATGAACTTGCCGGAAGAAGCATCCGAGCGCAAGGAGTTCGCCAAGCTTTTCCGA
>JAFYRK010000080.1 GCA_017559545.1 Bacteroidales bacterium
ACCCGTCACTGATGGGATACTACGAAAAGTATCATTGCAGATAAGGAACCGCCGTATGCGGACCCGCATGTACGGTGGTGTGAGAGGTCGGAAAACAAAAGTAGGAGGAAAACCTACTTTTGTTTTCCTCCTACTCGATTGTTGTGCGTTATCGGGGCTTTTAATATCGGCGGGTGATGATGATGAGGTTGCCGAGGGTGTCGGACTTAAGGCCGAAGATGTGTGCATCGTCACCGGAGGAGACACCGAGCTTCTTTCGGAAGGTTTCCGTGTCCATAGGGATGTTGCGTGCAGTGACTTCGGCGCGAGGATAGGCGGCACCGGCTGCCTTGATCGATCGCTTGTCGAGAGGTTGTGTGTTTAGAATCATATAGACCTTGCCGTATGGCTTAAGCTCATCGGCTTTTACAGGGTCATCTGTTACATAATAATGTGTGGATACGCCTAATTTTGACAGCCCGAAGTGGTTGGCTATCAGGTTGAAACAGCCAGCTTTCATAAGGGATTTGCCTGGTTCGAAGAGGAAGCCTGATACGTCATTGCGAGGCCTCGTAGAGGCCGTGGCAATCTTTTCCTCGGAACCGCTAAACGAGAACGTAGCCGGCTCGATTTCAGGATAGCCTGATGGCAGTTCCACAGCAGTGACAGTATATTCATCAAACCACTCCCTGTCCATCCAGATAAGCAGTTCCTTGCATTCCCCTCCAGTCGCTACGATATGTACTTCACGGCATGTGGCTCCGAGTCGTGAACATGCCATTGTGATGTCTGCCATAGGGGAGAGCTTGAGGAGGATATGTCTGCAATATCTGAAGATCTGCTCCTTCAGGGTCATGACATCCGGCATGCATTCCTCAATCAGGAACACTTTTTTGCCACCTTCGCCTCTGCGTGCAGGATCAATGTAGACAATGTCTGGCTGCGCTTCCGAGAGGATTCCGTCAAGCGTCTCCGGAGTGGAAACTATGTTTCTGACAATTATGTTTTCTGCCTTTAATGCCTTGAAGTTATGTTCGGCCGCGATACATAGCTTCTCCTGCATCTCATGATACCAGATCTGCGATGCTTTCTGCGAGAAGTACCATGAATCTACGCCTAATCCGCCAGTCAGGTCAGCCAGTCTGAATGTCTTGCCTTCGGCGATTTCAGATGCCAGTGCTGATTTGTAGATTCCGGTAGCCGTACTGCTGCACTGCTCGGCAGAAAGGCCGACTGGAAATATGAGATCAGGGTTCATATACCATTCCTGAACCTTGCCTTTAAGCTTCCTGCGGCTCTGAATACAGGAAACGGCCAGATCCATATCGATATCCGGCCATTTCTTCCTGTCCAGCACGAGTCTGGTCAGATCATCTGCTATATGTTCCTGCACAAAGGCAGTGAGTTTCTCCATGATTATTTAACTTCGCCTTTGTAGTAAACGTCGATTGAACATGGTTTTGACAGTGCTCCCTGGCTTGTGAGCACGAATTCAATCTCATATACATCATCGTTGTGGTTGATGTAGATCCAATCTGTATCGGCAGGATGTGGCTTCTCATCATTCTCATATGGCCATACCTGCATGATGTCGTATAGGAACTCCCAGCCAGTCAATTGGTTGAAATTCTTCTTTCCTGTATTGATGATTGATGCAGGAATAGTGAGGATAGGCATGTGGGTATAGTTTGCCGATGGGAACGAGTATCCATCGCTAGGAGAGAAACCGATCTTGAGTTTGTCGCCGCTCTCTTCTACCAAGAGTTCCACGATATTATTCCTGGTTTCAACTTTGGTGTCGTAGCTTACGTATTCATATACGAATCTGTTGACCTTTACAGTTTTGCTCTCATATGCTCCAGAGTATTCGGCGCAAAGCTGGCTGCCGTCCTTTATCAGTGATATGTTTACTATAACTTCGTTGTTGTTTACTGTTGTCCTGATTGTGCCTGCAGCACCTTTGAGGGCGTATTTGCGACCCTTTGTATATAGCTTGAGTTCCTGTGGGTAATCAGAGGCTGTGATATGGTATTCCTTGGTATATGCGGAGTTTTCATCAACACTGATGTTTGGGAACTCTATTCTGATTCCTTCGCTGCCGTTTTCCTCAAAGAGTGCGATGGTAGAGTCTCCTCCGTCCTCACGGGTGGTGAAAACTGCTTTCTTGATTGCTGTGTGCTTTCTGTCATAGCCCCAGTCATTGTTGTATGGCTGTTCTTTTTCAACGACAAATGTACCTTTATATTCGCCTGAGAGTAGACCTGATGGCTTATTGTCTGCCTTAGTGTAAAGCTTTTCAGCCAGGAAGTTCAAAGTAAGGTTGTCGTTTGCGATCTGAACTTCAATATATGCTGTTCCTACGTTGCCATAGGCGAACTTCTGCTCGCAGAAGCAGATGTATGAGTCTTTTGACTGCGGAGTGTTGAATCTGTCTCTGTTGCCCAGATATGACTTGTGGGTATTGAGTACGACATAGTCTCCTCCAGCCTTGATCTCCTCTGATGTTGTCAGTCCGCTGACAGGGGAGAGCCAGAACTCAAGTGTGTTGTCGCCTTTGTCATATTGTACTGCCGAATTTATGACAAACGAATATCCGTCATAAATGAAGAAGTTTGTATTTATATCTTCAGGTGTAGCTGGACCATTGTTCGGCTTCTCGCAGCTGACAGTAAGCATTGTTCCCAATATGGCTACGGCTGCAGCCCTGGCAATAGAAATCAGTTTCATAAAAGTTGTTTTTATAAATATTCAAACCTTTCGACTTTGCAAATATATATAATTTAAAGTAATTATCAGCATGTGGTCTGAACCTTGCTAAATCCAAAGCTGTGAATTTAAATTTAAAAGCGATGAAACGAATTATAACATTGGCCTCTGCGGCATTACTTCTGATGGCGGTTTCGACCGAAGCAGACGCCTGCACAGGCATTTCCCTCAAGGCACAAGACGGCAGTAGGGTAGTGGCAAGAACCGTGGAGTGGGCTGCTACTCCGATGCAGTGTGGTTACGCTGTGGTACCTCGTGGCCATGTACAGCAGTCATATACACCTACAGGCGAGAATGGATTGAAGTATAAGGCTGTGTATGGCTATGTTGGCATATACACTGAATATGAACCATTCGTGGTTGAAGGAGTCAATGAAGCAGGACTCTCTGCGGGACTTTTCTTCTTTCCAGGCTATGGTGATTACAAGGCATATGATTCTAAGCGAAACGATGTGACACTCTGTGATATGCAGTTTGTTTCATGGGTGCTTTCGCAGTTCTCAACGATCGATCAGATGAAGGCTTCATTGGCCGGCCTTGACCTTGTTACCTTGGATCATAGAATAGGTGCTGTTCATTGGAGAATCACTGAACCTAATGGCAGAATGGTTGTACTTGAAGTTGTCGGTGGAGTTCCACAGTTCTATGAGAACAAGCTCGGTGTCATAACAAATGCACCTGGCTTCCAGTGGCACATGACCAACCTCAATAACTACATCAATCTCCAGCCGGGATCGGCTCCTGACAATACAATAGCTCCAGGCATCACTCTACAGCCTCTTGGTCATGGCAGCGGCATGCTCGGTCTCCCTGGCGACTTTACATCGCCGTCGAGATTTGTCCGCGCGACATTCTTCCAGACCACCGCACCAGTCTGGCCAGATGGTTTCTCGACAGTACAGCAGGCATTCCATATACTGAACAACTTCGATATCCCAATCGGAAGCCAGCACTTGCAGAAAGACATTCCTAAGGGTCTTCCAAGCGCAACACAGTTCACTGCTGCAACTGACCTGAAGGCGATGAAGCTCTATTATCGTACAGCATGGAACAGCAATATCCGTTGCATTGACCTTATGGATATTGATTTCAAGAAGGTCAAGTTCCAGAGCCATCCTCTCGACGATGTTCAGCAGCAGCCTGTTACGATGGTAAGAATCAAATAACAGGTTACAGAACGAATCGCCCTTTCGACCTCATAAGTGGCACTGCAGACCAAACTGTGAGGCACTCCATAGCAAATCAGGTGACAAGGTCCTTCGTACCTTGCCACCTGATTTCATTTTGTGTCTTATTGTCTTGTATCAGAACAGACCGAAGAGCTGAGCATCAATCTTGTCTGTGATCGCTGCGAAGTCTTCTGGGCGGTGCTCATAGTCAAGATCATCTGCCTCGATGATGAGTACCTTGCCTTTGTAGTCTGCGATCCACTGCTCATAGCGCTCGTTGAGATTGCTGAGGTATTCGATGCTGATGCCTTTCTCGTAGTCACGACCGCGTTTCTGGATCTGCGCCACCAGGGTAGGGACTGAGGTCTTGAGGTAAATCAGGAGATCAGGCTCGCTGACCATAGACATCATCAGGTTGAACAGATGCATGTAGGTGTCAAAGTCCCTGTCTGAAAGGTTGCCCATTGCCTTGTTGTTGGCTACGAAGATGTGCACACCTTCAAGGATGGTTCTGTCCTGGACGATCACTTCATTGGACCTGGCAATCTCCACCAGATCCTGGAACCTCTGTGCCAGGAAATATGTCTCAAGGTTATATGACCATCTTTCAATGTCCTTGTAATAGTCCTCAAGGTATGGATTATATGTGACAGACTCGAACTTCGGTGTCCATCCATAGTGCTCAGCGAGCATTCTTGTGAGAGTGGTCTTTCCGCAGCCAATATTTCCGGCGATACCTATATGCATGATTGTCAGTTTATTTTCGTGAACATTGAAACAGACCTTGTGGCCAGTATGTTTTTGAGTCGCCTAGAAGAGGAAGCCAGTGTTGATGTAGAATGCTCCTTTTCCGTCCTGCTTGTTAAAGCAACGTGCATACTCGAACGCTACGATGAAGTTCTGGTTCATGATGAAGCGCAGACCTGCACCAGCAGTCGCGTGGAGTCCATCCTTGCGTGATGTGTCAACATACTTCTTGTAGAGCTCATTCTTGTGAGGGGCGCTGATTGCAAGAGCTGCTTCGTTCTTGTTTGTGAGATCATATCCCTTGAACACATGTGCTCCGTCTGTGAATCCGCTGAGTGCGAACGCGATGTTCTGATTGAAGAGCTGGAAGTCTACGAATCTGTAGCGGAGCTCGATGTTGTAGAATCCTGTGTGGAGACCCTGTACTCTGTCAAGCATGAGACCGCGTGTTGTACGGTATCCTCCGATGGCATCGTAGTCTCTTGTGTAGCCCATGTTAGAGTAGAATGGCATCAGATACCATGGAGTGTCGTTGCCGAGGAAACCCTGGTAGGCGAGTCTGTATGCGAATACGAGTTTGTCAGTGCCGAGTGGAACATACTGTCTGAATGTTGCAGAGATCTTGTATGAGTCCATTGAAGAACCGAGCCACTTCGGTGCCACGATAGCGTGGGCCTCTGCCCAGATACCCTTGGTAGGATTGTTCTGAACATTTCTTGTGTCGTACATGAGACCTGCCTTGATGGCTGAAACGAACTGGTTTTCACCTGTGTCGTTAAGGATGCCCCAATCCTTGTAAAGTTGGTAGAGTGAACCGTCTGCAGGAGCGTAGCCCTTAGGTGTGAACTCTTTATGGTTGATCCAATAGAATGTGTATCCTGCCTCCCAGTAGAAGTTCTTTGCGATCTCTCCGGTCAGGTCAGCCTTAGCCCTGAATGACTGTCTGCTATAGCGGTAAAATCCATTAGGGGCCTTTCCTGCTCCGTTGTCAAACTTTGTCTGTGCTTTCTGTCCTTTCTTTGAATCATCGAAAGTGAATTCGTCAGGATGAGTCTTGAAGAAGTCTGGCTGAGCATATGTGTAGATGCTCTGGTATCCGTTGAATCCGTAGAAGTCGAGAGCTGCCTCGTTGCTGTAGTTGGTACAGATCGACAGACGGGTGTTGTCCCAGATGTCTCTCTTGTCATAGTTGAGGTAGAGGTTCCATGTGCCTCCTGTGTATGCTGAAGCCTCGATGTACCACCATGACTTAGGGTTTGGATAAAGACTTCCGTCGCCGAAGTTATAGATGTTAAGGAGGGCTCCGTACTGGAATCCGCGGTCAGCGTCGAACGCTACCACTGGAAGGGGACCGAGGTTGATGCCGGTCTTGATGATTTCTCCGTTTTCGTTGTATGAGACGTTCTTCTCACCTTTTGCGTCCGCTATGGTACAAAATACCACTGCAGCCGTAATGATTGCAAATAATCGTTTCATGACTTTAAGATTTAAGTAGGTTTTTTATAGGTTTTGGTACTGTTTGACGATGTCATTGAATCTCTTTCTGAGTTTCTTGTTACCAAGAAGCTTCATGTCAGAAATCCAACGACGCCATCCTTCAATGTAGTCGTAGAAGTATCCGTATGATGGATACCAAAGAAGCATGAACGCAAGTGCAAGCCACCATGGCGCCAGACAGAACGCAAGTGCAGCATAGATCGGAGTGAGGATGATGGACATCGCAAGCTTTACTCCGAAGCTTACTGTGTTTCTGAATGCCGCGTCCCTGACCTTCCTGCGGATCACCTCTGAGGCGACCCACATAGGAAGGCTTGCGATAGCGCTGAAAATGAAATAAGGAAGACCTACAAGTGCTGCAAGTCCCTTTCCTATAATATTGAAAGCAGGATTGTTCTTCTTTCTGAAAGCATAGATCGATATGCCTGCAGCCTTTCTCATGCGCTCGAACTCCTTTGCATCATTAAGGAGCTCATCCATCTTCTCTGGCTGAGCCTGCAATTGGGCCTCGATATCCGCAGCGATCCCTCTGTTCTTGAGCATGCTGTCATATAGCTTGCCTCCGCGGCATCCATAGCCTCTGCGCTCATCGCTGATTGCAACCATCTTAAGGAGAGACCATTTCTCATCATACTTTTCATCATCGGGAAGGTATGTGATAAGGTCCTTCATCCTTTCGACGAGTTCCTTTCTCAAAGGCTCGATCATCTGGACTTCGTTCTCTGTATCAAGACCTTTGACGAACTCAGTGACGTTGATAGGGGAACCGTAGTTTACAAGATGGGTACTTCTATAGCGGAAATAGTCTCCGTATTCGATACCGACAGGTACTATATAGATAGGTTTGTCTGCTCCGAATCTGGTGTTGGCTGCGAGCGCGGCCCTGAACACTCCTTTGCCGAGAACCTGCAGCGAGTGCTTTGTCCTATGCTTTCCTTCAGGGAACATGCAGAACCTTACTCCGTGTTCAAGAGTCTCGACAATTGTCTCCTGTGTGTCTTTGTTCTTGAGCACATTTCGAAGACCGTCTCTCTGTCTTACCATAGGAAGGATCCTGATATAGGTCATCACCTTTCCTATGAACTTGTTGTTGAAGATATCGGCTCTTGCACCGAACACTGTTGTGCCGCTGTATGCGTTGAGCATGACCAGGGCATCCATCAAGGTGTTGCAATGGTTAGGAGCCAGAAGAAGGGAACCGTCTGTTGGAAGGTTCTCTTCTCCGTGTACTTCAATCTTGCGGTAGCTTGCTTTGAGGCAAGTATCCACTATCTTTTTGAGAAGGTCGTATGAACCGTCCTTCTCATATATTTTTTCTCTCATATTATTATTCGTTTGGTTCCTTCCTGCCTCTCCATCTCCAGAGGAATGCAAGGGTCAGACCAGATATGATATGCCATACACCCCACCATGCAGTGATGATGAGCATACCTCCGTTGTTGGCCCATGCGCCGGTATCAGGGAAGATGTTAGGGTTGAGGAGGAGTACAAGACCAAGGCCGGAGTTCTGGATGCCGGTCTCAATTGTTACGGTCCTGCGATCCTTATAAGGAAGTTTGAGCAATGTACTTGTTCCATAGCCGATTCCGAGTGCAAGAAGGTTGTGCAGCAACACTACCAGGAAGATGTACTGGATTACCTTCATGAATACGTCAATGTTTCCAGTGAAGATGATGATCACCATTGCAATGAAAACAACGATCGACAGGTACTGCAGAGGTTTCTTGAGCACGTTGGCCACCTTAGGGAGATACTGTCCGCAGAGGATACCGAGTACAAGCGGAATACCCATGATGATGAAGATGCTCTGGAAGATCTCTCCGAGAGGAATCACAAGCTCGGGGAGGTCACCGATGTAGTGGTTTCCTGCGAAATTAAGATACATCTTTCCCCAGAAAGCGAAGTTCAGAGGGGTGGAGAACACGCAGATTGCAGTGTTGAATGCTGTAAGTGATACCGACAGCTCTGAGTTACCTCTTGAGAGGGAAGTAATGAAGTTTGATATGTTTCCTCCTGGACATGAAGCCACGAGGATCATACCGAGAGCGAACATCGGTGAGACAAGATTACCCATCGCCATGATAAGCACGAGTGTCAGTGCCGGAAGAAGGACCAGCTGGCACGCGATACCTGTGATTATGGACTTGGGATTCTTGACGATATCTACGAATGTTCTTGGCTTTATGCCAAGCGCTACACCGAACATCACAAGTGCAAGAACTATGTTCAGGAGGGTAGAACCTCCGTTCATTGTGACGTTCATGGCGTCGATTTCACGAATGATCTGCTCACTCATTTTTATTAAGTTTTAAAGGTTTTAGTTGGGCAAAGTTAGTAAACTTTTGTTATTTTTGTCATAATATCAAAAAAATGAAGAATATGGATATAAGGCAAACATGCTGCTCAGCTGATAAACGTGAGTTGGTATTTCCATCATTTTCAGTTGTTTTCATTCATACTTTCATGCTCTCGGATGGCGTAATAAGTCAGGAGGTGGGCAAGGTGTCAGATGTGGATCTTGATGATGCTTTCAAGAAAATGAGGAGAGCCCTTCGGGATGATCCGAAGGTGGGTGATATTCCGGTGTCATCTCTTGCCGAGTATGTAGATAAGGAGGGAGTCTATATAGTGAAGATGAAAAATGAGGTGGAGGAATTGCTTTTCCCTCCAAGGAGTTTCAGTAATAACCAGATTGCACGATACTCGATGAGAGGTTTTGATTTCCGTATTCCTGTACGCGCAGCAAAAGAAGAGGATAGCCAAGGAATAGAGGTCGCAGATTTTCCTTCGGTTGATTTTCAAGGCCATGCCAATGTCGAGGTTTCCCAATTCTTCGGTAATATCTTCTCTGTGACATATCGTTTCCTGTTTGACGGATTCACCTGCAAAATATTGAAAGCTGATGAGTCAAACCATTTTGCTATGGGAGATCCTGATACAAAAACCGTCAAGGCTACAACCAATCAGATCATCGGCTTGCTGTCTTGTGCACTTGGGGCAGAGTATTGGAGTGATGACGATGATGACAATAACAATGACAATGACAGGTCTGCAGGTATTGATCTTATCAATCGCCTTATCGTCGATAAGTTCTGGCTTAACTCCGATGGAGATGTGGCAAAACGCGAGGAAGGAGGCAGACTGATTAATTCAGGAACGCTGGAAAAGAAGCAGAAAGACAAGTCTTTCGAGGAATGTGAAGGAGGTAAGGAGGATGACAGCGGCGTATGGGTCATCAAGGACAAGGATAGGGTATTTGACTGGATCGTTCTAAGGTATAAGAAGTATATCTCAAAAATCTTTCAGTCAGGTGTGTCCGTTGAGGAAATGTCTGTGAAAGACGATTCACGCTATGCAATGGTTGATATCTGGGAGACCGTGAAGCATCCGTATAGTACCCGTACCGGCACGTATGGTACACGTGACTTGTTCTCGGATAATCGAGGCAAGAAACTAAGTGAGGCCGATATCGTCAATCATATAAGGGATTATCATAAGCCTGAACTGGTGGGACTGATGTCTATGTATCCTGCAGAGTGGCCTTATAGGGCAGCGGAGGCATATGATGATGTCTGCGGTGAGAATATTGCCATTGATACTGATGATCTCGTATTGGCTGGTTCGCATATGACGGTCGTCATTGGAACATATGGCCGTCGTGGAGATGGTGTCAACGGTGTTAACTGGAAGCAGATGATGAGGGACCGTAGGTTATATCACGTGTCATGGGAGGAATATCTGCTCATTATTCAGTTCATCCTTGCCAAGAAGTATACCTTTAATAATGCTACAGACCGCTTGCTGAAACTGACCGATGATATGTCATTGGTAACCAAGCGTATGATTGGAAACTATTCGAAAGAGGCTTTGGCGGCTTCCAAGAAGGCTATTGCTTTAGATGTGATCAAACAGATGAAGTTTCCGTCACATAAGATAATGTATGACAGGGCGGCCAAGAGACTTGAACTGGATAATGATTTCCAGAGGTTCAAGGATATTCAGGACGTTGTAAGCGGTAATCTGCAGAGCCTGGGAGAATGTCACGTGGCAGAGGCGGATTCCAGAATGAACTTCCTGCTGATGGCAATTTCGGTCGTATCTTTGCTTGAACTGCTGTATCAGGAAAGTAAGTGGCCGTTAGGTCAGGTTATCTTCGGTTGTGAATTGAAATGGTGGGCAACCGTAACATCGGTCATATCCGGTTTCCTTGCTGTCATTTCGTTGGGAGTTCTGATCAGCAAGATAGACTGGGTGGAAACTGCAAAGAAAATAGAGAAATGGTTTAAAGAAACTGTAAATGAAATCAAGACAAGAAAGAATGGGTGAGTTTGAAATAACAAGGGCAACAGTTGAAGATGAACAGGCCCTTTGTGAAATTTTTCTGAATCATATAACATCTCATACCGAGTATATTTCCCATGGGGAGATCCAGATGGGTGTAGGTCTGGGACATTTTGAAGACGGAAGGCTGGTGGCTGAGCCGTCACCTCGTGCCAAAGAGTACTGGATGAAATATATTCATACAGATATTACATCCGATGAGGCGGCAGTGTTTAAGGCTGTACTGCCTGACGGTGAGATTATAGGCTTCACGGTTGCTGAGATCCAGGAGGACGGGGCAGATCCTTTCGGAATGGTCTGTGACGTGCTTGTGGATGAGACCCGTCGTTGTGGTGGCGTGGGCTCGTCGTTGCTTTCTTCTGCTCTTGCCTGGTTCAAGGAGAAAGGCATCAAGGATATCTATCTGGAATCAGGGCTGAACAACCATGCTGCACATGAGTACTTCAAGCGCCGTGGATTTGTGAAAGTATCGGAAATCTATAAGCTGATGTAGCGATGTTGGCATTCCCGGCAGATTTTTTTACGTTTCCGCTTAATCTGATCTTTATGGTCATGTGGGTGGTTGCGTGTTCGCTGCTGTGGAATAATTGCAGGAAGTCGCTTTTCGTTCGCTTTCTTCTTTCGCCTGCTGCCACGTTCATTTCCATAGGGCTTTTCCTAGGTCTATGTCTTGTGGTCGGATTTACGGGATTGCGTTGGCTTGCCGCATCCTGGTTTTCATTTGTCATAACGCTGTTGCTGCAGACAGTACTGCTGTTTGTCATTATGCGTGGCTGGAGAGTCAAGGCTGCCTCTGCTACATCTCCTGGTGCAGTCAGGTGGCGTTTCCTTCTGCTTCATGTGGGATTGCTGATTGTAGTGGGATCTGCTTTCTGGGGCGCTCCGGATATGCAGACCATGCGCATGAAGGCGCTTTCCGGCGAAGCCTGCCGTGAGGCTTATTTCATGGACGGAAGGCAGACATGGCTGTCTTATGATATAGTTCTTGAGGATTTTCAGGTCCAGGAATATCCTGGTGGAGTGCCTTCCGCATTCAGTGCGAAGGCTGTTGTGGATGGTGTACCGGTAGAGATCAGAGTCAATCACCCCTATACACGTAGCTTCGGTGAGGATATTTATCTTGTCGGATATGATGCCGCCGCCGGTTCTGAATCGACATACTGTATATTGGAGATAGTCCGTGAACCGTGGAAGTATGTGACTGTTTCAGGTGTTGTGCTGCTTCTTGCAGGAGCCGTGCTGCTCTTTATTGTCGGGCCAACTAAACGTCGTGAGTCATGATATCGTGGGGCGTGTTCATATGGTTTGCTGTTCCGGCGGTCGCTATGGCTGTAGGTGCATCGGTAGTGTCTTTGTGCTTCAATGATCATGGTGCAGCTTCATCTGTGACTTGCCGAGGCCGTCGCGGACTTGCTCTTGGACTTGCTGCCGCTGCATTGGCAGTGCTTTCTGCTTTTATAATAGGCCTGTGGATTTCACTGGAGCGGCCGCCTATGAGAACTATGGGTGAGACCAGACTGTGGTATTCTTTCTTCGCACTTGTGGCGGGTCTATTGACTTATCTGAAGTGGAGATACAGGTGGATACTCTCTTTCTCTACTGTTCTTGCGACTGTGTTCATAGTCCTGAACCTGGCAAGGCCGGAGATCCATGATCAGACTCTCATGCCGGCGCTGCAGAGTGCATGGTTTATTCCTCATGTCACTGTGTATATGTTCTCGTATTCTCTGCTTGGCTGTGCGTTCATCCTCGCTGTGGCTGGTGTGGTGTTCCGATCCCAGGAAGTTTTTCCGGCTGCGGATACACTTATATATATAGGTACGGCATTCCTGACTTTCGGTATGCTTTCGGGTATGCTTTGGGCTAAGCAGGCGTGGGGCCACTATTGGGGCTGGGATCCGAAGGAGACCTGGGCCCTGGTGACCTGGCTGGTCTATGTTCTTTATATCCATTTGAGGGTAACAGGCAGGGGATCGCGTGGAATGTTGTGCTTTTTGCTTATATTTGGGTTTGTAAGTCTGCAGATGTGCTGGTGGGGTATAAACTACCTGCCTGCGGCTCAAGATAGTATACATATATATAATAGATAGTATATGAAAAAATGTTTCAAATGGTGTGCGGTGGCACTGCTGGTAGCAGTGGCCGCATTGACTGTGGTCTATAGGGCCGTCAATCGTGTCCCTTCGGAGACCTTGGCTCCTGACGAGCGTGTCTATGAAATTCTTGTTGAGGGCGGCTGTCTTAGCTGTCACTCTGCTGATCCGGAGATTCCTTTCTATGCAAAGCTTCCGGTTGCAGGCAAGGTGATCATGAAGGACATTGATTCCGGTTACCGTGCATACGACATTGAGAAGTTCATGGCAGACGTCAAGGCAGGTGTGGAACCTTCTGCGGTTGATCTTGCAAAGGTCGAGAAGGTGATTCTTGACGGACGCATGCCTATGGCGAAGTACTACCTTGTACACTGGGGCAGCCAGATCACTCCAGAAAAGCGTCAGATCGTTCTTGACTGGGTTCTCAACGAACGTGTCGCTATGTATGGTGCAGATGTTCCTGAGCATCGTGCAGGTGAGCCTGTCCGTCCGATTGATGCAACCCTTGAGTATGATCCTGCAAAGGCAGCTCTTGGATTCGAACTGTTCCACGACACTCGTCTTTCTGTGGACAACACAGTTTCATGTGCAACTTGCCATGCTCTCGAGACAGCAGGTGTGGATAACCACAGATATTCTAACGGCGTAGGCGGACAGGTTGGCGGCGTGAATGCTCCTACAGTCTACAATGCCGTTTATAACTTCGTGCAGTTCTGGGATGGACGTGCAGTGACGCTTGCTGATCAGGCAGCAGGTCCGCCTCTCAATCCTATCGAGATGGCATCGCCTTCATTCGACCATATCATCGCTAAGCTCCAGGCAGACAAGAATTTTGCAAGAGCATTCCAGGCAGTATATCCTGATGGGCTTACTCAGGCTAACATCACAGACGCTATCGAGCAGTTCGAACGCACTCTCGTGACTCCGGACTCACGCTTCGACAAGTGGCTCCTTGGAGATGATCAGGCTATCACTGCAGAGGAACTCCAGGGATATGAGCTTTTCAAGCAGTATGACTGTGCTACATGTCACGTGGGACACAATCTCGGAGGTCAGTCTTACGAGCTCATGGGACTCCGCAGACATTACTTTGCTGACAGGGGAGAGGAACTCACAGTTGAGGATTATGGTCGCTTCAAGGAGACTCAGCTCGAGCGTGACCGCCACCGCTTCAAGGTGCCGGGTCTGCGCAACATCGAGCACACATGGCCATACTACCATGATGGTACCCGTGAGACCCTTGAGGATGCTGTTTATGACATGGGACTCTACCAGAGCGGTGTCGAGCTTACTGACGAAGAGGTTAATCTTATGGTACAGTTCCTCCTCACATTGACAGGTGAGTATCAGGGCGTCCCTCTGACCAACCCTAATGACCGCTCGCTCCTCCACGGCCACGATCATTAGGATTCGGCTTGATTCAGTTCAATCGTGACATCGTCGCCAAAGAAATGCATTTTTCTTCGGCGACGATGACTGTTTTGGGGCTCTGTGGCCCGAGTCTGCCCACTGTCGCGCACAAAATGGCCTTTTCTTCGGCGACGATGACCGGCATTTGTGGGTGTGGGTAGGGCAGCACCGCTGGCGAATACGCAGACCAACGGTTCAAGACACTTCGTGCGAGCTCGGTTAAGGGCTCGCACGAAGTGTCTTGTGCCAGAAGGACGCACTGAGTGGTATGGAAATAGGGAGGGCTACTTGGCTTTACCCATGATTTTCTCTATAATCAGGGCGATGGCGCCGTCGCCTGTGACGTTGCAGGCTGTGCCGAAGCTGTCCATGGCGATGTAGAGGGCGATCATCAGCGCCTGTGCTTCCTGGTTGAATCCGAGCATGGACTGGAGGAGTCCGAGTGAGGCCATGATGGCGCCGCCTGGGACTCCCGGTGCTGCGACCATGGTGATGCCGAGCATCATGATGAATCCGAGGAACATTCCGAAATCGTATGGCATGCCTTGCATGATCATCAGCGCGAGGGCGCATGCGGTGATCTTAAGGGTGCTGCCGGACATGTGGATTGTTGAGCATAGAGGAATCACAAAGCCTGCCACATCCTCTGACACTCCGTTGAGACGGGTCTGCTGGAGAGTTACAGGGATGGTTGCTGCAGATGACTGTGTGCCGAGCGCAGTGAAGTATGCCGGGAGCATGTTCCAAAGCATCTTGAAAGGGTTCTTGGCAGTGAGTCCTCCTGCGATGAGGAACTGGATCACAAGAATGCCGATATGGATGGCGAATATGACTCCGATGATCTTTATAAACACGGTCAGGATTGAGAACACCTGGCCGACATATGTCATGTTGAGGAAGATACCGAAGATGTAGAGAGGGAGGAGGGGAATGATCGCTGACTTGATGGTTTTGATGACGACCTGTTCGAAGTCATGGATGGCATCCTTGAGAGTCTGCCTATCGATGTATGCGAGTCCCAATCCGAGGGTGAAAGACAGGACGAGTGCTGTCATCACACCCATCACCGGAGGTATGTTCACGGTGAAGAATGGTGCCAGTTCTGCGGCTCCGTCAATAGTCTCGAGCGCGGCTCCGTTCTGTATCATTCCAGGGAAGAGAGCTGCGCCTGTGAGGTATGAAACCAGTCCGGCAATGACAGTTGAACCGTAGGCTATGGCGACAGTGATGATGAGCATCTTTCCTGCTGATTTTCCGATATCGGAGATGGCCGGTGTGACGAGTCCGAGGATGATCAGAGGGATGGCAAATCCGAGGAACTGGCTGAAGATTCCGTTGAAGGTAAGCATGGTCCTTACCATCCATGGCTGGGCGATCAGTCCGACTATGATTCCTAGTGCAATCGCGATGAGAATCTTGCCTAAAAGGCCTATCTTTAGCTTTTTCATGCGGTTAACAAAATTGTTATTAGATTAAACAAGTGTGTTTTATTTATTGATTATCAGTGTCCCAAACTATACAAGACTCCTTTAATGTCTCTTTTAGGTATTTTTCGTATGAAATGTACCTTGCGCCCATGGATTTGAGGTGATTGGTCTTCAATTGGCAGTCAATGAAGCTTCCTCCCTGCGCTTCCATGTGTTTTGCGAGGTGGATGAGAGCGAGTTTTGAAGCCCCGCTTTCAAGCGAGAACATGCTGTCTCCGATGAAGCATCCACCGCATACGAAACCATATAGGCCGCCGACCAGATAGTCGTCCTGATCCCATACTTCAACACTCTTTGCATAGCCCATTTCATTGAGTTTGCACCATGTCTCTATTAACTCGGGACCGAGCCATGCGCACTCTTCTTCGATGCGACCCTGAGCCATCGCGCATCCGTGGATGACACCCTCGAAATCTTCGTTGATGGTGCATGTGTAGCGCCTCTTGTTCATGAGGTTTCTCATGGAGTGGGAGATGTGAATCTCCTCTGGGAAGATAACGTATCTTCTCTGTGGAGCCCACCAGATCAGCGGCTTCTGTCTGAATGCGAAATATGGGAATATGCCCATCGGGTAGGCCTTGATGAGCCTCTCTGGTGATAGGTCTCCGCCGACGGCGTAAAAGCCGTCTTTCTGTCCATATCGCGGGTCGGGAAAGTCGGTTGTATTACTCAGTTCGAAGATCATATCCTGTCTCTGTAGCTGTTATTATTGCTGTGAATCCTTCACCTCTGCCTCCAAAGAGGATTTCCTTCATAAGGAGTGGGGTGAGACGTGAGTTGAGTACTCTTTCGATCTCACGGGCGCCGTATTCAGGCGAGAATCCCTCTGAAAGGAGCTTGCTGTATGCTTCTGGTTCGATTACCAGTTTTACCTTGCGGGCATCGAGCCTTGCCTGGAGCTTCTTGATCTTGTCGTTGAGAATCATGCCGGCCATCTTCTCGTCCATGTCGTTGAAAACGACCACAGAAGACAGTCTGTTGAGGAATTCAGGTGCAAATACCTTCTTGACTTCCTTGGCCATTGCTGCGCCCGCATTCGCCTTTCTGGTGTATCCTACGTTGGCAGTATGTGCATATCTGGCTCCTGCGTTAGATGTCATTATGAGCACGACATTGCGGAAGTCTACTTTTCGGCCTTTATTGTCCGAGATGATGGCGTAGTCCATTACCTGGAGAAGGAGATTGTATATGTCCTCATGCGCCTTCTCGATCTCGTCAAGGAGGAGAACGCAGTATGGGTTCTTCCTGATGGTCTCTGTGAGGATACCGCCGTCGTCATAACCGACATAGCCGGCAGGTGAGCCTATGAGCTTTGCAACTGAGTGTTTTTCAGAGTATTCACTCATGTCAAAGCGGTGCAAAGGTACATGTAGCTGATGAGCCAGCACTTTGGAGAGCTCAGTCTTTCCGACTCCTGTCGGACCGACGAAGAGGAAGCTTCCGATGGTCTTTCCGCTGTCCATGAGGCCTGCCTTTGACATGAGGATGGTCTCCGTGATGGTCTTGATAGCCTCATTTTGGCCGTAAATAACGCTTTTAAGGCGTTCTTCCATGTGATATAGGTCTTCCTTTACATCTTCGTCAGAAGCCTGTACATCGGTCTTGCAAATGTCTGCCAGGGCCTTGTCTATGGTGCGTCTGGTGACAAGCTTTTCGGTGTCCCCGGAAGTCATGGCGTATGCTCCTGCCTCGTCAAGCAGGTCTATAGCCTTGTCAGGGAGGCATCTGTCAAGGATATATCTGCGGCTCATGCTTACTGCATATGCTGCAGTATCTTTCTCGTATTGTATTTCGTAATGCTTTGACAGACTGCTTATTATATTTGACAGGATCTCTGTTGTTTCCTCCTCTGAAGGTTCCTCAAGCTCGATCTTCCTGAACAGGTCAAGGGCTGTGTTGTCATTTGCCTGAAGTCTCTTCACGTCCTCGTGGGTGGCGCAAATGATCAGTTTCAATGAGCCGTCCTTAAGGTGTGGGAGAAGCAGGCCTATGATGTCTTTCATGCCGTCGTCGGTCTTGCTGTATCCTCCGAGGCTCTTGAGTTCGTCAACGTACATGATGGTCTTTCCGTCCTCTGACAAGCCTCTTGCTATGTCATCGATTCTACCTTCAAGGTCTCCGCGGTATTGCGCTCCGCTAAGAATCATGTTAGGGAGTAACTCTTTGATAGTGAAATCTTTGAGTTTGTCTGGAACGTTGTCCTCTGCAAAGGCTTTTGCCAGTCCGTGGACGAATGCTGTCTTGCCGACGCCTCGTCCTCCGACTATGAGGATGTTGTTCTTGCGCTTTCTGCAGAGGATACGGAGAGCTTCGCGGCTTTCGTTTTCACGGCCTACGATCTCTGCAGCAGGGCAGTCACGGAAGAAACGGGTCCATCTTTCACCCTGTGGCAGGTCTTCGATGCTTTCGTCCTCAATCTGCACAAGGGAATTAAGTAACGCAGGGACAGAGGTCTCTATCGCTTCTTCAAGAGCGTAGCGGGCGTATGAGTCTTTCAACTGGAAGAAGGCATACATAAGGTGGTGTACCTTCAAAAGCGTTGATCCTGAGCCTCTTGCAGCGTTTTCTGCTACTGCTATGAGCTCCTGAAGCTGGCTTGATGCATTAAGTTCATAGTTGCCGTCTGGCATTTCCTCAAGGGAGTCTATGTACTTCTTGACGAGTGAGTCAAGGTGTTCAATATTGCAGCATTGACTCACGGCGGCGCGTATGTCGTCGTCTTTGAGGAGTGCTGCAAGCAGGTGCTCTGGCGTCAGAAACTCGTTTCTGCGTGTCAGTGCCAGGCTTGAGGCGAGTGAGACCGCCATTGATATCTTGTCTGTATCGTGGATTGGCATGTTATGGTGTTTGGGATCCCCATTATGGGATGACGTTCTTATTCAGGTTCTATCTCGAATGATAGTGGGAAATTCTCGGCACGGGCCATTTCTGTGGCTTTTGCGACCTTGCTTCGCGCTATGTCAAGCGTATATGTGCCCACTTTTGACTTCTGGTGCAGGTGAGTGGTCGAAGCTATGTCTTCGGCCTGCTGCTGAGTCTTTCTGAAGACGGTCATCATAATCATGATCACGAACTCGAATGTCGTGAAATCGTCGTTCAGGACTATCACATTGTACTTTCTCGGCTCCTGAGGCCTTTCTTTGAGCGTCGTATTACGCTGCTTCTGCAATTCGGTCTGTGGCATGGTCTATTCGATTTCAGAATGCTTCTCGTGGATTCTTCTGGCCCAATATACAAAAGGAGTGTCCAGAAGGCTGGTAATGAAGAATATCACATAGCTGCTGATGAAGATTGATATCAGTGTGCTGAGTGAGTATGTTCCGTAGAAGGCGAAAGCGGTGTAGAGGAGGGTGTTCAGCAGCTGGGAGATCATAGTCGAGCCGTTGTTACGGATCCATAGGCCTCTCTTGCTGTCTCCGAAGCGTTTCTTGCACCAATCCCACCATTTGTGGTATAGCCATACGTCAATCAGCTGCGATATCATATATACTCCGAGTGAAGCGCAGATGATGCGTGGGGTGCTGCTGAAGATCGTGTGGAACGCTCCGCTTGCCCAGTCGTTCTCACTAGGGGTGTAGAGCAGCCACATCTGTGATATGGCGATGAATATCAGCGAGCAGAATGTGCTGATCAGCACGGCTCTGTTGGCAATCTTCTTACCATGGTTCTCACTGAGAATATCTGTTACGAGGAATGTGCTGGCAAACAATACGTTACCTAAGGTCATCTCAACTCCAAATGCACGTACGAGAAGGAGTACTTCTATGTTGGCTATCAGTGTTGCGAGCACGTTGAATGCAAGTAGTCCTCCTTTACCGAACAGGCGATAGAAGAGGATTGTGCTTCCATAGATGATTATGAATGAAAGTATGATCAGCAGTTCGTTAGGCATCTTTTTGATGTTTTAATCTGCAAAGATAGTAATTATTATGCTTCTTCTTTGAAGAAGAGCTGATAATAATACATTCCTGATGCCTCGTCGTACCCACGCTGCAGAAACTCCTGATTGCCATGGACATAGATGTGGAAGTTCTTGTCGAGTTTGATGACACTCTTGAAGTTTCTTGCCTTCTGTTTGACAGCAGCGTCTGATATGCTGAATCCTTCGTCAATCCTGAGGTCATGCTCCTGCTGATAGTCGTTGCAGAATGAGTTAAAGCTTTCAATTACTTCAGGTTGTGCAATAACCTCATTAGCAAATTCTTCCATGTCAAATTCGTCTTTCTCCTTGAAGAACTGTACTGACTTGTTCAGCAGTTCGGCCTGATCAGCCTTTGTGACCTCGAATTCCTGTGGAAGTCCCTTAGTGATGAAGCTTTTTGCCATGTTCAGGACGTTCTGGGTCTTGAAATACTCGTCCTGACGCTGTCTGACATGCAGGAAATCATCGATCCAGTAGCGTGCTTCCGACTTGTTGGTGTTGTCAATTACAGATACGGAGAATCCGTCGCCTCTTTCCATATCATATATGATACATCCCTTGTCCAACTTGTTGATGTTTATACCTTGACGACTGATGATTTCGAAATTTCCATCATCTTGGTACACATTAAGATAAGTGTCCTTATTTTCAGTTTTGAATAAACCAAGTGCCCGGTGGTTTGTACCATCTATGACGCAGTCGTCGAAGAGCACGACATAGAACTCGCCGGCCTTGATCTTTGGGTGCATGCTTTGGTCGTATAGGTACTTGGCGAATTCTCCTGAAATTTCCATGAGACTGTCAGGTTCGCTGAACGCCTGAGTTGCCAGCGTGAACGCCACGTTGAACTGAAGTCCGCTGTCGTGGTAGAACTGGTAGTATTCGCTGTTGGCTGCCTTTTCTGATGTGAAGGGTGAAGTGAACATCTGCAGCAGCGCACTCTTTACTTCTTCGTCTGCATCTGCCGCTCCGGCTGCAAGTACAAGCGCCTCGTCGTTCGCCTTGTTTCCTACCCTATGGACATAGAAGTCCTTTATCTTGATATCTGAAAAATCTACGTGCATATCCGTTGTTTTTTTTAGTGGTGCGAAGATATGAAAAAAAATGTCATGCTGCTCCTGGCGCTTAAGTCCCTGCAGATCAGTGTGTTGTCGAAACTGCGTGCCGCAAAAGGGGAGCACGCGTTGTGGGTAACGTGCTGATAGTTAATAGGTTGTCCGACAGGTTTGAGTTGGAAGTGGGCCTATGTAGCTGCGTGTGAGATTGAAAAAATAATTTTTAGTATGAAAAAATAATTTTTAAAGCCTGGATAATGTTAAAGAAAAGAGACATGATTTTAAAATAAAGAAAAATATTTGACAGAACAGCTTAGGAGACTGTTGTGGGGCAATTGCGTATAGATAGCTTTGCAGTATGGGAAATATAGATTCAACACAATTCATCGACCTTGAAGCCCGGGTGGCTTCCATAGTCGAACAGTACAGGAAGGAGGCTTATGCCTTCATTGAGGAGATGATGTGGAATGCTTTCGAGGAGATTGGCCAGACTCTTCTTGCGTGTCAGCGTGAAGCTGATGGAGATGATCCGGAGTCAGCAACGCACTTTGCGCGTGAATACACCTATCTGATGTCAGTCAGGAAGGTTGCCGGACTCTCCTCCAGAACAATCCATGAGATCGTCAGGATAGCGAATGCAGGAGGGGATTATGCAGATGTCCCGGCCGAGAGGAAGTCCGGTTTTCTGTTGGACTTCCTGAAGGCCAGGACATTGTCTTTTAATGCAACAAGGGAACTCTATCCTAATTATCTCAAGCCGTGGACAGAGGAAGATGACCGGGAACTGATGCGTATGCATGCAGAAGGGATGTCCCTTGCTAAATTGGCGCATCGTTTCGGTCGGAATGATGGTGCTGTCCGTGCCAGGATAGAGAAGCTGCTTACTTTGCAGGAGTAGTCAGTCTTTTGAGCAGGGTGGCGTCGTTTGTCGTCATCCTGTTCATATCTACATGGGTACATGCTTCCTCGCTGAGGAAACGTGATGTTGAGCCTGTATTTGCAGGATCCCATGTTAACAGGATTGTGTGGGTCTTAAGAGCCTTGAGCTTGCGTGCAAGCATCTCATGGTCAGCATCGCCGCTGATCAGGACCACATAGTCAAACTCGCGGAACAGTGTCATCTCGTATGTGTCCAAGGCAAACCATGTGTCTATGCCTTTCTCAATCACTCCTCCGTTTGGACTCTCGCGAAGGTGTTTGTAGTGGAAGATGATGTCGTTCTCGATCAAAGTGTCCTCGAATTCCCTTTCGCTCTTGAGAAGATTTCTCTCGATGGCATCCTGGGTACGGTATCTTCCTCTATAGTAATGTGCTTCAGTTATATACAGGAGTTTCCTGTCTATTCCGAACTCCTTGCCTATCATCTCAGGGATGTAGCTTAAAAGTGCCTTTACATTGACGTTCAGGCCCATGCCCTTGGTCTTGAAGCCTTCGTTGATCTTTGCGTAATATCCACCGTCGATAAATACTCCGATTGATAGGATGTCTGTCTTTGCCATAGTGCTGTATATAAGAATCGGTTTATTTTTAATCCAAATTTAGATAAAATATCTTAAATTTGTCAGAGTCTATATTAAAAACCAATCAAAATCACATAATTATGCTGAACCCTAAAATTGAACTTGAGCAGCATCTGACCCAGCAGATCTATGCTGCTCTACATGGAGAATTGGTCGAGAAGATCATTTCTCTCTCATCTTTCGATCAATCAAGCCACGGCCTCAGAAGCGCTATGGAGGGCCATAGCTTTAAGGTTGAGAAGAGGCTTATGAGTCATCTTTATGACCTTCTTTATGGCGTCAAGGAGAAACTTGGTTTTGCCGATCCGGTAGATTTCTATATTACCGGCGACTCAACTGTAAATGCCTGGACAATTGCTGCGGCACGTGAGGGTGAACCTCATATCGTGAACATCAATTCCGCTTTGATCAACCTCATGACGGACGATGAGCTTCGCTTTGTTGTCGGACATGAACTCGGACACCTGATGAACAGAAATACCGAGATGCTTCGTCTGATCAACTTTGTCTTTCCTCATGGAACAATGCCGCCTCTTGTGCTTCAGTATAAGATCCGTCTTTGGGAGCAGCTTTCGGAACTTACAGCCGATAGATATGGCTATATGGCAGTAGAGAGTCTAGGAGCTTGCCTTTCTGCTTTCTTCAAGATGACATCAGGTCTGGATATCAGCAAGATAGATATGCAGGTCGATGCATATCTGGAGGAGAATCTCAAGCATCTGGAGTACTTTATCAGCGATAAGGGACTCAGCAGAGATACGCATCCTGTAAATCCTATCCGTGTGCAGTCGCTTAACCTGTATGCTACTTGTAAGGACGAGAAGGAACTGGAAGAGAAGATGGATGCAATCATAGGAGCGCTCATGAAGCTCAGCAACGACGAAGTGGACTATTATCTTGGCTTCTTCGTTGCCACAGCCGGACTCATCGCTATCAATGTTGATGGTGATGTGACTTCAGAAGAGATTGAAAGAGTGCTCAATAACCTTTCTTCATTCTATATCTTCCCTCGTCACTTCCTGGATCAGGTTGCAGAGCAGAAGGTGGTTGAGATCTTCTATTCTTCTATCGAAGAGGTTCTCAAGCGCAGACCAGATATGCGTGAGGGTATGTTGGCCTACATAATTTCGCTGATACTTGCCGACAGTTCATTCAATCAGCAGGAGGTTGACTTCGTGTTTGAGGTTGGAGAAAAGTGTTTCGGCTTCAGCACTAAGGAAATTGCAGACAGGATGGCCGGTGCAATCCAGCAGAACTTCATTCCTAGCTACGAGGCTATCTGCTAAGATGTTGCCTGGTGCTTGATAGTCTAGTACATAGCGTGTTATGAAAACCGCGTGCTGCCAAAAGGGAGCACGCGGTTTCTGTAATGGGCTGATTTGTAGGCTATTGAGCGCCAGGCGCTGCAGATTAATTGACCAGGGTCATTTCGGCGATGAGGTGGTCAGCATCAGCGACTTTGTCGATGATGAAGAGCACGTATCTGACGTCGAGGGAGATGTTGCGGCATATCTCCGGGTCAAAGACGATGTCGCTCATGGTGCCTTCCCATACACGGTCGAAATTCAGGCCGATGAGGTCACCGTCAGCATTTATTACCGGGCTGCCTGAGTTGCCGCCTGTAGTATGGTTTGTGGCTATGAAGCATACCGGAACTTCTCCTGTAGAGTCTGTCCAGTTTCCATAGTCTTTCTCAGCATAGATATCACGCAGGCGCTGCGGGATGTTATAATCAAATATCTCAGGATTGTCCTTCTCCATGATTCCTTTGATTGTAGATGAAGGGAGGTAATATGTTGCATCTGCCGGCTGGTATCCCTTGATGTGGCCATATGCTACTCGAAGGGTAAGGTTTGCGTCTGGATAGAAGACCTTTGGGACGCGCTGAGTACGGCAGTAAACCATCTGGCCGCGCATGTAGTCGCGATATGCAAGCTGGAGTTCCTGGTTGATTCTGCTTGTTGCAGGATAGATGTCAGAAGCGTACCATTTGGCGAACTCTGCAGCAAACTCAGTCGCTGGATCGTCGAGGAGAGTCTTTCTGCTCTTTGCGAATGACTTCTGTGCCTTGAGGAACTTCTCGACCTTTGCCTGGTCAGCAAAGATGGATTTGTTGAAGAGTGCCTCTGCCCATTTCTCTGCAGAACCGTACTTCTTTATCTGTTTTGTGAAATATTCACACTTGAATTCTGCTGGAATATTCTTGTCAAACTCTGTCATGAGCGCAGCGAAACATTCCTTGTCGATAGGGAGGTACCAATCCTTGTAGAATGCCTCTACGAGGTCGGCTGCTTTCTTTTGGTCGAATGTAACCTCTCCTGTCTCCTTGTTGACCTTATATGTCGCATAAAGAGAAGAAGCGAAGTTGGCGATCTCGATTGCACGTACGGTCTCAGAATAATATTCAGCGGCAAACTGATAAGGCTCCAGTTCCTTATAGAGTCCGTAGATCTTGGCAATCACTCCGTCAAACTCGCCGTCGGTTGCCCACTTGTCGAATGCTGCCTCGAACTCCTGCTTGGTCTGTACGGTCTTCATCTTCCTGATACCCTTCACTTCGCCCTGCCATTTCTTCCATGCATTGGCTACGTCAGCGTGTTTTGAAGAGTACTGGATACGTACTTTCTGACTCTGTGACTGGTACTTGCTCATGATGTCAAGACGCAGTGTGCGGAGGTGGATCTTATGTGGATCACCAATCTCCTCTATGTATCTTACGCCTTCAGAGTGGATGTACTCCCGGGTACGTCCGGGGAAGCCGTATATGAATGTGAAATCACCTTCCTGCACGCCTGCAGTTGAGATTCTGAAGTATTTCTTAGGTTTGTATGGGACATTGTCCTTTGAGTATGGGGCAGGGTTGTTGTCCTTGTCTGCATAGATGCGGAACATGGAGAAGTCGCCGGTGTGGCGAGGCCACATCCAGTTGTCTGTATCGCCACCGAACTTACCGATCGATGACGGTGGAGCACCCACCAGGCGCACGTCATCATACTGCCTGTAGAGGAAAAGGAAATACTGATTTCCATAGTAAAGTGCCTCTACGGTAGCCCTGAGTCCCTTACCTTCCTTTATCACTTCGTCGATGAGTGCTTTTGAGTTTGCCTTTACAGCAGCAACCCTTTCGTCCTCGGACATACCTGGCTCATATCCCTTGAGGATGCGGTCGGTCACGTCTTCCATTCTCTCCAGGAAACTTACGCTTAGACCCTTATTAGGGAGTTCTTCCTCCCTGTTCATTGCCCAAAAACCGTCTCTGAGGTAGTCGTTTTCCACGCTGCTGTGCTGCTGGATCTGTGAGTAGCCGCAGTGGTGGTTTGTAAGAAGCAGGCCCTCTGGAGAGATCAGTTCGCCTGTGCATCCTCGTCCGAACAGCACGACTGCGTCCTTGAGTGACGCCTGGTTGATGCTGTATATGTCTTCAGCGTCAAGCTTGAATCCTTTCTCCTGCATGTCGGCGATGCGCTGCGCGATAAGCGACGGCAGCCACATGCCTTCGTCTGCCCTGGCACTGAATCCTGCCATAATGGTCAGCAGGATGATTGTCAATGTCTTTTTCATAATATGTTTTCTGTTTCGTACATTTTTCTGTATGGTTCCGCTTTCTTTTCGAGAGGGAGGGGGTAGGCGCGGGATGATGAGGGCATGCGCCAGAACCGGAGCTCTCTGCTGCCAATCCTTGCGGTTGTGAATGATCCCACTTCCGGTTCCTCGCATCCGTATTTTTCAGTAATGACGTCGGTAGCCTTTTGCCCTGTCGTGACGATCGCATTGCAGTCCGGAATCTTCTGGAGCAGAGCCTCTATGTCAGTAGGGGTGACTATTTCAAGAAACTTGTCGGATGCGTTGTCCTTGAGTCTGCGGACTTCCGTTGCAGTGTCGAACATTGCAATGCCTCTATCGGCTGCAAATGCGGCGCACATATCTCGGTCGAACCTTTTGGACGCCTGTTTTCCGCATGAAGCCTCAGCAACGAAATGGTTCTTTTCATCATAGAATATATAGCCGAATATCCTCCACATGTCGTTTATCCAGTTTGGATAGAAGAATTCCATGGACCAACGCTCACGCTTCGGCGGGAAACTGCCGAGCATGAGTATACGTGCGCCTTTCGGGAGGAATGGCTCCAGAGGGTGTTTTTCGGTAGGGATAATGTCTGCCATATAAACACAAATATAGCTAAAGTTTCCGAATATGTTCATAAAAGCGCCACGCCTCTCGAATCACTTCAAGAGGCGTGGCTGTTTAAGTTCAATATCAATGTCTGACAACCCGGTAAAATTCTTACAAAGTGATTGTCGGGAGGAACTCAGCTATCGTTTTAACAGTCCATGTAGCCAATGCCATAAGACTGAAGATATATGCGATCAGGAGCACCAGGCCCGGTCTCCATTTCGGAGCCTTCAGGTTGAATGTCAGCATGATACCGTTATAGACGAACCATATTCCCATCAGTATGGCAGCTGTCGCGAGAATCATCCAGAAAGTTGACTCGATTGTGAGCATATGGATGAATTGCTCTCCGGTTTCAGAGATCGGTCCGCACTCCTCAATAATCATTTCCTTACAGTTGCTGAGTATCTCCGGCATGGCAGGGAGGACTATGCCTCCCAGTAGGCTTGCAAAACCGCATAGCAGAAGCAGCAGGCCTAGGAAAACACCGCCCAGACGCAATATTGTCCTTGCGAAAGGGGAGGCAGCTGTTTCATTGATTTCAGTCTTGAGGTCAAAGTCCTTCCATCCTTCCAGCTTCATGGGCTTGCCCTTCATCTCGCATTTCTGCTCAACTGTCCTGGCGGCCGGCATAGCGATCCAGAGGGCAATGTATGCGAGGATCGTGAGCATGAACCATGGATTCCCGCCGTGATCAACATTACTTATGAATGTCAAGAAAAATATCAGCAGAAAAATGATCCTTACGAATACTTTGTCTATGCCGAAATATGCACCCAGACCTGAACATACTCCACCGAAAACCCTTTCGTCGACATTGCGGTATATCTTCTTTCTTATTGTCTGAGGCTTAGTGTCCTTTTCAACCTTCTTCTCGGAGCCGGCTTCCGCTTCCTCCTCAGCCATAGCCATAGGGTCGCCGATCTGTTCCTTGATCGCTTCGATCATATCTGATTTCACGACCATTCCGTTCCTGCACTTTTCGCTAAGCAGTTCAGCGATCCTCTCCTCGATGTCAGAGACGATTTCTTCTGCGTTCTCATCTGCCGCAAAAACAGTCCTGATGTCGTTGAGGTATTTCTCCAGTTCGACGTATGCATCCACCTCTATTGTGAATGAGTAGCCAGCCAGGCTTATGTTCTCTGTCTTTTTCATATGCAACTGCCAGTTTCTTTTCTGATGCTTTCGATTGCGGATGAAAGCTCTGTCCATGCTGCGTCAAGTCCGGCAAGCTGCTGCCTTCCGAGCTCTGTGATCATGTAGTACTTTCTTGGTGGACCCTGCGGCGACTCCTCCCATCTGTAGTTGAGAAGTCCCATGTTCTTCAGACGGGTGAGCAGGGGATAGGTCGTGCCTTCCACCACGATTATGTTGACATCCTTCAGCTTCTGGATTATAGACGAAGCGTACTCGTCGCCGGAAGCGAGGATCAGCAGAATGCTGTATTCAAGCACTCCGCGACGCATCTGCGTCCTGTTGTTCTCGATTATTCCGGTGTTTTCCATGATTAGATCCTGCTTGTAAACTTCTGTATGTTCTCTGCAGTTGGCGGGATGCCTCTCATTTCGCACTTCTCGACTGCGGTCTTTGCCTCAGGAGCTACTACCCAGAAGATGACATATGCCCAGAAGCCACCTCCACAGAAGAGGAGAGCTATCAGGAAGATGATTCTGATGAACACTACATCAATTCCAAGGAAAAGGGCAAGTCCGGAGCATACTCCTCCGATCTTCTTGTCGTCCGGGTCACGGAACAGTTTCTTAGTTGCACTCATATATTCATTATTTACTTTGTTATTATTATCTGCCTTATAGCCTTCAGGATAGCCGATTTGGGCTATGATCTCTTCGACCATCCTGAGGTTTACAACCTCGCGTCCTCCAAGCTTCTGCTTCAGGAGATCTGAAATCCTTACTTCCAGCTCGTCCATCACATCGTTGCTGGTATTGGAACCTTCAAGAGCTTTTCTGAAATCCTCAAGGTATTCACTCATAACGTAATACGCATCCTCATCGATGATGAAGCTGCATCCGCCGATCGCTACGTTCAATGTCTTTTTCATAATCTATCTGTGTTAAATTCCTATCTCTGTTTACTTTGGTGCTACAAAGATATGTAATTTTTCAAATACTATGCAATACATAGTACCTAAAAATAAAGGCTCTGATTGATTGTGATTTTTGCTTTTCTACAATCATAGACGTATTGATGATCATTTTGACTAACGACACTTGGTTTTATAACTATTTGCTTTGTAGAGCGTTATGAATTGAGGCGTCGTTAGTCCATGCTTTAAAGCACCGACTAACGACATGGGTGATTTTAATGAATTGATTACTAATGTGTTATAAGTCAGTGTGCCGTCGGTCCACAAACGAGCATCTGGAGGGAGGGTTTTACTGACTGTTGCGGAAGTCAGAGATTGTGGAGACAATCCGGTCTATGTTATCTGTTATGGAGAGAAGGAGGTTCTTGTACCTGCCTTTCTCCACAAGATGCTGCATGAGTCTGTATACAGGCATTTCCTCCATCCAGAAGTGCTCTCCAAGGAAGACCATCGGGCTGGCATAGCCGAAACTGAGGTAGTGGTTCTGGACAGCATCCTGAAAGATTTCCTGCATGGTTCCTGCGCTTCCAGGAGAGTATATTACTCCTCCTTTGGAGATTGTCAGGATCAGGTCTTCGCGGGTGCTGTTGTCAAAGAACTTGGCGATGTGTGTGGCGAATGGAGTTGCAGGCTCGTGTCCATAAAGCCAGGTTGGTACGCCCAGACTGACATATTCTGGATGCGGGAATGCAAGCATGACGCGGAAGGCAGTCTCCAGCCAAAGTTCATCCTTGAACGAAGGTGCTGCACTTAGGATCTCAGTGGCTTCATGCACAGCGCTGTCGTCCCGTCCCGCCAGCCAGGCGCCAAGATGGGTCGCCTCCATGGCTCCCGGCCCTCCGCCGCTGACCATCACGCAGCCGCTCTCGGTCAGCTTCTTGCTCACCAGTGCCACCTTGGTATACTCGGGATCTGTACGAAGCAATCCGTGTCCTCCCATGATTCCGACGACACTCCTTTCGTCAAATGATCTGAGGAAATCGTCCATCCCGTCGTTCATGGCATGGTCATGGAGAATGCGCGCAAGCGATTCCTTGATGTCACCTGTCTGTTTACCCTTTTCAAGATAATGCTCATAGACCTTATAATCATATGTGTCCTTATAGGACTCAGGTTCGCCAAGGCGATATCCCATGTACAGGTCCTTATATGAATACAGCTTTCCCTTGAACATGTCAAACGGTACTCCGCGCATAGACGGGAAGACGCTGCAGGAGCATCCTATCCTGTCGCAAAGCTTCTCAACTCCGACTCCTCCAAGAAACAGGCAGTCCTCAAAAGTACACTTCAATGCGCTCTCCAGGAAAGGCTCAAAGTCAATGTCTTGGAATGCATAATGTCTAAGTGTTCCGCCAGCTTCCAAAATGACGCGCAGCGCCTCGATATTTTCAATTTCCTTATATCTCATTACATTCGGTCATAAGTATATTTCACATGAACCAATGCGAATTTACGCTTTTTTATCTTAACTTTGAAATTTGGGGAACCAATATTTAAATAGATAAAGAGATATGCCACCAGTAGATAATGCATACAAGCTCAGGAACCAGGAGTTCCTGCAGGAATACGCCCAGAAACCAGGCGTGAAGATAATGTTCAACGGCGTTATGTACCGCGAGATAACAAAAGGAAACGGTCCTAAGCCGTCTCCTAAAAGTTTTGTGACAGTATATTATACAGGTAAACTGATCAATGGAAAGGTGTTCGACCAGACCCAGAAAGGCAGGCCGGTGACATTCAGGCTCAATGAGTTGATTACAGGTTGGATTACCGCGATGCGTGAGATGCCTGCCGGATCACGTTGGGAGGTCGTGATTCCGTATAACCTCGGTTATGGTTCACGTCCAGCGGGAGCGATCAAGGCATTCTCTACCTTGATCTTCGACATAACCCTGTTAGATGTGCGATAGGCCTACTGCATAGCGACAGCGGCGTAGAAGACGAGGTCTTCGGAGCCGTTCAGGTTCTGCAGGCTGTGGGCATGGCCCTTCGGACAATACAGGCAATCTCCGGCCCTGACAGTATGTTCCGTCACCTGATCGGTGCCGGGTGTCTTTTCTACTATTGTGCCGTTGCCGCTGAGTATGAAGATCATCTCGCAGCTGTCCTCGTGTGTATGCATTCCGATGGTAGCTCCAGGAACCAATATGCCGCGGAAGGCGCGGTTGGTGCCGTCAAAGTACATGTTGGCGCGGAGCTCTTTTTCGCCTCCCTTGAACTGAGGCAGGACGCTGAGGTCCATTTCGTCAAATCGTATGATCATAAGTCAGAGTTTATTGTAACGGCAAAATTAGCAATTAATCGTAAAATTGCTTATATTCGCTGAATTGAAACTACATAAATCGTCATGGTAAATATCTTTTGCGTAAACACTCAGACAAGCAGGACTTTTCCTGAGGGCACGACCCTTATGGACATGCTTCCTGCATTTGCTCCCGAATTCGAGACTCCATATCCGATCATCGCAGCAAAGGTCAATAACGTCTGCCAGGGGCTGAAATACAGAGCATTCAACAGCAGACAGGTGGAGTTCATCGATTATACATCTTATGCAGGTCGCAGCGTTTATTGCAGCTCTCTGTGCTTCCTTCTCTGCAAGGCGGCGAAGGATCTGTATCCTGAGTGCAAGATAGTCCTTAGACGCCCGATTTCCAAAGGATATTTCTGCTCTATCGATAAGCATGACGGTACTGCACTGACCCAGCAGGACGTTGATGCAATCAATGCGCGCATGAGCGAGATCGCAGAGCAGGATATGCCGTTCAAAAGACATGAGGTCCGTACACAGGAAGCGATCAAACTCTTTGACAAGATGGGTTACCAGGACAAGGTGCGCCTTCTCCAGACAGCAGGTGACGTATATGTGAACTATTATACTCTCGGTGATACGCCTGATTATTATTATGAAGCCCTGCTGCCAAGCACGGGATATCTCAAGGTATGGGGACTATCAATGTATCGTGACGGTCTTCTTCTTAGAGTACCTAACAGACATAAGCCGGAGGAACTTGCCCCGTTTACAGAGCAGCCTAAGACATTCGAGGTGTTCAGCGAGAACCTGAAGTGGAACAAGATCATGGGACTGGACAATGTCGGCGATGTGAATCTGGCATGTCAGAGAGGTGAGGCCGGAGACCTTATCAAGATTGCGGAGGCTCTTCAGGAGAAGAAGATCGTACAGATCGCTGAGGAAATCGAGAGAAGAATGCATCTTGACAATCCTTTGAAGCTTGTCCTGATCACAGGTCCTTCAAGTAGCGGCAAGTCCACTTTCTGCAAGCGTCTGAGTATTCAGCTTAAGGCGTGCGGACTGAAGCCGATATCATTCTCTACAGATGACTATTTTGTGAACCGTCTCGACACTCCACTCTTGCCGGACGGATCGTTTGACTTTGATAATTTCGACACAGTTGATCATGATTATCTCCAGAGTGATGTGCTGAAGCTTCTTGCTGGTGAGACCGTGGAAGTTCCTGAATATAACTTTGTTACCGGACTTCGTGAATTCAATGGAAAGAAACTGAAACTTGAGCCGGGCATGGTTCTCCTGATCGAAGGCATCCATGCGCTCAATCCTCGTCTTACAGACCAGGTTCCGGAGTCGTCCAAGTACAGGATCTTCATCAACACGATAACCAGCATCTCCCTTGATGACCATAACTGCATCCCGACAAGCGACAACCGTCTCATCAGAAGAATCGTGCGTGACTACACCAAGGGAGCGTTTACTGCACGCGAGTCAATCATGCACTGGCCTAACGTACGTCGTTCGGAAGTGCAGTGGATCTATCCGTACCAGGAATGTGCGGATGTTCTGTTCAACTGTTCGTATATAGTTGAGTTCCCTGTGATACGTGCCCGTGCAGAAAGAATCCTCATGACTGTTCCGAAGAATTGTCCGGAGTATGCTGAGGTCAACAGGCTGATGAAGTTCCTGAGCTACTTTACTCCGGTTCCGGAGAACGATGTTCCTGCGACATCACTCCTGCGAAGCTTCATCGGAGGCAGCAGTTTATAAACCCCTAGGGGTATTTCGGCACTACCCGTGCCGGTCCTGAAAGTTGAAAACCAACTTTCAGGACTACCAGAAGCGGTTGTTTTCCGCACTGTATTCAAAACCTGCAGAGGCCAGTTTCTCAAGAAGCTGGCCTTTATCTATGTCCATATCTTCGCAAAGTTCGTCGAGAGAAGGGTAGAAGTCTCTAAGTTTCATATTTATGAAGCTCATCAGCATTATAGGGTCTTTTGGAAGGTCGTTCATATTTATTCTCCTATTTTCATGTCACCAGGCTGTATCCAGCCGAACCTTTTCATCGCAAGATGTATGCACATGCTGATTACTGCAGGGGCGATGAAGTAGAGGCATATGATCTTTATCACAAGTGGCCAGGTTTCATATCCGGCTTCGCTCATAGTTGCAAAAGCGGCGATAGGACCTACTAGTCCTGAAGTTCCCATTCCTGCGCCGAGAGCGTTGTTCGTCATCTGGAGCCATACTGTAGATACAGGTCCGAGGATGGCTGCTGTCATGGTCGGTGCCAGCCAGATTACAGGCTTGCGGACAATGTTGCCGATCTGCAGCATTGATGTTCCAAGTCCCTGTGACAGAAGACCTCCCACGCCATTGTCCCTGAAACTTATCACTGCAAATCCGACCATCTGCGCGCAGCAGCCCGCTGTCGCGGCGCCTGCCGCCAGACCGTCGATGCCGAGCATGACGCAGATTGCAACGGAACTGATCGGGAGCGTCAGAGCGCAGCCAACAAGTACAGATACAGTTATTCCCATGAGGAAAGGACTGAGTGTCGTTGCGCGGTTGATCAGCGCGCCAAGCGACAGCATGAAGTCGTTGATAGGGGAGCAGCAGTATTTTGCCAGAAGACCTCCAACGACTATTGTTACCATTGGAGTGATTATTATATCTACAGGTGTCTTCTTGGATACCAACATGCCGATTTCTGCTCCTATGACAACAGCCAGATAGGCTCCGACAGGGCCTCCGAACTGATATCCGAGCGCTCCTGTGATTGCAGACGATATCCTCACCAGCATGTCTGCATTGAGGCCATATGCTATTGCAAGGCCGATACACGCTCCTACCAGAGGAGATTGGGCAGAGAGTGTTTCCGATATGAAGGTCAAGAAGTCCAGACCAGGGATTTTCGCAATCTGGCCAATGATAAGACCGAGTATCAGAGAACAGAAAAGTCCTAATGCCATGTGACTCAGGGCATCAACTATGTATTTCTTGAAAAACTGCTTTATCATGTTTTGGATGTTTTCGGCTCAAGCGCTCACAAAGTTATAGATTATGTGGAAAATAATTGCTTTCCAATTTAGTAATTCATACATTAGACGAATATTTGCGAATAAACTATAACTGAAAATACACTAATAGCTAAATTTTTCCAAAATGAAAAGAATAGAAAGCGATTTGATAGGTTCTATGGAGGTCCCTGCACAGGCCCTCTATGGAGTGCAGACTCTTCGAGGAATAGAGAATTTCCCGATCAGTTGTTTTCACCTTTGTGATTTTCCACTGTTCATCAACGGACTGGCAATGACCAAGCTTGGTGCTGCTATGGCAAACCATAAGCTCGGACTGCTGACAGATCAGCAGTATGAGGCAATAGCACAGGCGTGCAAGGAAATTCTTGAAGGTCAGCACCATGATGAATTCCCTGTCGACATGATCCAGGGCGGTGCAGGTACCACAACAAATATGAATGCGAACGAAGTGATCGCAAACCGTGCGCTTCAGATCATGGGTCATGAACTAGGAGATTACAAGTATTGTTCTCCTAATGATCACGTTAACTGCTCGCAGTCTACAAACGATGCATATCCTACCGCCATACACCTTGGACTCTATGCTACACACCTTAAGTTCATGGAGCATTATGAGCTTCTTATCAAGTCATTCGAGGCTAAGGCCGAGGAGTTCAAGGATATCCTTAAGATGGGTCGTACACAGCTCGAGGATGCAGTTCCTATGACACTCGGACAGACATTCGGAGCATTCGCAAGCATCCTTCGCGACGAAATCCGCAACATCAACTTCGCTGCTGAGGAGTTCCTCACTGTCAATATGGGTGCGACTGCTATCGGAACAGGTATCTGCTCTGAGCCAGGTTATGCCGAGAAGTGCGTTGCCGCGCTCTGTGAGATCACAGGATGGGAGATCAGACTTGCTCCGAATCTCGTGGCTGCAACTTCAGACACATCATGTATGGTGGGTTATTCGTCCGCTATGCGTCGAATTGCAACCAAACTGAACAAGATCTGCAACGACCTTCGTCTCCTGGCTTCGGGACCTCGCTGCGGCCTTCATGAATTCGATCTTCCTGCACGTCAGCCTGGTTCTTCAATCATGCCAGGTAAGGTTAATCCAGTGATTCCTGAGGTGATGAACCAGATATGCTATAAGGTGATCGGTAACGACCTTTGCGTGGCAATGTCGTCTGAGGAGGCTCAGATGGAACTCAATGCAATGGAGCCTGTAATGGCACAATGCTGTTTTGAGTCTGCACAGATCATGATGAACGGTTTCGATACTCTCCGCATCAATTGCGTTGACGGCATCACAGCTAACCCGGAGCAGTGCCGCAAGTATATCCACGACAGCTTCGGCGTGGTAACGGCTCTGAACCCTGTAATCGGATATAAGAATTCTACTAAGATTGCAAAAGAGGCAATGGCGACAGGAAAGAGTGTCTATGACCTCGTTCTCGAGCATGGTATCCTTACAAAGGAGGATCTCGATACCATTCTTGCTCCTGAGAACATGATCAGGCCTGTAAAGCTTGACATCAAGCCTTTGAAGCAGCTTTAACTGTCTTGCTCAGTAAAAAAACTGTCCATCCTGGTTAGCCGGGATGGACAGTTCTTTTATATATGCATGATTATGTCTTATGCTGTATGCTCCGTGTCGAATTCTTTCTTCACTCTGTATAGGATTATGTAGTCTATGATGGCGGAAGCGCCGATGAAGACCAGGGCCAGGCATGTCAGTTTCAAATTTCCGCTGAATGTCAGATATGCACTGTATAGCGTGAATACGGACCATATTATTATATATGTTATGATCATGCCTTTTTCAATCCTCGACAGGTACATAGAGCTTTCCTGTTTCTTGATACGGTTTACATAGGAAACAGGTATAGCGACAACGAATATTGCCAGAAGAGCAATCATTAACCAGTCAGGCTTTCCCTGTACCATGACACGTGGCGCCAGAGCGGCAATCAGACAACACATTCCGGCTGCCAGTAATATAGGACGTAGGATCTTAAGTGATTTCATGTTGTATGACGTTTAATTTTCTGCAAGTTAGTAAAAAATCAGATTAACGACAGTGACTTTTGTAAGTGTTTGGTTATAAGTGTTGTATGGTTTTAGGTGTCGTTAGTCCATGCTTTAAAAGGATAACTAAAGATGGCGTGGTTTGTAATTGTTTGATAATCAATGATGTATAAATTGGGGTGTATTTAGTTCGATACGAACAATGTTCTTTGGAATTTACCAGATAAAAGGGATTATTCGGTATTTGACCTTCTTCATGTATTCCTGATATCCTTCCAGGCCTTCTGCTAGGACTTTCTCTTCGTTGTTCATTCGTTTCTGGATGATAGGAAGGTATACTAATGTGATGATGAAGGACGGGATCGACCCCAATATCAGCGGCATGGAAAGGAACAGGAGGAGGGTAGCGGAGTACATAGGGTGACGGACGATTCCGTAGAGTCCGGTGTCAACGACCTTCTGGTTCTCCTGGACTTCGATTGTGCGTGACAGGTATGCGTTCTCTCTCATTACTTCTGCATACATCACATAGCCAGCAAGGAAGATTGCTGATGATATCCATGTCAAAGCAGGTGGCATAGGCATCCATCCGTATCTGAAGTTCAGGCCTGCCAGTACGAATGAGGCTATGAACATAAGTCCGGAGAGGGCGACGACGCTCTTCTGCTCGTCCTGCTTCTCCTTTGCGTTAAGTCTTTTGCGCAGGAGATCCGGGCTTTTGGCTATCATTACCAGTCCGGCGATGAACATCGGTATGAACAATGTACCGAGCAGTACCCAGCCCTGCCAGAAATGCAGTGTGCCTGCCGGAATGAATGTAAGTGCTCCTGTAAGTAATATGCCTGAGAATAGTTTTACAAGGCCGTCAATGATCAGTTTCTTCATTTCTTAATTCCTATGTACATGTGACATATTCCCATGGTGAATGACTTCTTGCGCACCTGCCCGAAGCCTGCTTCCTGCATCATTCCCATGAACTTTTCCGGGGCAGGGAAGCGCAGGACTGATGATGGGAGGTATTCGTATGCGCCTCTGTTGCCTGATACCCATCCGCCGATTGCAGGGAGGATCTTCAGGAAGTAGAGCTTGTAGCACCACCTTATGATTGGGTTTCTCGGTATGGACAGTTCCAGGATAACGAGCTTGCCTTCGGGCTTCAACACTCTGAGCATTTCTGTAAGTCCTTTCGGGAGGTTCTCGAAGTTGCGCACACCGAAGGCTACGCCTATCCTGTCGAATGTTCCTTCGTCATACGGCATCGCTTCGCAGTCTCCGGTCTGCAGCTCAGCAGTGATGCCTTCCTTGCAGCATTTGTCTCTACCGATCTTGAGCATTCCTTCCGAGAGGTCTATGCCAGTTATCTTTGAGCCTTGGGGAGCTGCCTTGGCGATTTCTATGGTGAAGTCGCATGTTCCGCAGGCCTCGTCAAGAATGTTGAGAGGCCCTGCACTGTCAGTGATTTCCTTGACGGCTTTCCTTCGCCATGATTTGTCGATGTTCAGTGACAGAATGTGGTTCAGTCTGTCATAGTCGCCTGCTATGTTGTCGAACAGCTTCCTTATACCTTCTTTCTTTGCCATATTTTTTTCAATTCCTTACAAAGTTATCAAATTTCATTGATACATATGGCACATAAAGTGTCTTTCGGCATTTCAGGTCGGTGATGAAATATTTTATGTGATTTTTAACTTTTAAATTTGCATTATTCAAAATTAGCTGTATCTTTGCATTAGATTTGAATGATTCAAAATAAGAACATTTTAAAACTAATGCATATGTCAGTGAAATTTTACAGATGCCGCCATTGCGGTAACGTTATACAGAAGGTAGTAGACAGTAAGGTACCAGTGGTCTGCTGCGGTGAGAAGATGGAGGAACTGGTGCCGGGAACAGTTGATGCAAGCCTTGAGAAGCATGTTCCTGCTGTTACATGTCTTGATGAGCATACTCTTAGAATCCAGGTTGGCAGTGTGGAGCACCCTATGCTTCCTGAACATCATATCGCATTCATTTATGTCGAGACAGAGAATGGCGGTATTCGTGTTGACCTCAAGGATAAGCCAGTTGCGACTGTGTGTTGCATCGACAAGCCTATAGCAGTATATGAGTACTGCAATCTCCACGGACTTTGGAAGACTGAATTATAGTGGAGAATTATAAGCAGGCACATTGGGAGTTTGATAATAAGTTTATAGTTAATAATAGATGTTGTTATGGAAAAAGAAACCGTATTGAAAACAATGAAGGAGGCTGGGAAGCCTGTATCTGCCGGTGAGGTGGCCACATTGACCGGCCTTGATAAAAAAATTGTTGATAAGGTGTTTGCGGAGCTGAAGAAAGAGGGGGCGATCATTTCACCTGTCAGGTGTAAATGGACACCGGCTGAATAATCTAAAGACAATGGTCACCTAAATGTTTGTTTGACAGACATTTACGTCAATAAGGGTAGGAAAATTTTCCTACCCTTATCTGTTTAAGGTGCTCTGTGTCAGGGGGTTGGGTGATCAGCTACTTCTGCTCATTGTGGAATGATGCGAACTCGGCATTCGGGTCGCGCCATGATGGTTTGCGCATTGCGTAGATGATGAATGGAATCACCACCATCACAATGCATCCGATAATCAATACAGAGTACCAGACTGTGTTGCTTCCTGTTGCGATTTGTCCTGGAGGAATGAAACTGAGGACGAAAGCCAGGAGTGAACCTGCGAATCCAACTGTTCCGAGCAGCCACATCAGTCCGTTGCCTTTGCCGAGTCTGAACGGACGCGGTGTGTCCTTCATCTTGTATCTGAGGACTATAGCAGCAGCAAACATGAGCATGTACATGATCAGGTAGAGCAGGATTGTCAGCTGAGAGAGGATCTGGTAGAAGGACTGCACTGATGGCATGACCACAAACAGTAGAGAGAGCAGTGTCACGATTCCACCCTGCACCAGAAGGATGTTGCGCTGGACGCCCTGCTTGTTTGTCTTCTGGAAGAAAGGAGGCAGATAGCCTGCCTTTCCTACCATGAAGATACCTTTTGAAGGACCTGCCACCCATGTCAGAACGCTTGCCAGCACACCAAACATCAAGGCGATTGCGATCAGCGGTCCTGCCCACGATATGTGGAAGTGTCTGAAGTAGTTATCGAATCCTATCAGAAGCGATTGTGTAAGGTTGATATCTTTTGCAGGGATGATGAATCCGAGTGCAAATGTTCCAAGGATGAATATCGCCACGGTAGCCAAAGATCCTATGATGATCGCCTTCGGATAATTCTTCGAAGGGTTCTCCACCTCCATTACATGCACACCCATCATCTCCATACCTGCATAGAAGAGAAAGATGCTGCTGGCGAGCACAAGATTGTCAAATTTGGTAAGGTTAGGGAAGAATCCCTGGGACATATCCATATAGTTATGACCTCCGCTTGCGATGTAGATAACCCCAAGGATGATCAACAGTCCGGCTGGGATGATCGTTCCGATCATTCCTCCCCATTTGCTGATCTTTCCTACCCAGTTCAGGCCTTTCAGGGCAATGAAAGTGGCCACCCAGTATATAGCCAGAACTGTTACCAATGTGAATATCTTGTTGGACGCCAGGGCAGCATCAGATGCTCCGTCCATTCCAATGTATGCGATTGACACGGCTCCAAAAGTGAGCACTGTAGGGTACCAGATTGTGGATTCAATCCATTGCAGCCATATAGCCAGGAATCCGGTACGTGGTCCGAATGCTTCTCCGACCCAGCGGAAGACTCCTCCTTGCTTATCGGAAAACATTGCTGCGAGCTCTGCTGCAACCATCGCTGTAGGGATCAGGAAGACGATTGCTGCAAACAGGTAGTAAAATGCTGACGACGGACCGTAGATGGCTTCAGACGGCAGTCCTCTCAGGCTCACCACTGCCGTGATGTTCATGATAGCGAGTGTTACGACACTCAGTTTGAATGCCTTGCCGGCATTTCCATTTTTCGTATCCATTGTTAATTCGTTTAATGAGTAAACACTTTACCTTTCTTCTGTGCTTCAATGCGTGAAGGAGTAGGGTACTGAAGCTTTTCAAGTTCGATTACTGCGTCGTTGATGTCTGCAATCAGCATGTCTGCCATGTCGCGTGACATTCCCTGACGCACGACGATACGCATTACAACCATATCCTCGATGTCTTTCGGCATTGTGTAAGCCGGTACCATCCATCCCTTCTGCATCAACTTATCCTGCAGATCGAACAGGGTCCATTTTGCTGTCTTGTCGTACTCTTCGTTCATGTACCAGATGAAGAGCGGATTCTCGATCTTCTTCGCGTAATTGGTGAAGCAGGACATCTTGCCGATCTCGTCATGGCAGTACTGCGCGATGTTCATTGAGTTCTCGTGGATTTCCTTGTAGCCTTCCACTCCAAGATGGATGAAGTTGTAGTATTGTCCGAGGATCTGTGCAGCAGGTCTTGAGAAGTTCAGTCCGACCTGTGAGATGTTGGCTCCCAGATAATTGACGCTGAATGACATTTCTTCAGGGAGGAATTTCTTGTCCTTCCATACCACCCATCCGAGGCCCGGATATACAAGGCCGTATTTGTGGCCTGAGGTAGATATGGAGTGTACCCACTCAAGTCTGAAGTCCCATTTCTTGTTCGGGTCGATGAACGGCAGGATGAAGCCTCCTGATGCAGCGTCCACATGGATAGGGATATCATATCCTGTTACGCTGTTATATGTCTCCAATGCATTGTTCAGTGCTTCGACATCGTCGTTCATACCTGTCCAGGTCACGCCAGCGATAGGCACGATGCAGATTGTATTTTCGTCGCACATAGCTATTGCGGCCTCGATGTCAAGGGTAGGATGTTTCTTGGTAAGCGGCACTGTACGCATTTCGATCTGCCAAAGCTGGCAGAACTTCTCCCATACGACCTGATATCCTGTACTCATCACAAGATTAGGCTTGTCGTATGGCTTGCCTGCTGCCTTGCGGCGTTCGCGCCAGCGCAGCCACGCAGCCACTCCGCCGAGCATGCACGCCTCGGATGATCCAATACCCACTGCTCCGGTCTTCCAGTCATCTTTCTCAGGAGAGTGCCACATGTTTGCAACCATGTTGATGCATCTGCCGCACATGACGGCGACGCGAGGATATTCTGTCTCGTCGATATAGTTGATGCCGATGGCATCGTTCATGAGCTTGGTACCATAGTCATCCATGTATGTGGTGACGAATGTAGCCAGGTTCAGTCGAGGCTGTGTCTGTGGGAATGTCTCGTCCTTGACGATCTGATATGCTATTTCTGCTGGAGTCTTATGTTTCGGAATGAATTCCGCAGGTGCCGGTTCCCTCATTTCAGGGGAACCGAAAATTGGTGTAACACCATCTTTGTCTCTTCTTTTCATATTTCTGAAATTTAATGTTCATCCAGTCCGCGAGTCACAAAGTGTGCCATAATTTTCTATCTTTGCACCCGTAAATAATTTGAGAAATATGAATGATATACCTAAATGCCCTAAGTGTGGCAGCGAGTACACTTATTTTGACGGATCTCTTTATGTTTGTCCAGACTGCGCTCATGAGTTCCACTCAGTAGAGGAGGCAGTTGAGGCTGATGATGTTGCAAGAGATTCAAACGGTGCGGAACTTTTTGATGGTGACGCTGTTACAGTAATCAAGGACCTTAAGGTAAAGGGTTCTTCCATGGTGATCAAGCGCGGAACAAAGGTAAAGAGCATCCGCCTTACAGAGAATCCTGAGGAGGTTGACTGCAAGATTGACGGCAGCAGCATAGTTCTTAAGACCTGCTTCCTTAAGAAGTAGTCATGAAAGTAGTAATTACAGGAACATCACAAGGTATCGGCAAAGGGATAGCCGAGCTTTTTCTCCAGAAAGGTCACGCCGTAATCGGAATTGACAGGCAGGTTGCCTCCGTGGAGCATGAGAACTATGTCCATGTGCAGTGCGACGTTAGGGATGAACTCCCTGAAATAGCTGATGTAGAGATACTTGTGAATAATGCAGGAACGCAGAATGAGGCCGATATTGATATCAACCTCAAGGCGCTTGTGCGTGTTACAGAGAAGTATGGCGTGCAGCCTGCAATCAAGTCTGTGCTGTCGATTGGCTCTGCAAGCGGACATACCGGTTCGGAGTTTCCGGAGTATTGTGCCAGCAAGGGCGGTGTTATCGCATACACCAAGAATGTGGCATTGCGTATAGCACAGTTTGGTGCTACCTGTAATAGCCTTGATCCAGGCGGAGTACTTACGCCGCTTAATGACTGCGTGGTCAATGACCCTGTATTGTGGGAACAGATCATGGCTGAAACCCCACTGAAGCGTTGGGCTTCTGTTGAGGAGATTGCCGCATGGGCATATTTCCTGACTGTCGAGAACCGTTTCTGCACAGGTCAGAGCATCGTTGTCGACGGTGGTGAGTCAATCAATTCCAAATTCATATGGCCAGAATAGCCCCTATTGCTGTACTGACTCCTCAGGAATAGTAATGTCATCGACGAGGTATTTCTTGTCTCCGATTTCGAAATAGACCTGCTGGCCTTTGCCTGTAAGGAAGAACTGGTATTTTGTTTTGGTCTTGGTGTTCATGAACCATCCGGATTTTTTGGCGCCTACACTTGTGCCGCCGATGCGTATGAGGTTATGAGTTGCCTCTTCCGGTACAGGCATGAACCTGGCACCTTCCATATCGATGACCTTCTTGCCGATGATGAAGTGCACGGTAAGTTTATCTCCTTCCAGTGTGTTCTTTACAGGAACTGATCCTAAGATCATGAATATAACTCCTATTGTGACCAGTATTCCTCCTAAGATTGATATCCACATAATCTTCTGCATATGATTTGATTTATTCAATTATACTGCGGTCATAAATTGTACCAGCATTATTGAAGTATGAAACGGATAGGAATGTCGAGTCGTGATTTCCAGTCGTTTTCCGAATGCGAGTGTCCAGGGAAGAATCTGTACATATAGTGTGACTCGTCCCATCCGAGTGAACTGATCAACTGATTGATCGCTTCCTGTGGCTCAGCATATGGAGTGTCGATAGCGCAGTCGCCACGGTCCATGTAGAGGATGTGGTCTGCAGGAAGTTTCTCCTTAAGATAGTTGAGATATGCTTCGGCAGCCGGCTTCTGGTCCACTTCTGTGAATGGGTTCATAAGCGAGCAATGTGTTGACAGACATGCAGCACCACCGAATACTTCCGGATATTCGCATAGTGCATATGAAGATATGAGTCCTCCGCAGCTGCTTCCCATTACAAATGTATGTTCTGCATCTCCCCATGTAGAGTACAGGCTGTCCACAAATGGCTTCACCTCTTCTACGATAAAGCGGAGATATTCGTCTCCAAGTGGTTTGAATCCATCCGGCAGAACACCTGGGGCTACTTTCGAGCATATCGCAGTAGGGTAGTATTCCTCATACCTGATTTCTGAAATGTTGTCTATGCCGACTACTATGCTTGGTCTGATTTTTCCTTCTGCAAGAAGAACTGAGAGGCATTCGTCTACGCCCCATTCCTGCTGGTTCCATGTGATCGATGAGTCGAACAGGTTCTGTCCGTCGTGCATGTATATCACATCATATTTCTGTTCTGCTGAATAGTTTGCAGGTGTCCATACACGGACAGGGCGCGAAGCGACGTGCTGTGACTCAAAGTTCTCATAGATGTCGAGATTACCGACAACGAAGTTCTCTGGATTACCGCAGCAAACCAGCGAGAGCACTGCTGAAATGATTCCTGTTATCTTTTTCATTGAGTGGTTGATTAATTTATAGTTACTATGGTTACTGCCGGATCGCCTACGGAATCTGACATCTTCTCCATACATTCTCATCATTTTCATACCTTTATGATGCATGTTCTCTCTATGCGATCTGCCTTCAGGCTTCTTGACCGCTTTTGCCCATTCTGGTACCATGATTTCAACTATTAGATGTCTGATACAAATTTAGCGAAATTTTCCTGACATAGTTACTTGAAAAATATAAGGTTCTGCGGGTATATCCAAAAAAAAGAGACGTCGCCGCTCTCGCGGGGATGCCTCATACTAACCACATAATTAATAACACTAAAACTAATAACCAATTGAGTTACAGTCACTTGTGATAAGTTCCTTGATTAACTCGGGTGCAAAGGTACGACTATTTAGGAATTCTGCAATAGGTTATTGTTTAAAATCTGATGAATGGTAGAAATTGAGGGATGAATGGTAAATTACGGACTTTGTAGTGATAAAAGTTCAGTCCAAAGTCAGGGGTTAAGGCTATCCTTTCTTATGAAAAGTCTGAAATTTTCCTATCTTTGCCATCCTTTATTGACAGGGTTTAACCCAAATCTAATTATGAAACGTTTAATTTATATATGCATATTGGGCTTGTTCTGCTTTTGCGGTAATGCACAGGAGAAGAAGTTTATAAAGGGATTTTCAGGTGGCATGATGATACACTCCGGCTATCAGTCCGGTGGTGACAATCCTTACAATTATAATCCTAAAGGCGCTACATTCGGTATCGGAGGTGTGGCAAGGCTACATCTCTCCGAGCATTTCCGTACAGGCTTCGAAGGTTATTTCTCAACTCTTGGATTGAAGAAGGATCTTGTAAAAGGAAGCCATAACAAGGTTTTCTGGACAGGTGTTCTGGCAGATTATTATTGGAAAGCTGGCCGTTTCTATCCATATTTCGGTGCCTCATTCGGAGGCGGTATGGAGACCGCATATTATATGTTCAAAGGTGATACCCATGATTGGGAACCTGAAGCGAATGCAGTACTGAATAAACAGCCGTTCTTTGCTGTTGATCCGTTCGTCGGATGCGATATTGCAGTGGGTGAGGCTCTACGTCTGACTATCAAGGCAGACTGGCTGATGGCAATACGCAGCACGGGTCTTAACAGACCCTATGGTCCGAGAGTCTATTTCGGATTCATCTTTGCTCATTGATGCTTCATAGTATCTGCCAGTCAAAGCTGATACCTGACTCACTTACATTGAGTTTCAGGTACTCGGGCGCATTGGATTCGTCTTTGATCGTTCCCAATACGGTGTATCTTACATTGTCATAAGTCAGGTCTTCTCTATAATGGTCATGACCCTGCAGAACAAGAGTGACATTATGTTTTCCAAGGAGGTCCAGAAGCAAGTAAACCTCTTCAATCGGCATGTTGCCTGAAGTTGTTTGCGAATTGTCTGTGTAAAATAAGTTAGTGTGCGTGAGGATTATGCAGTGGCGATAGTTCTCACGTTTATCTGTCAGGAACGATTTTAACCACTCTGTCTGCTTGCCGCCTAGTGTTCCTGTGGCAGTGTCCAGCGAGATGTAGAGGTCCTTGCCGTTCTTGAAATCCGCCTCGAACCAGAATACTGAAGGGCCTATCAGCTCTTTGAAATCTGCCCATCCTTTGAAGTAGACATCGTGATTGCCGAGGATGTGAAAGAGCCTATGGTTGTATGCATGTCTATCGGGATCATATACGGTAGCGTCAAGGTAGTTCGGAAGATTATCGCGAACATCTGTGCAATCGCCTAGAATCACTCCGAATGCAGCTTGTTCATCGTTCCTTAAAGTGTCGTTGAATGTGTTGAGATTCCTGCTGGTCTTGTCTATATGTGGGTCTGTAGCTGAATAGAATACATATTGCTCATCTGTATCCACCTTTCCCACATAGAGGTCTTTATTCATCTTCATGCTCTGCTCGAAACGAGTCTGTACGCCTTCGCCAGTGGGCATGAACATACCCTTGAAGTCGTATTTATTGCAACCCCATGTCGCTGCTGCAGCAATTGCAATAGCTGAAATTCGTCTTACCATCTGTAGCATATGCCAACCTTAAGATATGATTCATAATAATCTGCCGACAGGTGGAACATTCCTGACGGCTTGCAGCCAATACCCATCTTAATGCCAAGGTCATGTCGAGGGAAATAGCTGCAGACAGCGCTGAAAGTCGGCTGGTAATGTCTGTCCAGCTCGAAGATCTCGTTGTTTGTGACAAGCAGTTTCAGGTCCCATTTCTCAATCATAGGAAGGACGCTCACACCAAATTCATAAAAGATGTTGAACGGTTCTGTTATCTGTCCTCCTCTACCTCCATATACATGACAGTAATAGCCAAGTCTTGCGTATATCCAATTGCTTGAGATTCCAGCTCCAGCTCCGGCAGCAAAACTGTTGATGGATGAGAAGTTGGTGTATGAAAGGAGAAGCTCTGCAGATACACGCCCCCAGTCAAAGTCGTGAAAATATGATGGACGTGCTTCAACTGCAACCTTTCCGATGGTGTTGTATTGCGCTCCACCGTGTATTATGAATTTCTCGCTGATGATGCCTCTTGCTTCCGCAGAGACAGCAGCGAAGCCGCCTGATAAATTGCTGTGTCCTGTGCGAAGTCCGAGCATGACCTCGTTATCCTGCGCTTTGAGCTGCACTATGCCGGTAAAAAGCAAGGTCAATGTGTATATTATCAAATGTCCTCTCATCTGCTTATAGACTTAGGGAAACCTTGGTCGCATTATGATACTAAAACGGCCAAGGTCTCCATATGATGTTGTAAATATAGTGGTTTTTACGATACCTTGCCCGTTTTTATACCATTAAACGTCCAAGGTGCACTATAGATTGTGCTCCTGTGCTGCATAATAACGAAAAAGAGATTCCGAATTTCTTCAGAATCTCTTTCTTGTGGGAGCAGAGGGAGTCGAACCCCCGACCCTCTGCTTGTAAGGCAGATGCTCTAAACCAACTGAGCTATGCTCCCTTCTTGCTTCTTTTGCCCGATGACTGTGTCGGGTTTCGTTCTTCAGTCGGTCATTACCATCAGGT
>JAFYRK010000081.1 GCA_017559545.1 Bacteroidales bacterium
ACGATACTTGTTGCCGTTCTTATCAATCAGAATCTTTCCCTCCAGTGTGATATCCAGTTCAGATATCTCATTTGTTATCTTCTCCTCCATAATGTTGATGAATTAAGTAAATATGATGACACCAGTGTCATAAATATAAATCATCAACACCCTTTTACAAAGGAATGAAAAAATCTGCAGAAATGGTATTTTTTCTGGTTCCACCCCTGCAGATTTTTCTGAATTTTAAAATTATTTCTTTTTCTTTATCAGTTTTCCTTTTCGAAGTGTTCCTTTCCGACGCCGCATGCTGGGCATGTCCAGTCTGATGGTAGGTCTTCGAAAGCGGTTCCGGGGGCTATGCCTCCTTCCGGATCTCCTTCTGCGGGGTCGTAGATGTATCCGCAGATGATGCATACGTATCTGTCCATAACTTTATGAGTTTTGTATGGACTGGACAGTTCAATTTCCGGGCCGAACTGCTATCTGATGGCTGCCATTGTCTTTGGGGCTGCGCTTTTGGGCATGTGCTCGAAACCGTCTTTCTTGTAGGTTCCTTCGATGCTTTTGATTTCGGTTTCTGTGCTGGTGATCACTCCGTATGTGTACCAGGTCCATTCAACTATGAGTTTTGCTTCGTTTTCCTTTACTACGGTGTTGACAGGGAAGCTGACGTATGCGCCAGCGATGCCAAACTCATCGTTTGGATATGCCTCCATTGTCTCACCGTATGCGTTGTGTGTGAATCTGAACAAGTATCCCTCATCGCTTTCCTGCTGAATCAGGTTGATCAGGTGACGAGTCTCGCTGCCTTTCTTGATAGGGAACTCGATGTAGAAGTTCATGTATCCTCCTGAGATCCAGATGTTCTTTACGTTTACCGGGTCTTCCTTGACCATTTCCTCAGTCTTCTCGGTTTCGAGCGTGATGATATCTTTGGTGCGGACCTTTACCATCGCACTGAGCCTGATGTCGTATTCGTTGTCCTGTCCGCCGAGTGTCTTGTTCAGTACGTCGCAGAGGATGTATGCGCGCTCGGTCTTGAGGAGTTCTTCGTAAACGGTGCCTTCCTGCTCCACAACGTGGAAGATGTTGCCCTGGTCTGATACGAATGAGTCTCCGTCTACGTTACCCATCGTCATGTTGTTGTACTGGATGGTGGTGTCCTTTTCGCACGATACGGCTCCCATGAACATGAGGGCTGCGGCAAAAAGGGTGGTGATTTTTGATGTGATTTTCATATTTTTATCTTTCTGTTTCTGTCTTATGTTGATAAAACGACATGTTAGTTGCGTATGTAATCAAATTCGTTGTATTTGTTCCGTAAACATGGTACTTTTGTACACTTAATAAATTTAATCATGATAACGTTTCTAGTATCAGTCCTGCTGCTTGTTGCAGCGTATTTCGTTTACGGAAAGATAGTTGAGAGGTTTCTGGGTGTTGATCCTGGCAGGAAGACACCTGCTTTCGAGAAGGCCGACGGTGTTGATTATCATCCGATGCCGACATGGAAGGTCTTCATTATCCAGTTTCTTAATATTGCCGGCCTGGGCCCTATCTTCGGAGCGGTGACGGGTGCAGCCTATGGTCCTGCTGCTTATATCTGGATTGTCGTAGGATGTATCTTCATGGGTGCGGTGCATGATTTCTTCGCCGGAATGATGTCTATCCGTAACGGTGGTGCAAATATGCCTGACATTACTGCAAAGTACCTCGGTAAGGGTATGAAGGTGTTTGTTAACATTGTCGTTGCCTTTCTTCTTCTTGCTGTCGGTGTGTCTTTTGTCATTGGCCCGGCAGGCCTTATGCAGAACCTTACAGGCATGGCTAAGGAATATTGGTTGTATATAATCTTCGGATACTATATCCTCGCGACCCTCCTTCCTGTGGATAAGATCATCGGAAGCATATATCCATATATGGGTGCTGTACTCCTTTTTATGGCCTTGGGTGTAGGAATAATGCTCGTTGCCGGTGATATTACCGGAGCCCATGAGATGGTAGAGCTTACTCCTTCAGTGCTCAAGAACTGGCATTTCTCGCCTCAGACCAACCTGTTGATTCCAATGATGTTCATCGTGATCTCATGTGGTGCGATCTCAGGTTTTCATGCGACCCAGTCACCTATGATGGCGCGTTGTCTGAAGAATGAGAAGTACGCGCGTCCTGTATTCTATGGCGCCATGATCGCTGAGGGAATCGTTGCAATGGTATGGGCTACAGCCGCTATAGCATATTTTGGAGGTCCGGAAGGACTTAATGCAGCAATGACTGAGACCGGTACGATGGTTAACGGTGTCCTTGTGAAGAATGCCCAGGCAGCTGATATCGTTGACATGATATGCAAGAGCTGGCTCGGAAAGGCCGGTGCGGTAATCGCTATCCTTGGAGTTGTGATCTGTCCGATCACTTCTGGAGATACTGCTTTCAGAAGTCTCCGTCTATCTCTCGCTGATTTGTTCAAGTGCGATCAGAAACCGATCATGAAGCGTTTGATTGTCAGCATTCCGATCTTTGTTGTAGCATTCTTCTTCTGCAAGGTGGATTTCTCTACAGCATGGAGCTATCTTGGAATCGCAAACCAGGTCTTGGCATCTACCGTTCTATGGACAGGCGCGGCATACCTTATAAGTAAAGGTAAGGCACATTGGATGTGTTCGATTCCAGCGGCCTTCTTGACTTATATTTGCGTCAACTTCCTGATAGTTGCTCCTCTTGGTCTTCAGTTGCCACCTGTTGCAGGCAACATTGCAGGAGCAGTAGTGGGTCTCACTTTGTTTATATTCTGCATCATCAAAGGCAGGAAGTAAGCCTACTGACCTACTGAGTATTTCTTTCTTGTAGGCCTTCCGACCAGCTGGATGTCGAAACTCTCGATCTTGTAGCCTTTGACTCTCTTGCGGCTCAGGTGCGCCTCTATCATCTGGACCAGTTCGTCGTCGATGACGTCCCTGAATGTGTGGTTGGCCTGATCGTAGAAATGGATGTGCTTGAATGTGTTGACATCAAAGTACATCTTGTTGTTTGAGCTCAGTCTGTAATGGTAGATGCCGAGCATGGCCATGTGGGTAAGGATGTTGTAAACCGAGGCTACAGTTACCTTGGCAGTCTCCTTTTCTTTGATTGCGTCTGTCACCATATCAGCTGAAGCATGGCCAAGAGACATCATTGCTTCATGTACAGCCAGTCTCTGCGGTGTCGCTTTAAGCGAGTGTTTCTTCAGAATTGCCTTGAATTCTTCAAGGTTAGGGCATTTGTGTGTATTCATAGTTTCTCTTTTCTGTCGCAAATATATTGCTTTTGGTGTAAAAACCCAAATAAATTAGAAAACTTCTAAACTAAAAATCAATAACGGCCTTATCTTTACATTCATATAGTAATTTTTACTCTGGATTTTTAACCGACGAAACCAAGTGTATAATGAAGACATTCAATGAGTTCAGAACATACGCACTCGTTACTGGAGCTGCATCGGGAATGGGAAGGATATATTCCCAGTATCTGGCACGTATAGGATATAATCTGATAATGGTGGATATAAATGCAGCAGGTCTTGAGGAGACTGAGAATATGGTCAGGACAGAGATTGAGGCATCCGACACGATATCACGTGGGCATAAGGACTCGTTCCGCATACTTTCCATAGCGCAGGATCTGTCTGTGAAAGATGCGGCGGATAAGATCTTTGCCGCTACAGAGGAGGCTGGATGCGTAGTGGAGGTCCTTGTGAACAATGCTGGTGTGATGTATTGTCAGGGCATCGCAGAGACATCCGAGCGGATGCTTTCCATCATTATGATGGTGCATATGTACACTCCACTTATGTTGTGCAGGAAGTATATCGGCGGCATGAAGGAGAGAAAGTGCGGTTATATCCTCAATGTGTCTTCGCTTGCAGCTTGGATGATCTGGCCTGGTATCGGAATGTATGGCCAGACAAAGAGGTTTGTGAGGAACTACTCGCGAGAGCTCCGTATAGAGTGCCAGAAGACAGGAGTAAGCGTTACCAATGCTTATTTTGGAGCGGTTGATACTCCTCTGGTGCCGCTAAAGGACAGCCTCCGCAAGCTTGCGCGCGCTTTGGCTGTGATGATCAAACCGGAAACTGCCGTGAGGAGAGCTCTCGATGCGACCTTCCGTCGCCGCAGGGGAACCATGCCCGGGCTTTTGAACAAGATCTTCCTCCCGTTCATCATTATTATGCCTGACTGTCTTCTCGGCTGGATTTACAGAAAGGCGAAGCCATATCTTATGAAAGTCTGATAAAAATCATTATATTTGCAGATTACACAAAATTTCTAGTATGGAAACAGTAAATTGTCTTATTATCGGAGGCGGTCCTGCAGGTTACACAGCTGCAATCTATGCATCAAGGGCTGACCTTTCACCAGTAGTATATGAGGGCATCCAGCCAGGTGGTCAGCTTACGACAACAACTGATATCGAGAATTACCCTGGTTTTGAGAATGGTATCTCGGGACAGGGACTTATGGATACAATGAAGGCTCAGGCAGTGCGTCTTGGCGCGGATATCCGTACAGGCGCGATCACTGAGGCGGATCTTTCCAAGAGACCTTTCAAGCTTGTGATCGATGGTGAGAAGGAGGTATATGCACAGACCCTCATCATCGCTACAGGTGCAACAGCCAAGTATCTCGGTCTTCCATCTGAGATCAAGTACAGAGGTCTCGGTGTGTCTGCATGCGCTACATGTGACGGCTTCTTCTACAGAAAGAAGACTGTTGCTGTAGTTGGTGGCGGCGACACAGCTTGCGAGGAGGCAACATATCTTGCAGGCCTTTGCAAGAAGGTTTACATGATCGTAAGAAGAGATGTGCTTAGAGCGTCAGAGGCTATGCAGGAGCGTGTCAGAAATACAGAGAACATTGAGATTCTCTGGAACTGCAACACTCAGGAAGTGCTTGGTGACGAGTACGGAGTGACTGGCGCAAGGCTTCTCAGAAAGGATGGCGAGGTTTTTGATATCGCTGTTGACGGCTTTTTCCTGGCTATCGGCCACCATCCTAATTCGGAACTGTTCAATAAGTGGGTAGCTGTCGACAAGGAGGGTTATATCGTGACAGATGGCAAGACATCTAAGACAAATGTTGAGGGTGTGTTTGCAGCCGGTGATGTTCAGGATCCGCTTTACAGGCAGGCTATTACAGCTGCCGCATCAGGCTGCCGTGCAGCTCTTGATGCAGAGAAATTCCTTAAAATGCAGTAAGAGATGAGATTAAGAAATCTGTTGGTAGTGTTCGCGTCCCTTATAGCGCTGATGTCATGCAAGTCGGAGTATGAGATACTCCTTAACAGCAACGACGCAGACGCGAAGTATGAGGCAGCGTTCCAGTATTTCAATGATAACAAGTTCTCAAAGGCGGCATCTCTGTTTGAGTCGCTTTCGGTGCTGACAAACGGTACCGAGCGTGATGATACCGTGAGGTATTATTGGGGCCTGAGCAACTACAAGTTCAAGGATTATTATACAGCCGAGACAAATTTCGAGCAGTTCCTGACAAACTATCCGCGCAGCCCGTTTGCTTCAGAGGCTACTTATCTGCGCCTGGACTGCCTCTATCGTCAGACCTTGAGATACGAGCTGGATCAGACACCTACCTATAAGGCAATCAACGAAATCTCTACATATATCCTTGAATATCCGTCAAATCCTCACATGCAGGAGTGTCGTGATATGCTCATTGACCTTAACGAGCGTTTGGATAAGAAGGCGTATGAAAACGCCAGACTCTATTACAAGATGGAGGATTATCTTGCGGCAAGGGTGGCTTTCAAGAATGTCTTGAAGGACGATGCGGAGAACATGTTTCGCGAGGATATTCTCTATCATATAGCGATGGCTTCATATAACTATGCCCATGAGAGTGTGCCGGCCAGGCAGAAAGAGAGATACCTTGCCTTTGTGGATGACTATTTCAACTTTATAGGCGAACTTCCGGAGTCTCACTATCGCAAGGAACTGGATGCCGTATACAACAGGGCACAGAGAGCTCTCGGCAGACATGGTGTTGTCGGAGAAGACGATGAGATGACTGCCAAGGATTTCGCTAAGGAAAGAAGAAGATTGCAAAAAGAGGCAAGAAAAGCTGCAACATCTGAAAAATAATTGAAACCCTCGTTGAATATAGGGGTATAATAAAATGGAGGGACTTTGTTTTTACCTCCATAACACATAAGAAATTTAAGGAAATGGCAAACAAGAAGACACCTACAAACACAATTACAAGAGACCTCAGCGACCTCGCTGCTCCAACAGGAAACATTTATGAGACAGTGGTAGTTCTCGCTAAGAGAGCAAACCAGATCGCAATCGCAGAGAAGAAAGAGCTTACAAGAAAGCTTGAGGATTTCAAGAATGATCGCGATACCATGGAGGAGGTATTCGAGAACCGTGAGCAGATCGAGATCTCTAAATATTATGAAAGACAGCCAAAGCCAAGCCTCGTAGCTATTGAGGAGTTCAAGGATGGCGAAGTGGCTTACAGAATGGCAAAGCAGGACGAGGAGTAACAGACCATGCTCGCCAGGCTTCACGTCAGGAATTATGTATTGATAGACTCTCTGGAAATTGATTTTCCGGAGGGTCTGATTATTATTACCGGACAGACTGGAGCTGGAAAGTCCATTCTTCTTGGTGCGCTGTCCCTTGTTACAGGCGCCAAGGCAGATGCATCAATGGTTTCGGAGGAGGCAGACAATTGTGTCGTAGAAGCTGAATTCGATACGTGCGATGCAGCTATAAAGTCGATTCTTGAGGAAAACGATGTTGAATGGGATGAGGGTCACCTTATAATAAGAAGGGTAGTCAATCGTTCAGGCCGCTCCAGAGCATTCGTAAATGACTCTCCGGTGCCGGTGACAGTCCTTCAGGATATATCATCCCGCCTGATCGATATACATTCGCAGCATCAGACTTTGCTGCTTTCCGATAAGCAGTTCCAGCTTGATATACTTGATCACTTTGCTGGTAATACTCAGCTTCGTCAGGACTGCGCAGCGGCATGGAAAGAGTATGTTTCCAAGAAGTCTGAGCTTGCAGCTTTGGAGTCGCGTATAGCGAGAATCGCAAGTGACAAGGACTATAATGATGCTCAATACAGACAGCTGGAGAGCGCTTCTTTACGCGAGGGAGAGCTTGCGGAACTTGAGGAAGAGCAGAAGCAGTTAGCCAATGCAGAGGATATCAAGATGGGCCTCTGTGGCGTTGAGGAACTTTTTACAGCTGCGTCTTCAACAGGAGACTCCATGTCCATAGATTCTTCTCTGAAGGAGTCTTTCAAGATCCTGACTAAAGTTGGTAGGTATCTACCTGCTGCTTCTGGCCTGGCAGAGAGACTTGAGTCGTGCAGACTTGAGCTAGACGATATACTTGCCGAGGTTTCTGACATGAATTCCCGTGTGGATATGTCCCAGGAGAGACTTGAACATGTAGAGGCAAGAATGTCAATGTTATATGGCCTTCTCAAGAAGCACGCATGCGCAGACGAAGCGGAACTTATTGCATTAAGGGATAGACTTGCGGATGAGTTGTTTGATTCGACAAGACTCGAGGAACAGGCAGCGGAACTTAAAGAGGATATAAGGAAACAGGAAGCATATTGCAGTTCGTTGGCTGACCAGTTGCATGATGCAAGAGTTAAGGCAGCATCTGGTTTCGCCCAGGGCATTACTGAGTCTTTGAGGTATATGGAGCTTCCTTATGCAGTGTTTGAGACAGAAGTTACTGATATCCCTCTTTCATCTATAGGAAGAGACAGCGTAGCCTTCCTTTTCTCAGCGACGGGTCGCAATGCTGTAGATGTGTCCAAGTGTGCATCTGGCGGCGAAATGTCCCGTATCATGCTTGCCCTCAAAGCGATGATGGCTCGTTTTACATCAATGCCGACAATGATCTTTGATGAGATCGATACGGGAGTGTCCGGTAGCGTGGCGGATAAGATGGGCTCGATGATTTGCCAGATGGGGGAGTATATGCAGGTATTTGCAATCACACATCTTCCTCAGGTTGCGGCAAAGGGTAGGGCACATTATGTTGTGACAAAGACGATCGACGAGACAACAACCAAGGCTGTGTCCGGTATATTACGCCTCAGCGATGCTGATCGAGTCACGGAGGTTGCACGTATGCTCAGCGGTTCGGTTCTTACGGATGCTGCTATCGCGAATGCGAAAGAACTATTAAAATAAAAGATTACTCTAGAATATTGAAACTGAATATTCCGGACCGTATATGATTCTTCTGATTCCTCTGTTACTGTAGCCTCCGTTTCCGGATGGGTGGAGGTCAAATGTGCTCTGGAGCATCGCCGTAACGTCAGTATGCTGCATCCATGATTCTCCATATTTTGCGCACAGGCCGAGGAAATATTTAGCCACATCATAACCCTGGAATGCAAACTGGGTTGGCTCAGTGTTGAAGAGTGCCCTGTATTTCTTTATGAATTGTTTCGCATCAGCATTCTCGTAGTCAATGTAATATGTGAGACTGGCGTGCAGGTTGGTGTTGTGGAAGTTTTCAATCTCAATCGTCTCGAATGTGCGGATTTTAGCAGGAGCATAAAGCACAACGTTGAATTTATTATGGATCGTAAGGTTGAGGTTTCTTACGACATCATTGACGAAGGCTTCGCTTTCAGATGCAACTATGACCCTGTTAGTGCCCATAAGAGTCATGTTGGCCTCCAGAGGCTCCTGAATCTTCCTTCCCTCAAGGATACTGTATGCGAACGGTGTGTACTCAATATAAGCGGAGTCTATTGCAGCTCGAAGGATTCTTCCTTCATCTCCCTTTCTTGCTTCCTTCTCGGAGATCACGATGACCTTGTCACCTGGTCTGAGGTCTTCCTTTACCCACTGAGCTATGTCTTTATATTGTGCCATTCGTGGTGCAGGAGCGTGAATCATGGTGCGGTATGTTCCGCATAGTTGTTCTGCCTTAGGGTCGAGAGGGGATATGAGCGCCTTGATGCCTGGAGCAACAGCGTAGATGCGTGTGATGTCTTCTGCGGCGACAGGTCCAAAGACGATATCGCTGGATTCTAATTCGCTCTTTGTTGCCCCATATGAGCCATTAGCGATGTCATATACGCTCATGTCTATGTCTATGCCACTTTCTCCCATCTCCCTTGCAGCAATGAGGACTCCGCTGTAGAAGTCCATGTTGCTCTTGCTGGATGTGCTGCCTGTTGCTTTGAGAGGCAGAAGTACAGTCGCCTGAATGTGTTTTTTGGAGATGTGTTCTGCAGCAGTGTCCTCCTCCTGTTTCTCATTCCTGTCAAAAGCAGTCTCCAGGTCCATGTTTTCCTCCTCTTCTTCTGCCTGTACAGGAGTTATTTCCTTAGCATATTCATTTGTCGGAATGATAAGTTTCTGTCTGTTCTTGATCTTTCCTTCCTTGAGGTTGTTGGCTGCTATGACTGCGCTTTCTGAAACATTATATTTGTCTGCAATGTCCTTAAGAGTCTCATACCATCTTACGATATGAATCTTCTGGACAGTTGCTGATACAGACTCCTGGACGGTCACTGCATCATGCTGTTGTGGTGTTTGTGCTTCCACCTCGACCGGTGCTTCTGACTGTGCCGGAATCATGATGATGGAGTTCTTCTTCAGACCGCTTTCCTTCAGTCCAGGGTTGGCCTGGTAAATCTCGTCCTGAGTTACGTTGTATGCCTTGCTGATAGAGTAAAGTGTCTGTCTTTCCTGTACGACATGACTATAGAAGACCTTTCCGTCTTTCTTGACTTTCTGGTCTGAAACTTCCACAGACGGTGCAACGTATTCCTGTGCGCCGGCAACAGCTGCAAATGTCAGAAGCAGTGCTGCAACTGTGATTGTTCTGGTTATAGTGACTCTGTCCATATTCATGTATATTAAAGCCTGTCAATGAAGCCAGTCAGTTCACGGGCGAAGTTTTTCCATGATAACCTTTCCTTCTCAAGGCGTATGTTTTCAATGCATCCGGTAGCGATGTTCCTGTCGCTGAAATATCTGAGTATCTCCTTGCAGATCGCCTCAGGAGTCCCTTCCGGAGATACTATTCCTGTGCCTCTGTCTCCGATTGTCTCCTTGAGACCGCCTACGTCGGTGACTATCATCGGCACTTCGAAATGGTAGGATACCGAACTGATGCCGCTCTGAGTCGCGCTCCTGTATGGGAGGACAGCCAGATCGGCTGCGGAGAAATACTTGCTGACTTCCGAGTCTTTGATGTACTTGAGGTCTGCGTGTATCCTGTCTTTGTTTGGCAGCCTGTCTATTATCTGCTGATATTTATCAAATGAGCCATACGGCTCTCCTGCAATAATGAGCTGGTAGTCCTCAGGAAGCATTCCGAATGCTTCAAGAAGTATGTCCAGGCCCTTATATGCTCTTATCAGTCCGAAGAACAATATGTTTTTCTTTCCTTCTTCAAGTCCTAGCAGCTGTTCTGCTTTGTTCCTATCCATCTTTTCACCGAAATGTGAGTAGAGAGGGTGTTGGATCACAGTGTATTCAGCGTCTGGCTTGAGAGCGAGCAGGTCTTTTGACACAGCCTCGCAAAGGGTTACGCATCCATTGCTTCCTTTTAGGAAATATTTCGTCAACGGTGCGTCAAAGAAGTGAGGCTCGTGCGGGATTACGTTGTCAAGGATAGAGATCACCTTGCAGTGTTTCTTCATCCTGCGTGTTATATAGCCAAGCGACGGTGCGAAATATGACATCCAGTATCTTACTATCAGTACGTCAGGGTTCCATTTGCGGATCTGTCTGTATGTACTTCCGTAAGAAAGAGGATTGGCCGTATCCAGCAGGGATTCGCTCTCCACCGGTACGGCCTCATCGTCTGCTGTCACATGTTGGGTCTTTCCGGGAAAGAGGAATTCAGGATATTGTCTCTTGAAGTTGAATGCCTTGACAATATGCTCTTTGCTCAGTTCTTCGAACAGACATGCGTTAAACTGAGAGATTCCTCCTCTGTAGGGATAGAAACAGGACAGTATGGCTATCTTCAATTTTCTATTACTTTGTGTTCTTCGATGCGATATACTCCTCGTTGAGACCTGCAAGCACTGCATCAGTGATGTTGAGTGATGGATCTGCTGTGAGGACAGGAGCTGGTACTGAAACCATGCCGTCACCCTCTACGTCACCCTGAGAAACGAGAATCATAGCGTACTGCATCTTTTCATTGTACTTCTGTACGAAAGAAATGATGGCATCGTTGATCTGGTTGTTCATAACGAGAAGTTCCTCGTTGATTTCGTTATTCTTCTGGTTTGCGTAGTTGTTGAACTCAATCTCCTGCTTCTGGAGTTTTTCTAATTCTACCTCTGCAACAGTTCTGGTCATAAGACCCTTCTGTACTTTCTCCTGATACTTTGACGCGGCATTAGCAAGCTTTGTCTCCCTTCTTGTGATCTCTGCCTGGATCTCGCTTATCTTTGTCTCAACAACGGCCCTTAGGTCATTTGCCATATCGTACTCAGCCATGAGCTTAGTCATGTCGACGTATACGATAGCACCCTTAGGAGCTGATGTCTGTGTTGAATCTGTTGCTGTAGTTTCTGCGTTCTCAGCCTGTTTTGTCTGATTGCATGAAACTGAACCTAACGCTACAACAGCGCCAATTACAAGTGCGCTGAGGATCTGAGTTGTCTTTTTCATTTTGTTATAGTTGTTATATATATATTATGCAAATATAGTTAAAAAATCTTAACTTTAGAAAGGTACGCCTTGATTGTTTGCTCAAGTCCCATATAAAGGGCGTCGCTGATAATCGCGTGCCCTATGGAAACCTCGTCTGTCCATGGAATGCTTCTGATGAAGAATTCAAGGTTATCAAGGTTAAGGTCATGGCCGGCATTGAGCCCGAGTCCGCACTCTCTGGCTGCTTCCGCTGCCTTGATGAAGTCAGCGACAGCTGCCTGAGGATCAGTCGGATACATGTCTGCATATGGTTCAGTGTATAGCTCAACCCTGTCTGCACCACATAGGGCTGCTCCTTCTGCCATGCGAGGGTCAGCACCTATGAAAATAGATGTCCTGATCCCTTTCTTCCTGAACTCGGAGCATACCTCAGTAAGGAAACTGCGGTTTCTGACAGTGTCCCATCCTGCATTGGATGTTATCGCGTCAGCTGCATCCGGTACGAGGGTTACTTGGTCCGGAATAACCTCCAGGACAAGGTCCATAAAAGACTGTATCGGATTTCCTTCTATGTTGAATTCGGTAGTGATCAGCGGTCTGATTACCCGTACATCTGAATACCTTATATGTCTTTCATCAGGGCGTGGGTGTACGGTGATGCCTTCAGCGCCGAACTTCTCGCAGTTTACTGCAGCTGCAGTTACATCCGGCATCTTTCCGCCCCTTGCGTTTCTGATGGTCGCTATCTTATTTATGTTGACGCTCAATCGTGTCATAACATTATGATTTAGTCGCTTTCTGGCGATGTTTGAACTCACAAAAGTAATAATAAACTTCAATTTTAAAGAATATTGTGCTATTTTTGACGCTTTATTGCAAATAACTTTCCATGAAAGCATATGTATATATCGGTGTGACAGATGAGTCGGTGCTCGCTGACGGAAGAGTGGACAGTCTTTTGGCTGAACTTCGTCAGGGTGGTGCTGAACTTCATGTCATGCAGCCTGGTGAAACTGCCTTGACAGATGCGGATATACTTCTGAGTGTAGGCGGAGACGGAACTTTCCTGGCAGCCTCGGCTTTGGCTGCCCCATGTGGTGTCCCGGTTGTGGGAGTGAATCTTGGACGTTTGGGTTTCCTTTCTGAGAATAGACCTGAGAATGTGGCTAAAGCCCTTCTCAACGGCGAATATGTCGTTGAAGAGGAGACTGTCCTTAATGCTGTACCGGACGAGGATGGACTCTTTGACAGTGTAGGCATGTGGCCTTTTGCCTTCAATGAATTCACTGTGCATCGTACAGGATCGTCCATCCTTGGCGTGGATGTGTCGGTAAACGGAACAGTACTTCCTACGTATTGGGCGGATGGACTTATCCTTTCCACTTCGGCAGGTTCGACCGCATATTCCCTCAGTGTCGGAGGCCCTATAGTTATGCCAGGTGCCAAGGCGCTGATAATCACTCCGATAGCGTCACATAATCTGAATATCAGACCGCTTATAGTGCCAGATACTTCAGTAGTGAAATTCAAGGTGCATTCGCGTGACGGCAGGGCTGTGTTCACAGCAGATAACAGAAGCGTTGAAATCGCGGACGGCATGTCGGTGACAATGAGTCTGGCACAGTTTTCGCTAAAGCGTGTCCGTCTTAACAGCTCGAATTTTATCAATGCCCTTACGGAAAAACTCTTCTGGGGCGAGGATATCAGAAATAACAGATAGAATCATGACATCAGAAACAAAATCCAATATACCGGTTCATGTCTCTTTGATCATGGACGGAAACGGCCGATGGGCAAAAGAGAGAGGTAAAGAACGTGTCTTTGGTCATTTCGAAGGTGTTGAGAGCGTGCGTGCATGCGTCGAGGCTGCGGTTGAGGCGGGTGTGCGCTATCTTTCATTATATGCATTTTCGGAGGAGAACTGGAATAGGCCCGAAGCAGAGGTCGTTGCTCTTATGGGTCTGATGGTCAAGGCTATGGCAAATGAGATGGAAAGCCTCAATAAGAACGGTGTCAGGTTTGTCGTGATTGGCAACAGGGAGAGACTTGCTCCTGAACTTAATGAAACCATAGACTCGTGTATGGCCATGACTGCAGACAATCAGGTGCTTACACTTGTGGTATTCCTCAGCTATAGCGGAAAATGGGATATCCTTCAGGCTGCGAAGAAGATGGCGGCACATATGTTGGCCTGCCCTGAAGATGTGGATGAGATCCTTGATATGGATGTCAATGGCTTTGACAAGTATCTTGCGACAGCAGGAATTCCGGATCCGGATCTGATTGTGAGAACTTCGGGAGAGTGCAGACTAAGTAATTATCTGTTATGGCAAGGTGCATACTCGGAACTCCTTTTTGTGGATACCTTATGGCCGGACTTCCGAAAGAAAGAGTTTCATTCGGCTGTGGAATACTACTCAAAACGTGACAGGCGTTATGGAAAAGTAAAATAATTGCTTATCTTTGCAGTTTTGAATATAGGTATATAAAATGAGATATAGTCGTTTAGCCACACTCCTTCTTTCCCTGGTACTGACGCTCCCGGCATGGGCGCAGGTGGCCGGTAAGGACGTTGTAGTGGATTATAATAATCCGAAGAAATATATAGTCGGAGGAGTCTCTGTTGATGGAACCAATTATTTCTCTCCAGAACAGATACTCCAGATTACCGGTCTCCAGAAAGGTATGGAAGTGACTGTGCCGAGCGATGAGCTTTCGTCAATCGTTGACCGACTCTGGATGCAGAGGTACTTCGAGGATGTTGCTATCGCGATTGACTCGATTGCTCCGTCCAGAGATACTGCATTCTTCAAGATCAGTATCATGGAGAGACCGAGGGTTTCTCGTTGGACATTCAGCGGAGTGAAGCCGGGTGAGCAGAAGGAACTTATGGAAAGGCTCAATCTGCGTCGTGGAGGTGAATTCTCGGAATATGTGGCCAAGACTGCAACCGATATCATCAAAAGATATTACAAGGAAAAGGGATTCCTCAAGGTTGATGTGGATGTAAACACAAAGAAGGATTCCGTTATCAGATCTGCTATCCGTGTCCAGTTTGCAGTAGACAGGGGAGAGAAGGTGAAGGTCAAGAAGATAACATTCACTGGAAATGAACACGTAAAGGAAAACAAGCTTGCGAGGTCGATGAAGAAGACCAAGGATGCTCGTTTTATCAGCTTCTTCAGTTCAAAGAAATTTAACGAGGCTGAGTATGAGAATGACAAGAGATTGATGCTCAGTGCCTTCAATGAGGCAGGATACAGAGATGCCAGAATCATCAAGGATACGATGTATTATATCGAGCCTGGCCGTCTGCAGATTGATTTCGAGATCGATGAAGGACGACAGTACTTCTTCAGGGACATCACATGGACAGGAAATTCAGTGTATAGCACAGATGTCCTCAATGATGTTCTCAAGATCGGCAAGGGCGATGTTTACGATGTGGTGACGATGGAGAAACGTCTCTTCGGTGGCGGAAAGCAGAGCGAATACGATGTGTCGAAACTGTACCGTGACAACGGATACCTTTTCTTCAATCTTCAGCCGGTGGAACTTAATATTGAAGGTGACTCTGTGGATGTGGAGATGAGAGTTGTCGAGGGTAAGCCTGCAACGCTCAACAATATCGTGATCAATGGTAATGACCTCACAAATGAAAGGGTTATCCGCCGTCAGATATTCACCCGTCCAGGTTACCTGTTCAGCCAGTCAGATTTCGAGCGTTCAATCCGTGAGATCGCATCAATGGGACAGTTTGACCCGGAGGCGATTACTGACCCGGCAAAGGGATATTCGATCATTCCGAACCAGCTCAACAATACTGTGGATCTTGTCTATAATGTGACAGAGAAGCCCTCAAGCCAGCTTGAACTTTCCGGAGGATGGGGAGGAAACACATTCGTGGCGACAGTCGGAGTAAGTTTCAACAACTTTTCGACACGCAGGTTCTTTGATAAGTCAGCATGGCGTCCGGTTCCGCTTGGAGATGCGCAGAATCTCTCAGTCCGTTTCCAGACCAACGGTACATATTATACCAGCCTTTCTGCAAGCTTCTCGGAGCCTTGGCTTTTCGGAAAGAAGCCGACCTCGCTGAATATGTCTTTGTATTATACAAGGCAGACCAACTCATATCTTGCTCTCAATATCCTTAACAATGACCAGTTCATGGAGGTCTATGGATTTGCGGCAGGAATCGGTAAGCGACTCAAGTGGCCGGATAACTACTTTGTATTGTATAACCAGCTCAGCTGGCAGACGTATAATCTTCAGAATTGGGTATATCAGTTCATGTTTGATACAGGTATATCGCATAACCTGAGTTATACTTTGAGCCTTTCAAGAAACTCGACTGACCAGCAGATTTATCCGCGTGTGGGATCGGATTTCAGCTTCTCACTCCAGCTGACTCCACCATACTCGCTTCTTAGAAAGAAGGACTTCGGTCTTCTTGACGAGGATGGAAAACCTACCAAGGTTGAGGACCCTAAGGCTATTGACTATAGCTACCAGTCGTCCCAGAACCACTACAGATGGATTGAGTACCACAAGTGGTCATTCAAGGGTGCCCTTTATACAAAGCTTGTAGGAGATCTCGTCCTTATGGCCCGTGCGCAGTTCGGATATCTCGGATATTATAATAGGAAGTGGGGATATTCACCATTCGAGGGATTCCGCGTCGGTGGAGACGGTATGTCAGGTTACGATACCTATGGTTCGGAAATCGTTTCATTGCGTGGTTATACAAACTACTCTCTGACACCTCTGGCATCGGAGAACAGTTCGACCGGAAACTATTATGCAGGTAATGTATATGATAAATTCACCGTCGAGTTGAGATACCCTGTCATTCTTCAGCCTCAGTCTACAATCTATGCTTTGCTCTTCCTTGAGGGAGGTAACTGCTGGGCTGACATCAAGGATTTCAATCCGTTCCAGATCAAGAGGTCTGCCGGTGTGGGTGTGCGAGTGTTCCTGCCTATGATCGGTCTCCTTGGAGTTGACTGGGGATGGGGATTTGACGATCCTGTAAATGGTAAGAGTCAGTTCCACTTCGTGATCGGACAGCAGTTCTAGTAAGAAAATTAAAAATAAAACTAATGAATATGAAAAGAATCATCATTATCGCAGCAATGGCTCTCATGTCAGTTTCTGCATTTGCACAGAAGTTTGCATACGTAGACTTCAATGAGCTCGTAATGCTTGTTCCGGAGATGGACGAGGCAAGAGCTACAATTGAGGAGAATTCAAAGACCAATGAGGAGATTCTCATGACTATGTACGAAGAGTATCAGTCAAAGGTACAGCAGTACGAGCAGAAGGTCTCTACATGGACTCAGTCAGTACGTGAGATCAAGGAGAAGGAGATTATGGACATCCAGTCAAGACTTGAGCAGACTCAGCAGACACTTCAGCAGGAACTTCAGCAGCTCCAGCAGCAGCTTCAGGCTCCTATCGTAGAGAAGGTGAACAACGTTGTGAATGAGCTTGCAAAGACTTATGGCGTTGTAGCAGTGTTTGAGAAGAGCTCTTTCCTCTATGTTGATGAGACACAGATGCTTAACCTTACTCCAGAGGCAAGAACAGCTCTCAATATTCCAGAGGGTAGAACCCTTGAGACACTTCAGGCAGAGATGATGGCTAAGGCTCAGACTGCCCAGGGTATGTAAGACATCTTTTTAAAACAACGAAGGCCGGAAGTTTTACTTTCGGCCTTCGTTGTTTTAAAAACATAAAAAACTTAAAATTTAATATCCAACGTTACGGAAAATTACATACATTTGTATGAAAATCTAAATCTTTGATTTAAAATTATAACACTAGCTATGCAACATAAGGTAATTGATACTAAAGATGTTGTCATAAGATTTGCAGGAGATTCGGGAGATGGTATGCAGCTCACCGGGTCTCTTTTTGCAGATATGTCAGCAATCTTTGGTAATGGACTCTCTACATTCCCGGATTATCCGGCAGAGATCAGAGCACCGCACGGCACCGTTTCAGGTGTTTCGGGCTTCCAGGTGCATATCGGCAGCGAGCAGGTAACCACTCCGGGTGACTTCTGTGACCTTCTCGTGGCAATGAATCCTGCAGCCCTCAAGGCCAATGCAAAGTGGCTCAAGAGAACTGCGATGGTGCTAATGGATGCAGATACTTTTGATGAGGACGGTTTGAAGAGGGCAGGTTTAGGTGAGGATCCTATAACTGAACTTCATATTGAGGACCGTACCATCATAGTGGCTCCGATTACAACTTTGACCCATGAGAGTCTCAAGGACAGCGGTCTTGACAAGAAGACCATTGAGAAATGTAAGAATATGTTCACCCTCGGAATGGCTTGCTACATCTACAACCGTCCGATGGAGTATATCTTCCAATATCTAGAGCGTAAGTTCGGTAAGAAGAAGCCGGAGCTTGTAGAGCCTAATAAGAAGGTTCTCAAGGATGGATTCAACTACGCAGCCAATATCCAGGCTATTGCTAACACTTACAGCATTGAGCCTGCTCAGCAGCCAAAAGGCCTTTATAGAAATATTAATGGAAACCAGGCGACTGCCTGGGGACTTCTTGCTGCAGCAGAGAAGGCTAATCTTCCTCTCTTCTGCGGTTCATATCCTATCACACCAGCGACAGGTATCCTTGAGGAACTTGCTCTTCACAAGAGTCTTGGAGCAAAGACTGTTCAGGCAGAGGATGAGATTGCCGGCGTTTGTACAGCCATTGGAGCGGCATTTGCGGGAAATCTTGCAGTGACAACGACTTCAGGCCCTGGTCTTTCTCTCAAGTCTGAGGCTCTTGGTCTTGCTGTGATGACAGAACTTCCGCTCGTTGTCGTAGATGTTCAGCGTGCCGGCCCATCTACGGGTATCCCTACGAAGACAGAGCAGACAGATCTCAATCAGGCTCTCTATGGACGTAACGGTGAGTGTCCTATGGTTGTGATGGCAGCTCATTCTCCTGCACACTGTTTTGATGCTGCATTCAATGCTGCAAAGATTGCTGTTGAGCATATGACACCGGTTCTCCTTCTTACCGAGGGATTCCTCGGCAATGGTTCCGAGCCATGGCTCATTCCTTCAATGAAGGACTATCCTAAGATCGTTCCACCGTTTGCACAGCCGAATACTGTATACAAGCCTTTCCAGAGAGATCCTGAGACTCTCGTACGCCGTTGGGCAGTGCCTGGAATGGCAGGCTGCGAACACCGCGTAGGAGGTCTTGAGAAAAACCATGACGGCGTGATTTCTTCTGATCCTGCAAATCATGAAATGATGTGCAGAGAACGCTATGAGAAGGTGCAGAGAGTCCCTGTTCCGAAACTGGAAGTTGAATGTGGACCATTGAAAGGCGGACGACTTCTCGTTGTTAGCTGGGGTGGAACATATGGACATGTGAGCTCAGCAGTAAATGCGGCTATGGCAGAAGACTGTGATGTTGCATTTGCGCACTTTGATTATATCATGCCTCTTCCAAGCAACACTGCCGATGTCTTTGCAAATTACGATAAGATTCTTGTATGCGAGCTGAATAGCGGACAGTTTGTGAATTATCTGAGAGCGGAACTTCCTCAGTTTAAATACGCGCAGTTGAATAAGGTGCAGGGACAGCCGTTCCTCGTACAGGAAATCGTAGATGCAATCAAGTCGAACTATTAATCAGTCTATCTATTATGCCAAGATATACATTCAAAGAATTCAAGAGTGACCAGGAAGTGAGATGGTGCCCCGGATGCGGTGACCATGGTGTACTTGCGGCGTTGCAGAGAGCCCTTCCTGATGTGACTGAGGCACTCGGCTATAGCAAGGAAAGATATGTTGTGGTTTCCGGAATCGGATGCTCTTCACGTCTTCCTTATTATATGAATACATACGGTTTCCATAGTATCCATGGTCGCGCCACTGCTATCTCTACCGGAATCAAGGTAGCCAATCCGGACCTTACGGTATGGCAGGCATGTGGCGACGGTGATGCCCTCGCAATCGGAGGAAACCACTTCATCCATGCGGTCAGAAGGAATGTTGACATCAATATCATTCTTTTCAACAACCAGATCTACGGTCTGACAAAGGGTCAGTATTCTCCTACATCACGTTTCGGTGCGATTTCAAAGACCTCTCCATACGGAACAGTGGAGCAGCCTTTCAATCCAGGCAGCCTTGTTCTTGGAGCAAAGGGTACATTCTTCGCGCGCTCGCTTGATTCTGAGCTCAAGCTTAATTCTGAGATCATGCTTGCTGCAGCTAAGCACGACGGATGCTCAGTGATGGAGATGCTTGTAAACTGCGTTATCTTCAACGACGGTACACATAAGGTGATCTCTGACAAGGAGCATCGTGCTGACAGGACTATTGTTCTTCGTCATGGCGAGAAGATGATCTTCGGAAAGAACAGGGACAAGGGTCTTGTTCTTGATGGTATGGGCCTTAGAGTAGTGACCATCGGTGAGAATGGAGTGACAGAGAATGATGTTCTCGTACATGACGCTCATTCTGACAATGTCGGCATTCATATGATGCTTGCTGACATGAAGTATCCTGATTTCCCTGTGGCTCTCGGTGTCATCCGCGACGTGAAGGCTGTTACATATGACGACGGTGTAAGGGATCAGGTAATAGATCAGAAGGCGAAGTCAAAGATCCAATGCGTTGACGACCTGCTTCGCAGCGGATCGACATGGGAGGTGAAATAGCGCAGCTATTTCATCCTCCGGCGAAGCCCTTTGCAAAATAGGGAAATAGCGCAGCTATTTCATCCTCCGGCGGAAGCCCCATGCAAAATAGGGAAATAGCACCCAAAACGCATTAACGACAAAAACAAACCAATAATCAATAACAAAAACAATGAACACACAAGAGTTGATGGCCAAACTCCAGGCCAAATATCCTTATGAGAAGGAGTACCTTCAGGCAGTGCACGAAGTGTTGGAGTCTATCGAGGAAGTTTATAACCAGCACCCAGAGTTTGAGAAGGCAAAGATCGTAGAGCGTATCGTAGAGCCTGAGCGTATCCTTACTTTCAAGGTTACATGGGTAGATGATAATGGTGAGGTACAGACTAACACAGGTTACAGAGTACAGTTTAACTCTGCTATCGGACCTTACAAGGGCGGTCTCCGTTTCCACCCATCTGTAAACCCTTCAATCCTTAAGTTCCTCGGTTTCGAGCAGACATTCAAGAACGCCCTTACAACTCTCCCTATGGGTGGCGGTAAAGGAGGTTCAGACTTCAACCCAAGAGGTAAGTCTGATGCTGAGATCATGCGTTTCTGCCAGGCTTTCATGCTTGAGCTTTGGAAAGTGATCGGTCCAGACCAGGACGTTCCTGCAGGTGATATCGGAGTAGGTGGCCGCGAGATCGGTTACATGGACGGTATGTATAAGAAGCTTGCCCAGCAGTATAATACAGGAGTCCTTACAGGTAAGGGTCTCACTTGGGGAGGTTCAATCCTTCGTCCTGAGGCTACTGGTTTCGGTGCTGTTTATTTCGTAGAGCACATGCTCCAGCTTGCTGGCAAGGACATCAAGGGCAAGACAATCGCTCTCTCAGGCTTCGGTAACGTAGCATGGGGTGCAGCAACAAAGGCTACTGAGCTTGGCGCAAAGGTTATCGCGATCTCAGGTCCTGACGGAGCTATTTATGATCCAGAGGGAATGAACGCAGAGAAGATCGCTTACATGCTCGAGCTCCGCGCTTCAAACAACGACGTTGTCGCTCCTTTCGCCGAGAAGTTCCCTTCAGCAACATTCTACCCAGGCAAGAAGGCTTGGAGCATCAAG
>JAFYRK010000082.1 GCA_017559545.1 Bacteroidales bacterium
CCGCCGTCACGGAGAAGACGCTCTGGGTTAGGGAACACGGCGCGGAAACTGACGGCTCCTGTGCTTGCGCTGATGGTGCCACTGACGGCGTTGATCTTTCCTTTATGTTTGTATGTCTTGCCGTTGCTCATGATCAACTCAACTTCAGGCATGTCTTTGATGGCTTCTTTCAAAGAACCGTATTCTTGGATGAGGTCGAGCATCTGGTTTTCCGCCATAGAGAAATAGGCGAAGATCTTGCTGTCGTCGGAGACTGTCACGAGAGGCTGGCTGATGTTGCTGTTGACCAATGCGCCGACGCGATAAGGTATCATGGAGGCGACGCCGTTGACAGGCGACTTCACCATTGTGTATGAAAGGTTGTTATGAGCGCTGTTCATCTCTGCCTTCGCCAATGCAAGTTTAGCTTCTGCTTCTGCGAGGTTGTTGTTGGCTGTCATAAGCTCGAATTCCGAGACGACGTCTTGTTCATAGAGTTCCTTGCTGCTTTCCAGGACGAGTTTTGCCGTGGAGAGGTTAGCCTCTGCGCTCATCACATTGGCAGATGCTATTTCATAAGCAGCCTTGTATGGAGTCTGGTCGATGACGAAGAGGGTGGAGTCCTTGCGGACGAAGTCGCCCTCGTTGATGCGGATGTCTGTTATCATGCCACTCACCTGAGGACGAACCTCAACGGTCTGGCATCCGTTGATGGTGGCAGCGAAACCGCTTCTTAAAATCTGGTTGCTCTTCTCGACGGTGAGAGTCTTGTAGATAGTCTCAGCGCGCTTCTGTGGCGCTGCTTTCTCTTGGCATGATGTCAACGATAAACCGACAATGCCTATAAATAATAACTTTCTTAAATTGCTTAAGTTGCTCATTTTCATAAATAAAATTATATATGTAATAAAACGACAAAATTAAGATTTATTTTGCTATTGTTCGAAAAAAAATATTGGGATTTTTTGGACCTTTGAGCTTTGAGCTTTGAGCTTTGAGCCATTGAACTTGGTGTTTCGGTCACTGAGCCTGTCGAAGTGCCGAACATATGCCTTCGACAGGCTCAGGCACCGCATACCCAAGGACAGTTGTCCGTAGTCCGTTGACTGTTGTCTTTCTTTTGGGCGTTCCGTCTCCGCTTCGCTCCGCCGTCGGGCTTTCCGCTATATCTTTGCTCACCTCCGCTATCGCTACGTCTCGCAAAGGATGCCGCTCCAATCCCTAACGCTAAGAAGCCGCTATGCCTGAAAGGCTAAAACATATCTAACATAATGCATCGTATTATGGATGGATGCCGCTCCAATCCCTAACGCAGAGGGGCGAACTCTAGAATTCTGAGGTTCCAATAACAATAGAAGTAATCTCCGGTTTTGCTCCGATTCTTGATTTCATCACGGTTTCTCCTAAACCGATATTTACATAAAGATATTGATTGTTGTGCTTGAATAATCCTGCTACTTCATTGAATATAAACGATGAAGGCGTCCATCCTAAAATGGTGAACTGCATCGCATGGGTGTGTCCTGAGAGCATCAAGTCTATTTCTTCGATGTCCTTGACTTC
>JAFYRK010000021.1 GCA_017559545.1 Bacteroidales bacterium
CCTGATTATTACCGAACCAAATAAAAGTCCGGTCAGACTGAATCCATTGAGTTGCTGGCTCAACTGCTCGATCTCCTCGGCCTGAGGCTTCTGCATGAAAATGAACGGAAGGAATGCCGCGATAAGAACCATGACGACATCTGCAGTAAAAAACGACAGTTTCCTATCACGGAAAAACAGTTTTGGGACGAGCAGACAATAATTCAGAAGATATATGATCACTGGCAGGATGGCAGACTTTGCCGTCATGGCAACGATCGGTCCCATCGAGCCGACATTCTTGCCTGCAAGGAGGAAGAACGCCACACAGAACATCAGAAAGACCGACAGTCCGAAAAGAATCTGGACCGCATTGACATATATATTGATCTTCTTATGACTCATACCACAAATTTATCACATCTGCATCACTGTTCCAATACTCTCTGTCATTGATTTGGCATCGAGCTGCGTGTCTGCCTCAATGGTCTTCCTGGTCTTCTTGATACTTACCTTGTCCTGTTTTCCGAATGAGAATGTAAGGTTCATGGAGATCATTCTTATCGGGATACTTGTCACGGTACGGCTAACGAATTCCTTGGTTTCGGACATGGATTCAACCTTGAGGCCACGCCCTCCTGTCAAGTGGGAAATCCCGCTGAGGCTGACCCCAAGCCTGTCATCCAGGAAGGTCTTTGTCAATCCGAGTGTGCCCACCAGCATGCCTGACGACCATCCCTGCAATGTGACGGTACGGCCTGAAGCGATGGCATTGGCGCTGAGCCTGAGGTCCCACGGAAGCGTCTGCTGCACTCCCAAGAGAGCATTATATGTCCATCCGCTGTTCTTCTGATCAAGTTCCTCACTTCTGATGTCAGTGTAATTAGTGCTTCCATTCAGGATAACCCTTGTCTTCTGTCCCGGAATCCACATGACAAATGCATTCAGACCTGTCGTGCTGCTGTTCACTATGTTGCCGTATGTCGTGTTCATCATATGGTCATTGTCATAGAAACTATACGCCGACATTCCGTTGCGGACAAAGCCCTGGCGAAGCGACATATTCAGTATCCACTTGGGGCTGAAGTAGTTATATGTAAGACTTATGTTATGTCCTGTCTCCGGTATGAGATCAGGATTACCGTAACTGATAGCCGACGGGTCGCTGATATTGTCCACGAAAGGATTAAGGTATGTGATGCCCGGACGGCTGATGCGCATATTGTATGACAAGCCTATATTCTGGACCATGCTTATGTTATATTGCAGACTTGCATTAGGCACCAGGTTGCCATAGCCCAGGTTGAAGTTCATTTCAGGCGTCTGGTCATATGTCACATTCTGCCATGTGTGCTCATACCTGGCGCCAACCTTCATGTCGACTGGCCCGAATTTTCCCGAATACTCAGCATACAGCGCCCCTATATTATTATAGAAATCATACATGTTGCTGTCCTGGCCTGAAGAGTTATGACGAGCAGTGAACTTAGCACCGGCATTGAGCACATGACCGGCCTTGGAACCGAGCGGAGTCGAGAAGTCCGTCTGGACTATATGGCTTGCCGAATTGGTGAAACGGTCAGTCATACGGTCTGGCATGAGGTCTCCGTCAAATATACTCTCTATGTCAGTATCTGTAGGTGATCCCGAGAATTGATATGAAACCACCAAAGACCTTTCAGGCTTCGATGCCCATGAATGCTGATAATCCACATTTGCTGTGATACCATTGACCATAGTCTTTGACAGTATTGTACCGCCATAGGCATATTCCAACAGAGGAGATTTCATCTCTATCTGAAAATCACTGTCCGTAAGAAGGTTGGTACCTGTATATCCAGCCCCTACCGTTATAAGATTCAGAGAGTCTATCTCATAACTGAGATTGAAGCTTCCATTGTAGAAAGGAGTCTGGACGTCAGCAATGCCAGAAGTCGTGGTCACAAAGTCTCCATCCGGAAGTTTCTGGGTCCGTTCAATCAGCGACTCTGCTCCATTCACATATGTATTGGATGCGTTTCCAGTGAGGCTGAATGCCCATTTGCCCTTCTGCATGCTGTAGAAGACACCTCCGCCATAGCCCTTTGTAGAGCCCTGCAATGTGATGCTTCCGTACTGTCCTTCAGTCAATGCCTTGCCTTCCTCCTTCTGCAATCCTGTGATGAGGTTTATCACTCCGCCGACTCCTTCGGCGTCATATTTGGCTCCCGGATTCGTTATGACCTCGATATGCTTGACAACCGTTGCCGGCATCATCTTCAATATCTGCGACGGATTGGCGGAAAGCATCTGATTCGGCATTCCGTCCACATAGACCTGGAAACTTGAACTTCCATTTACGGTGATGTTGTCCTGCGCATCCACGGACACCATAGGCACCTTCCTGAGCATATCCAGCACCGTGCTTGTCTTGGCATCGATATCGTCTTCAACCTTATATGTAACCTTGTCTGTCTCCATCTTGACAAGCACCTTTTGGGCCACCACCGCACTTCCGTCCAATGCGAGAGTGTCAGCAAGGATGGATGTCTGCTCCTGAGCCTGTGCCACCGCAGCGGAGATAAGTGCAATGGTCATGGTGATAATCCGTTTCATATCTTTGTTTTTATTCGCTATATACAAAAATAGAAACATAATCAGGGCGTCCATCATTATTTAGACGAACGCCCTGATTTTTTAGACAAGACCGGAATGTCTGGCATTCAAAGTCTATGTTACTTTCTATATATCGCAAATAATGCCGATCCTGAGCCAGACATGCTCGCATACACTGCTCCGCAGTCATATAGTGATCTCTTGATAGCTTCCAATGCAGGATACTTGGCAAAGACTGTGTGTTCAAAGTCATTGACCAAGACACCGTCCCACTGCTCCACCGGTCTAGCCAAAGCCTCTCTGAGAGGAACCTCTGGAAGTGCCGGTCTTATGCCGCCATAGGCGTCCTTGGTAGACACCGCAATTCCTGCCGGAGTGATCACCTGGATATCATATCCAGCAAGATCAATTTCATATTCAGTAAGCACCTCTCCTCTACCCTCTCCTATCATAGGACGATTGTATATAAAGAATGCGCAATCGCTTCCAAGGCGAGCTGCATAACCAGCAAGCTGCTGCTCAGAAAGATTCAGAGAGCAGAGCTCGTTCAGCATCTTGAGCGCGAAAGCCGCATCTGCGGACCCTCCTCCGAGACCAGCTCCCACAGGAGATGTCTTCTCAAGGAAAATCTTCACAGGAGGCATCTTGAACTCCTCGGCAAGAATGAAATATGCCTTGGCGGTCAGGTCCTTGAGCGGATCCCAGTCAACACCTTCCGCACGTGCA
>JAFYRK010000083.1 GCA_017559545.1 Bacteroidales bacterium
GATTTCGATTGCAGAAATTGTTGCATGAAAGTGATAAAAGAAAAATAAAAATCATTATTTTTGTAGGTCAATTTAGGTAAAAAACAAAACAGATATAACTATGTACAGAACACATACATGTGGAGAACTTCGTCTTGCTGATGCAGGAAAAGAAGTCGTTTTAAGCGGTTGGGTGCAACGCGTCCGTGACAAAGGCACTCTCTTATGGATCGACATCCGCGACAGATACGGATTGACACAGCTCTTCTTACAAGAAGGCGTCAGTTCAGCAGAAGTGATGGAAAAGGCTCGTACTTTAGGACGTGAGTTCGTCATCCAAGCTAAAGGTACTGTAATCGAAAGAGAATCAAAGAATCCAAATATCCCAACAGGAGAAATCGAGATCCAGCTCAACGAGTTGAACATCTTGAATGCAAGTAAGACTCCTCCTTTCACAATCGAAGACAAATCAGACGGCGGCGACGACCTTCGTATGAAATATCGTTACTTAGACTTACGTCGTAACCCTTTGAAGAACAACCTTATCTTACGTCACAACGTAGCTATCGAGACAAGAAGCTATTTGTCAGAACAAGGATTTATCGAAGTAGAGACACCATGTCTCATCAAGTCAACACCTGAAGGAGCACGCGACTTCGTCGTTCCATCACGTATGAATCCAGGCGAATTCTACGCTCTTCCACAATCACCACAACAGTTCAAGCAACTTTTGATGGTCGCTGGTTTCGACAAATATTTCCAAATCGTTCGTTGTTTCCGCGACGAAGACCTTCGTGCTGACCGTCAGCCAGAGTTCACACAGATCGACTGCGAAATGTCATTCGTAGAACAAGAAGACGTTCTCAACACATTCGAAGGTTTGGCAAAACATCTCTTCAAGAAAGTCAAAGGCTTGGAATTCGACAAGTTCCCACGTATGACATGGCACGACGCTATGAAATATTACGGCAGCGACAAGCCAGACATCCGCTTCGACATGAAGTTCGTTGAGTTGACCGACTTAGCACAAGGCAAAGGTTTCCCTGTATTCGATGACTCAGAAATCGTTGTAGCAATCAACGCTAAAGGTTGTGCATCATACACACGTAAGCAAATCGACGCATTGACAGACTTCGTCAAGAGACCACAGGTCGGCGCTAAAGGTTTGGTTTACGTAAAATATAACGAAGACGGCAGCATCAAGTCATCTATCGACAAGTTCTATTCACCAGAAGATTTGAAGACATGGTTAGACCGCTGCGGCGCAGTAGCAGGCGACATGTTGCTCATCTTAAGCGGCAAGACAATGGAAACAAGAGAACAGATGAACTGCTTACGTCTTGAAATGGGTAACCAACTCGGACTCCGTAACCCAGACGACTACAAACCATTATGGGTTATCGACTTCCCACTTTTGGAATGGGACGAAGAGACACAAAGATACTATGCAAAACACCACCCATTCACAGCTCCTAAACCAGAAGACGAACATCTTCTCGACGAAGAGCCAAGCAGATGGGCAGAAATCAGAGCTAACGCTTACGACATCGTCCTCAACGGCGTTGAAATCGGCGGCGGTTCAGTACGTATCTTCAACCGAGACCTACAAAACAAGATGTTCCGCACTTTAGGTTTTACCGACGAAAGCGCACAAGCACAGTTCGGTTTCTTGATGAACGCCTTCGAATACGGAGCACCACCACACGCAGGTTTGGCATTCGGCTTCGACAGATTATGCTCATTGTTCGGCGGACAAGAAAGCATCCGCGACTTCATCGCATTCCCTAAGAACAATATGGGCCGCGACGTCATGACAGAATCACCATCAACAATCGCTGATGCTCAACTCGAAGAATTACAGATCAAATTAGATTTAAAATAAAAAAATGTAGAGACGTCACATTGTGGCGTCTCTTATTATAAAATACCAACCAACATGAAACGCGTATTAGTATTAACAGGCGGCGGCGACTGTCCAGGCTTGAATGCCGTGATAAGAGCCATCGTGAAGAGAGCCTCACAGGAAAAAGACTGGGAAGTGCTCGGCAGCATACAAGCATTTAACGGAGTGTTATGGGAACCAAGCGAAATCGTCAGACTCACTCCTGAGACCGTCAGAGGAATACACTTCAGAGGCGGCACCATTTTAGAAACCACCAACAAAGGCGGCCCGTTCTCATGGCCTGTCAAGAACAACGACGGCACATGGACTACAGTGGACCGTTCCGACGAGATGATCAAGAAGTTGCAATATATGGGCATCGACTGTGTCATCAACATCGGCGGCGACGGATCGCAGAGAATATCCAAGAAGTTATTCGACAAAGGCTTGAACATCATCGGCGTTCCAAAGACCATCGACAACGACCTTTCTATGACCGACAGCACTTTCGGTTTCCAGACCGCTGTCGAGATAGCCACCGAGTCAGTCGACAAACTCGTCACGACAGCGGCAAGTCACAACCGCGTCTTTGTATTAGAGGTGATGGGCCGCGACGCCGGATGGATTGCGTTGAACGCAGCTGTGGCGGGCGGAGCGGAAGTATGTCTCCTTCCAGAGTTCCCTTACGACATTGAAAAGGTAAAAGAAAAACTGGAAAGCAGATTCGTCAACGACAGAGGTTTCGCCGTAGTTGTTATCTCAGAAGGCGCGAAACCAAAAGACGGACAGCAGGTGTTTGAAGTTAGCAAGGAAGTAGGTTACGAGAACGTGAAACTCGGCGGCATCGGACAGAAATTCATCGAACAGATGAAGGCTGCAGGTTTCAAACACGATATGCGTGAGACCACATTAGGACACCTTCAAAGAGGCGGTGTGCCAGTAGCTTACGACAGAGTACTTGCGTCAGAATTCGGAGTCAAGGCATTTGAAATGGTGTTGAATCAAGAATATGGCAAGATGGTGGCATATCGCCATCCAAACATCATCTCCGTACCATTGGAAGACGCAGTGGCAAAGATGAACTTCGTGACAATGGACAACGACCTCGTCAAGACCGCAATGGGACTTGGAATCTCATTGGGATTCTAAAGACAACGGACTACAGACTACGGTCAACAGTCTTATGTATGCAAGGATAAAATCTGTTGTCTGTTGACAGTTGTCCGTTGACTATAAAATGTTCATCCTATTAGCGTCTTGCTTTAGGAACACGAAGAACATCAGACTGAACATAAGGAGGCTGGATCCTCCGTAGCTTAGGAATGGCAGTGGGATTCCGATGACAGGCATCAATCCTATTGTCATTCCTATATTTACCATGAGATGGAAAAATATAATCGAGGCTATAGCATAGCCGTAAATCCTGCTGAAAGGCGAGCGCTGACGTTCTGC
>JAFYRK010000022.1 GCA_017559545.1 Bacteroidales bacterium
CGAGTATTGAGCAGAGTCCTGACCGACAAGACCTCCATCAGAGACCTTTTCAAAGGCTCCGAAACTATCGAGGATACGGATGATGAGACTGTTCAACTTCAATTTGAGTTTAAGTTTTAAATTTTATTGGACACTAGTGAATAATATTAACAAAAAAATCCCTTTCCGGAAGTAATTAACATTATTCATAACAACTTCCTTTTTCATTACATTTAACCATTAGCAAAGGTAGATTTTTTCATTGATTATGCAAATCAGTACTAAAAAAGAAGGAAAGAATATCCTTTTCGATGCAGCAACGGCGATCATATCGGCAGACTGGTGAAGGATGGACCTGCTGCATTCCCGTCAGCTGGATTGTATATCAATAAGGTGGAATATGACGCCTGGATGGAGATGCCTCAGGAGCAGAACAAGTCCCTCTGCTTAATTTCCCAGGCCTATGCATTTCCCTGCACCTTGATTACATTAAATAAAAAGTTAGTCCGGTTACATGCTTTTGGAATACTGATTGATATTGTCTATCTTTGAATAATTAAAATTTAGGATTATGTTGAAGATTGGAGACAGAATGCCGTTTTTCGAGGTCATGGACCAGAATGGCAATAAGTTCAATTCGCTGCAGTTGCTTGGCAGGAAGACCATCATTTATTTTTACCCGAAGGACAATACAAGTGGCTGCACAGCGCAGGCATGCAACCTCAGGGATAACTATGCAAGACTTGTGGCAGAGGGATACAATGTCATAGGCATAAGCAAGGACAGCGTGAACTCGCATAAGAATTTTGCATCAAAGCATGATCTTCCTTTCACACTTCTCGCTGACACCTCGACCGACATCCTTCAGGCATTCGGCGCATGGGGCGAGAAGAAGATGTATGGAAAGACAACTATGGGTACTCTCAGGAAGACCTTCATCTTCGACGAGGACGGTATCCTTGTCAAGATAATCGATAAGGTCGACACTAAGAATCATGCATCGCAGATCTTGGATTAGATAGCAGATGTTAAACAGACAGGGGGTCTCTAAGTGAGGCCCCCTGTCTGTTTAACATCTGCCATAATGCACATTCTCCGGGTTATAGCCACATTACGACCGCGAGAGTCGCAGCAGAGATCAGGAACCAGAGGAGAATGCCGAGGGCCAGAGGTTTGGCTCCGACTTTCTTTATGGATGCCAGGGAGAGTCCTCCTCCGATAAGGAAGAGTGTCATGCACAGCAGTTTGCGTGCGGCGAAGACCAGTCCTCCGGTGATCTGTGACGGGATCTGAATGAACGTGTTGAGGATCATTGCAACGACGAACAGCACGATGAACCAAGGAATGCTGACCTTACGGCCTTTTGCACGGAAAATCAATGATGAAACCAATGCGAGGGGTATGATCCAGAGCGCGCGTGTCAGCTTGACTGTCGTAGCAATCTTAAGCGCTTCCTCTCCATAAGCTGAACCTGCACCCACCACTGAGCTGGTGTCATGTATGGCGATTGCGGCCCAGACTCCAAACTGCTCCTGTGAAAGTCCGAGAGCCTGTCCAATAGGCGGGAAGATGAAAAGTGCTACAGCGTTGAGGATAAATATTGTCGCTAGAGACATGGACATCTGGTTGTCGTCAGCTTCGATTACAGGACCTACGGCTGCAATCGCACTGCCTCCACAAATCGCAGTACCTGTGGAAATGAGATATGCGCTTTTGCTGTTGACCTTCATCAGTTTTCCCAGAAGCACGCCGATGCACATCACTCCGATGACCGAGACGATGGTGTATAGCATGCCTTCCTTGCCAGCTGCAAGAGATTCATAGAGGTTCATGCCGAATCCAAGGCCTACTACAGATATCTGTAGGGCTATCTTGGATGCCTTCTTGGATATGGCCGGGAATGGGTTGCCGAATGTGAGCGCCATGATGATTCCCATCAGCAGGGAGAGTGCAGGCGAAAGGAATACTGACACGCAAAGGAGTACGGCAAATGCAATCTTCTTTATGATATCTTTCATGCAAGTTCGATTAGAATCGCAAAAATAGGAATTTTATTGATTATATTTGCTTGCTAAACTTCTCTGAGACATGCTTTACTTTGATACGGATTATATGGCAGGAGCCCATCCGAAGGTGATGGAGCGACTGGTGCAGACCAATGCCGAGCAGACTGTCGGCTATGGAAGCGATGATTATACGGCAAGAGCAAAGGAACTTGTGAAGCAAGCTTGCGGTGCTCCTGATGCAAGGGTGTATTTCCTTGTGGGAGGTACGCAGACCAATTCAACCGTGATAGACGGTGTTCTGGCACATCATGAGGGTGTCCTTGCCGCTGAAAGCGGACATATCAATGTCCATGAGTCAGGAGCCATTGAGGCAACCGGACATAAGATACTTACCCTACCTTCGTACGAGGGAAAGGTGAAGGCAGAGGACGTACGTGGGTACATCACCAATTTCTATAGTGACGATACCTATGAGCATATGGTCGCTCCAGGTATGCTGTACATTTCATTCCCAACGGAGTATGGTACACTCTATACTTTAAATGAATTGGAGAATCTGAGCAACGTCTGTCATGATGCAGGAATTCCTCTTTTCATTGACGGTGCGCGTCTGGGATATGGCCTTGCAGCAGAAGGCAATGATGTTACTCTGGAGGATATCGCAAGGTTGAGTGACGTCTTTTACATCGGCGGAACGAAGGTCGGTGCCCTTTTCGGAGAGGCTGTTGTCATTACAGATCCGCAGTTGCTGAAGCACCCTGTGCCGCTGATCAAGCAGCATGGTGCGCTGATGGCTAAGGGCCGTCTGCTTGGAGTGCAGTTCGAGACGTTGTTTACGGATGGACTTTATCATGAAATATCGCGTGGAGTGGTGCAGAAGGCCATTCGACTGAAGGATGCCTTTGTCGCTGCCGGCTATAAGGTTGAGGTTGATTCGCCGACTAATCAGCAGTTCTTCAGACTGCCAAATGAGGTGGTGGACAGACTGAAGGAAAATGTCAGCTTCGAGATGTGGGGACCACGCGGTGAAAAAGAAAGCGTCGTCCGCTTCGTCACGGGATGGACGACAACAGACGACGAGATAGATCAGCTTATTTCCTATATCAGATAATGCTGTCGATGACAGGGTAGATGTCCTCTTCCTTCTCATACGGGTGGATATGGAAGTAAGGGTTTCCTGTCAGCATCGCAGATAATTGGGTTTTGGTCCTGTCATAGAAGATATGGCAGGGCTTTCCTTTTGCCTCTGCGTATGCGAGTTCATATCCGACCCCGAGCGAGGGACATGTGCACTCTGCTATCAAGACATCGCTCTCGCGAAGCCATGCAGTGTCCTGGTCGTATATCTCGATGTCCCTCTTTCCTTGTTCAAGGAGGTTGAGGTGCGGGCTGCCGACGTGCTCGGTAAGCACGACTGCTGTCTTCTGCATATACTTGATAAGTCTGCCGTATAGTTCGGCGTCAACCCTTCCGCCGCGGATTGATCCTGCAAAATATATCTTCTTCATGTAGGCAAATATATAAAAGTTTTTGCGTATGTTTGCTGAAAATGGAATGGTAATGGAGAAGGATGTGATTTTTGAGACAGCCGAGAGATATGTCAAGGCTACGGGGCGGTCGGTTTTTCTGACAGGTAAGGCGGGGACAGGAAAGACGACATTCCTTAAATATATTACTGAGACGACAGCCAAGAGGTATGTGGTCCTGGCTCCGACAGGAGTGGCTGCAATCAATGCGGGAGGTTCTACGATACATTCATTCTTTCAACTTCCGCTGTGTCCTTATCTTCCTGATGTCGAGGAGCTTATTACAGAGTATCAGATGCCGGAGCGTTACAGGAGCCTCCGCAAGGAAAGGGTCAATATCATACGTACGCTTGACCTTCTCATCATTGATGAAATATCAATGGTGCGTGCCGACCTGCTGGATGCTGTGGACATGACCCTGAGGAAATACAGAAGGAATGACCGTCCGTTCGGTGGAGTCCAGCTGTTGATGATTGGCGATGCTCAGCAGCTTTCTCCCGTTGTCAAGGACAGTGAACGTCAGTACATGTCTCAGGTGTATCCTTCGCCTTATTTTTTTCACTCAAAGGCTTTAAGTAAACTATCGTATGTCACCATTGAACTTCAGAAAGTGCATCGTCAGAAGGACGAGGATTTTCTGGAAATCCTCAATGCAGTAAGGGAGAACAGGCTGACGGGACCGCTGTTGTCTAAGCTTAATGAACGTGTCGGTGTAGAGCCTCCTCGCATGGATGATGGAACTGAACCTATACGCCTGACAACCCATAATGCCCGTGCCGACGAGGTGAACATCCGCAAGATGGCTGCGCTGGATGGTGAGCCGTATTCATTCATAGCCCAGGTTGAAGGTGATTTTCCGGAGCATGCGTATCCTGCCGAAGAGGAACTTCAGTTGAAGCCCGGGGCGCAGGTTATGTTCATAAGGAATGACTCGGATGGTAATTATTATAATGGTAAGCTGGGTAGGGTTGAGAAGATATCCAATGGGGTAGTCACTGTGATAGACCAGGAGGGAAAGAGCATAGATGTAGCTCCGGTTGAATGGCCGAATGCGCAGTATGAGCTTGATGATGAGTCAGGAGAAATCTGCCAGAATGTCGTCGGAACCTTCCGTCAGATACCTCTGAGGGTGGCGTGGGCAATAACGATCCATAAGAGTCAAGGTCTGACATTCGACAATGTCATCATAGATGCAGGGGCTGCATTTGCCTTCGGACAGGTCTATGTTGCATTGTCTCGATGCCGTTCATTGGAAGGCATAGTCATGGAGTCTCCGGTCAGGGCTTCCGTGATATATGGAGATGAGCATGTTGCAGCCTTTAATGCTTCTGCGGCAGATCCGGAATCTATTGTCGGTGCTCTTGATGCTGAGGAGAAAGGCTTTGCATATGGAAAATATCGCGAAGTGTTCGAATTCGGATCCATATGTTCGTCTTTTAGATATCTTCTGAAACTATGGAGCGGAGTGCTGCAGGATACATATACGTCAGAATATAATAGTCTGCAGGAAGCATATGATATCATGTCCGAGGCGTCTAAGGTAGCAGATACATTCCGTCAGCAGATCAGTGCGATAGAGAGGAGGAGTTTGTCTTCAGACAGGAATGATGACTCTTACCTGCATGAGAGACTGTTGAAGTCAGCAGGTTATTTTTTGCCGCTTGTCAAGACCGTACGTGATGCATGCATGAACTCGTATGGACTCGAGATTGATAACAAGGAAACAAGGAAGAAGGTCACGGAAGTCTTGGATGAGCTTCTGATGGAACTTGACATACTCTTTTATTCATTGGAGGCATTCCAGGCAGAGTGCTTTGACGTAGAACGTCTTTGCCGTGTCCGTACACAGTGCGTTCTTGCTGATCGAAAGCATATTGCCGGCAAACGCAGGTTGCGTAAGGTGGAAAACAGCGGGAGTGGTAGCGGAGTCGTCAATGAAGAGCTTCGCGAGAGGCTGCAACAGTGGCGTTCGGAGCGTTTCAAGAAAGACAATGTTCCGGCATACACAATTATCCATCAGGATACGCTCCTCCAGATAGCATCAGTGATTCCTGTTACAAAAGAGGAATTGTTGTCTATTAAAGGCTTTGGCGAGACCAGATACAAAAAATATGGTCCAGATATCATAGCTATATGCCGGGAGTTCAGGGACGCTCCTGAGGGACTTATGTGATCTATGCCAGAGAGTCATAGATACGTTCCACTTCGCAGAGGATAGCTTCGGAATCTGCTATGATGTCTTGTAAGACGTTGAGTCTTGCGGCGTTCTCGCTCCAGGGGATCCACAGTTTCAGATAACCTCCGCGTCCATACTTTTCGTGCAGATGTTCTATTGCACGTGCGATGTGACCTCTGCGGTCAAAGTCTGGGTAATGCTTGAAACCGAACAGCACTGTCCTTCTGATGATGTTTTCGCCGTCAATCACCCTGTCGGCTTCTGCTACAATCATTCCGTATATGCTGCGAGGTGCGCCTTTCCCCGAAGCCCTGTGGTCTTCCGCTGCCTGGGCTATGATTTCGATCTGGCCGGATGTGAACCACTGCGTCAGTATGTGATCGTTGCGGATGATTTTTCCCGAGTCCATATGATGGTTGTCCCTTCCGTTCACAAGTCCGAGGTCATGGCAGGCGGCTGCCGTCAGAAGCATGTTTTCGTCAACTGGAGTAAGCCAGACAGGGTCAACGTATTCCTGTGATGCGACCCACTTGTCTCTGCCTTTGAGCAGCTGCATTGCCTGTGATATTACAGTCAGTGCATGGTCTTCCTTGTGTGCGTCATCGAAGTTTTTGTATTGCGGAACAATCTCTTCGTATATGTATTTCTCTATTTCCGGATTAATCATAATTCGTAAAATTAATAAATTTTCTGTCCGAAATATCAGTTTTACACCAAATTTGTATAGGCGTTCCATGACACTTTAAATTTTAGTGGTTATGAAACGTCTGAATTTATTTTTAGGAGCTGCGGCTCTTATCGCTGTCTCATTGACAGCATCTCCAGCTGTGATGGCACAGGAGAACGGAAACAGGGACGAGGACGGTAAGGTTGTCCGTGGCCCTTATGAGACTAACAGGTTTGGCGATAATTGGTTTATCGGCGTCGGCGGAGGTATCAACATTCTGTGGAATGAAGGCTTTACTGCTGATAATCTTAAGATTGCCCCAAGCATTGATGCCAATTTCGGAAAATGGTTCACTCCAGCAGTCGGAATGCGTCTGGGTTATCAGGGTATCAATGCACAGGTATGGTCGCCGACAGCAACTGTCCTGGGACCGACATTAGACGTGGACACACAGATGTATCTGGAGAAATTGGGATACATGTATGTTCATGGAGACTTCCTTTGGAACATGTCTGACGCATTAGGTGGCTACAAGGAGACCCGCTTCTGGAATTTCGTGCCATATCTGCATGCCGGATACTTCCGCTCATACGGATTGGATGGATTGGATTTCGCCGATAACGAGATTGCAGGTGGTGCCGGTCTTCTCCATAATCTCCGTCTGGCAGAGAGGCTTGACCTTATTGTAGATATGAGGGCTACAGTAGTTAACGGAAGAGTCAGGGGTGCAGCTGGTGTAGCAGTGCTTCCGACAGTGACCATGGGACTTGCAGTTGATTTGGGTTGGCCTGTGTTTGTAAGAACTTCTTCAGTTCTTGCCGAGGTTGAGACTGCTTTTGTCGATCAGATTGCAGCTCTTGAGGCTGCCGCTATGGCTCTTGAGATCGCTAATGTATCTCTTCAGGAGGAGAATGCTGCGCTTACAGCATCCAACGGCAAACTCGGCAAGGAGGTAAAGACTCTCAAGGCAAAAGTCGATAAGCTTACTGTTGAGGAAACAGATTTCTTTAATGAAATGGGACCAGCTGTAGTATATTTCAACATCGGAAAGGTTGTCCTTGACGATAGGGAGATGCAGCACATGGACTTCATTGCCAGGAATATCCTCGAGAAGGTTGACCAGCAGACAAAGATTCATATTACCGTAGCTGGAACAGCCGATGGAACAACCGGAACGCTTAAGCGTAACCAGTACCTCAGCAAAGCGAGAGGAGAATATGTCATGAATCTGCTTACTCAGAAATATGGCATCTCAAAGGATCGTATAGTCCTTCATCCTGAGGTGATTGCAAAACCTGCAACTCCGGCTCTTAGCCGCACGGTTACAATCACTTTCTGATAGATCTACTCTCAATATAGAGGGTATGAGACGTGAAAAGTTCATGTCTCATACCCTTATTTTTTTATATGGGCCAAGGTTTGCCAAAAAAATATTATCTTTGTCTGATTGTGTGAAATCAATTTCAATATTGGAGTTTTTAACATAAAATAGAAGATAGAGATATGAGCAGATTGCCTGCAGAATGGGAAAAGCAGAGTGGAGTGCAACTGACATGGCCACATTGTGAAACCGAATGGTATGAGCTCGAGAAGGTTCTCGAGTGTTATGTGGAGATTGCTTCAACAATTCTCCGTTACGAGCCATTGATGATTGTTACCCGCGACATTGAGGAATGTAAAGGTGATATAGAGCGTATTTCTCAGGCAAAGGGAATACAGATCGATATCGATGCCATCAAGTTCTACGAGTGCCCTCTCAATGACACATGGGCAAGAGACCATGGCGGCATCAGTGTCTTCGGTGAAGATGGACAGAAATATCTCTATGACTTCGTCTTTAACGGATGGGGTCTGAAGTTCGGTTCAGACCTTGACAATCAGATTACAAGAAATATTTTCTTCCAGAACGCGTTCCAGGATGACGTGCTCTGCGTAGATATGCGTCCGTATGTACTTGAGGGAGGCAGTATAGATAGTGACGGCTGCGGAACAATGCTGACGACAACAGAATGTCTCTGCTCGGTAAACAGGAACGAATACCTCAGCCAGGATGAGATCAATGACGAGCTTTGCGGAGCCTTTGGTCTTGAAAGGATTCTCTGGCTTGACCATGGAACCATCATTGGTGACGATACTGACAGCCATGTGGATATCCTTGCTCGTTTCTGCTCTCCGGATACGATAGCATACATGCAGTGTACTGATCCGGAGGACCCGCACTATCAGCCTCTCAGGGCGATGGAAGATCAGCTTCGAGGATTCAAGACATTGGATGGCAAGCCTTATAACCTCATTCCGCTTCCTCTTCCAGAGCCTCTTTATCTTGATGATTACAGGTTGCCGGCATCATATGCAAACTTCCTGATCATCAACGGTGCTGTCCTGCTGCCAGGTGCTGGCTCGCCGCTCGACGAGATCGCTCGCGAGAGACTCCAGGCGGCATTCCCGGACAGGGAGGTCATCGTGATCGATTGCCGTGCCCTTCTTTCGGGCCATGGCTCACTCCACTGCATCACAATGCAGTTCCCAGAAGGTTATTTAAGATAATACATTACGACTATGAATATATTGAAAGTAGGAATGGTGCAGCAGAGCTGCGGTGATGACATTCAGGCAAACATTGAGAAATTGAAGTCAAATATCAGAAAGTGTGCGGAGCAGGGCGCTCAGCTTGTGGTTCTGCAGGAACTTCACAACTCTGTATATTTCTGTAAGCATGAGGAGGCTCAGCTTTGCGACCTTGCAGAGCCAATCCCAGGTCCTTCTACAGAGACATTTGGCGCTTTGGCAAAAGAACTCGGTATTGTGATCGTGCTTTCTCTCTATGAGCGCCGTACAGCCGGTATCTATCATAACACTGCAGTTGTGATGGAGAAGGATGGTACCATCGCAGGAAAATATCGCAAGATGCATATTCCTGATGACCCATGCTATTACGAGAAGTTCTATTTCACCCCAGGTGACATGGGATTCAATCCTATTGAGACTTCTGTAGGAACTCTTGGAGTGCTCGTGTGCTGGGATCAGTGGTATCCGGAGGCAGCTCGTTGCATGGCTCTCAATGGTGCGCAGATTCTTATCTATCCAACTGCGATCGGTGGTGTATATACCGACCCTGTTGAGGAACAGAAGGTACAGAGCGATGCTTGGCAGCTCGTTCAGAGAGGTCATTCGGTAGCAAACGGACTTCCTGTCGTGACAGTGAACCGTACAGGTCAGGAGGATGATCCTACAGGTGTTACCAAGGGCATCAAGTTCTGGGGCCGTTCATTTGCTACAGGCCCTCAGGGAGAGCTTCTCGTTGAGTTCGGTAACGATGAGGAAGGCGTAAAGGTAGTCGAGATCGATCTTGACAGGACGGAATACGTTCGCCGTGGTTGGCCGTTCTTCCGCGACAGACGTATTGATGCATACGGAGAAACTATTTTAAAGCGATACGGAAAGTAATATGGCAAATATAGGAACAACATTCACAAAGTCTGGCAAGAAGGCTGTCCTTTGCGGCTCAGGCGAACTCGGTAAGGAAGTGGCACTCGAACTTCAGCGCTATGGCGTCGAGGTCGTTGCTCTTGATAAATATGAAAATGCCCCAGCTATGCATGTGGCTCACAGCAGCCATGTTCTGTCAATGCTTGACGGAGATGCACTGGAGGCGGTGATCAGAGAGGAAAAGCCGGATTACATCATTCCGGAGATTGAGGCAATCGCAACAGACAGGCTGGTTAAGCTTGAGGAGGATGGGTTCAATGTGATTCCAACTGCAAAGGCTACAAGTCTGACTATGAACAGGGAAGGAATCAGAAGACTCGCAGCTGAGACTCTCGGCCTTCCGACATCGCCATATCGTTTCGCTGAAACACGCGAAGAGTTTGATAAGGCTGTTGCAGAGGTAGGTCTTCCTTGCGTGGTAAAGCCTGTAATGAGCTCATCAGGACATGGTCAGAGCACCATCAAGTGGGAGAATGAGATTGACAAGGCCTGGCAGGTTTCCCAGGAAGGAGGTCGTGCTGGCGGTGGAAAGGTAATCGTTGAAGGTTTCGTGACATTCGACTATGAGATTACTCTTCTTACAGTGCGTCACTGCGCAGGTACAACATTCCTTCAGCCTGTAGGACACCACCAGGTAAACGGAGATTACCGTGAGTCATGGCAGCCACAGGCAATGTCTCAGGAGGCATTGGAGAAGGCAGAGGCTATCGCCAAGGCGATTACAGACGCTCTTGGAGGCTATGGTATATTCGGTGTGGAGCTCTTTGTAAAGGGTGATGATGTCATCTTCAGTGAGGTGTCTCCAAGACCTCATGATACAGGTATGGTGACAATGATTTCACAGGATATGTCAGAGTTTGCGCTTCATGCACGTGCCGTTCTCGGACTTCCTATTCCGGATGTCAGGTTCTATGGTCCTTCAGCATCAAAAGCAATCGTCGTTGAGGGCAATACCAAGGAGTATGAGTTCTGTAATCTTGAAAAGGTTCTTGAGGAGCCGGGAGTGCAGATCCGCTTCTTTGGGAAACCAGAGATTGCAGGCCATAGAAGAGTAGGAGTGATCCTCGCAACTGATGATTCGGTTGTTGCAGCCTTGGCCAAAGCTGAAAGAGCTTATGAGAAACTTAAGGTACTGGTAAAGTAATACGATTAAAAGACCGCAAATCACAAAAAGCGATTTGCGGTCTTTTATTTTATGTATGTTTCTTACTTGTACATGAACCTCTTGATACTCATCTTAGGAGTCTTCTCGAACGGCTCTGCCATAATCTCTACAAGTCCGATCTTGCTGTATGCCGGCATAGACTTGTTGACCTCTGCCATGAGTTCTACCTTATAAAGTTCAAGGTCAACTTCAGCTGTCTTGGCAGCATCTGCATCCATATAGATGAGAGCTACAAGCTTTGCTCCTCTGTCGACAACAACTGACTCGATCACGTATGGCTGGTTATTGAGAACTGCCTCGATCTCCTCTGGATAGATGTTCTGTCCGTTTGCAGAAAGAATCATGTTCTTGCTGCGACCCTTGATATAGATGTTGCCCTTCTTGTCAAGAAGTCCGAGGTCACCTGTACGCATCCAGCCGTCCTCTGTGAACGCAGCCTTTGTAGCTTCCTCGTTCTTGTAATATCCGCTCATGAGGCTGATACCCTTTGCCTGGATCTCACCGACCTTGTTGTATGGATCCTCAGAATCGATACGTACCTCAACTGAGTCTACAGCCTTTCCGCATGACTTTGAAGCGAACTCCCACCAATCCTCATATGCAAGAAGAGGAGCGGCTTCTGTCATACCGTAACCTACGGTGAACGGAAGCTTGAACTTGCGGAACCATTTCTCTACGTCTGGATTGAGGGCTGCTCCACCCATAACAATCTCTCTGATTCTGCCACCGAAGGCATTGAGGAGAGTGTTGCGGATCTTCTTGAAGATAATCTGGTTCAGACCAGGGATAGCGCATACGACTTTCATTACAGGCTTGTTCACGACAGGAGCTACCTTGCTCTTGAAGATCTTCTCCATTACAAGCGGAACTGTAATCACGAGGTAAGGCTTGATCTCCTTCATGGCTCCGAGAAGAAGCGCAGGAGTAGGGGTCTTTCCAAGGTAATATACGGCAGCACCGTTGCAGACCGGATAGATAAGCTCGAACATCATTCCGTACATGTGAGCCATAGGGAGCATTGACACGAGAGTATCACCAGGACCTGTAGGGAGTCTCTTCTGTCCGAATGATACGTTCTCTGAAATGCACTCATATCGGAGCATTACACCCTTAGGTGCGCTGGTTGTTCCTGATGTATAGTTGATGATTGCAAGTTCCTTATCGTTTGCAGTAGGGTATGAGACATGCTGTGCTGTGAATCCGTCAGCGTACTTTGCCTCGAAAAGTGCATCAAGGCCGTCGCATGCTTTCTGTATATTCTCGTCAGCAGCATAAAGAAGCGAGAAGTCGCTTGATGAGAATACTGCCTGTATATGTGGCATCTTAGTGATGTCAAGCTTTGCCCAGATATCTGTATCTGTAAGGAGTACCTTGCTCTCTGAGTGGTCCACGAGCATGTTTACGCTCTCTGGGTGGAAGTCCGCGAGAATAGGAACGAGAACAGCCTCATATGTATTCGCAGCAAAGAAGGTGATACCCCACCTTGCTGAGTTCTTGGCGCAGAGTGCTACCTTGTCACCCTTCTTCAGACCTACAGTCTCGAAGAATACGTGGAACCTTGCGATCTGCTTTGCAAGATCTCCATAAGTAAAGCTTTCGCCACGGAAGTTAGCAAGTGCAATACCATCCCAGTTTGATTTGATGGTGTTTTCAAGTCTTGAAAAATAATGCATAATCTTAAAGTATGTCGGTTTAAGTTTAATTCGGCTGCAAAAGTAGAAAAATATGCTTGCACGCACGTATTATTAATTATATTTGTGGTGAAAACCACATAAATGTGGTGATTTTACCAATGAGAAGCAAGCCCATTGTAGCATTGATCTACGATTTCGACGGCACATTGTCGCCTGGCAATATGCAAGAGTTCGGATTTATCCAGGCGATAGGCAAGAAGCCGCAGGAATTCTGGCAGGAAAGTGATAACATTGCAGTCGGCCAGGATGCCAGCAACATCCTCAGCTACATGAAGCTGATGTTTGATGAGGCCAAGAAGGCAGGTATCAAGCTCCGTAGAGAAGACTTCAAGAGATTCGGCGCATCAGTCGAGCTTTTCAACGGCGTCAAGGAGTGGTTCAATATGATCAATGACTACGGCAAGGCAAAGGGTGTAAGGATCGAGCATTACATCAATTCGTCAGGTCTGGCTGAAATGATTGAAGGTACGGAAATCGCTTCCGAGTTCAAGCGCATATTCGCATGTTCATTTATATATAATAAGGACGGCGAGGCAGAGTGGCCGGGAGTGGCTGTCGACTATACTGCGAAGACCCAGTTCCTCTTCAAGATCAATAAGGGTATCCTTAGCATCAGGGACAACAAGAAGGTCAACGAGAGCCAGGCCGAGGATATCAAGAGAATCCCGTTCCCTCATATGATCTACTTTGGAGACGGAGAAACTGACGTGCCATGCATGAAGATCGTGAAGATGTTCGGTGGAAATTCTATCGGAGTGTATAATCCGGAAAACAAGAAGAAGATCAACGTTGCCAAGAAGCTCTTGCGCCAGCATAGAGTGAACTTCATAGCTCCGGCATGCTATAGTTATGGCAGCCGCATGCATCAGATTGTCTGCACGATCATAGACAAGATCAAGGCGGACTTTGAACTTGCTAAACTTGCAAAGCATATCTGATAGCAAAGCCAGGGTGATGTCGCAATCTATCTTGCCGTTTACGTCACAAGCCGTTGCCTTGTCAGTCTGACTGACTATTTGGCAGTAATTTGAATTTGGAATATATTTTGACTGAAACTACAGTCAAAATATATTCATATGGCAACAACAGGAAAAATAGGAGTAACTACCGAGAACATATTCCCGGTAATCAAGAAGTTTCTTTATTCTGACCACGAGATCTTTCTTCGTGAACTCGTGGCAAACGCAGTGGATGCAACTCAGAAGATGAAGGCCCTGGCAGCTTCTGGAGAATATGCAGGCGAGCTTAGTGAGCTTGCTGTTCGCATAGAACTGGATGAGGCTGCTAAGACCCTGAAAATCATTGATAATGGTATCGGTATGACCGCCGAGGAGGTTGACAAGTATATCAACCAGATCGCTTTCTCGTCGGCAGGAGAGTTTCTAGAGAAATACAAGGACCAGCTCAGCAGCATTATCGGCCATTTCGGACTCGGTTTCTATTCTGCATTCATGGTTGCCGATAAGGTGACAATCGAGACTCTTTCATGGAAGGATGGAGCAAAGGCTGTGAAGTGGTCATGCGACGGATCTCCGGAGTATGACATGGAGGAGTGTGACAAGACTGACAGGGGAACTGTCATTACGCTTTACATTGCAGAGGATGAGAAGGAGTTTGCACAGAAGTCCCGCATTTCCGGCTTGCTGAACAAGTACTGCAAGTTCATGCCAGTGCCTGTGATCTTCGGTAAGGAGCAGGAGTGGAAGGACGGTAAGTATGAAGATACTGATAAGGACAATGTTATCAATAAGATCGAACCGCTATGGGCAAAGAAACCGGCTGATCTTAAGGATGAGGATTATAACGAGTTCTACAAGGCTCTCTATCCTATGGCCGACGAGCCTCTGTTCCATATCCACCTCAATGTGGACTATCCTTTCAACCTGACAGGTATCCTTTATTTCCCTAAGATCAAGAACAATGTCGAGATCTCACGCAACAAGATTCAGCTCTACTGCAACCAGATGTTTGTGACTGATTCGGTAGAGAACATTGTGCCTGAGTTCCTTACTCTGCTTCATGGTGTGATCGACTCTCCGGATATCCCTCTCAACGTTTCGCGAAGCTACCTCCAGAGTGATGCCAACGTAAAGAAGATTTCTACATACATCACCAAGAAGGTCGCAGACCGTCTTGATGAGATATTCAGGAACGAGCGTCAGCAGCTCGAGGAGAAGTGGGATAATCTCAAGCTCTTCATAGAGTTCGGTATGCTCTCGGACGAGAAGTTCTGCGAGCGTGCCATGAAGTTCGCTCTTCTCAAGAGCACAGAAGGCAAATATTTCAGCATCGAGGACTATAAGACAGCCATTTCTGGTAGCCAGACTGACAAGGATGGCAAGGTTGTGTTCCTCTATGCAACAGATGTGGATGCTCAGTACTCATTCATTGAGGCTGCAAAGAACAGAGGTTACGATGTGCTCATGATGGACTGCCAGCTTGACAGCCATTTCGTGCAGCTGCTTGAAGGAAAGATTGAAAATGCGCGCTTTGCACGTGTGGATTCGGATACAGTAGACAATCTCATACCTAAGGAAGATAAGTCTAAGCCTGAACTCACAGATCAGCAGAAGGAGGAGATATCAGTGATCTTCAAGGCGGCACTCCCTGAAGGCAATGAATACTATGTCCAGGCGGAGAATCTTGGCGCTGAGGCTGCTCCGATCCTCATTACTCAGAGCGAGTTCATGAGACGTTATCGTGAGATGTCGGCGATGGGTGGAGGAATGAACTTCTATGGCGAGATGCCTCAGATGTATAACATCATCGTGAACCTGGAACACCCTCTCGTCGGTAAGATCCTTGCTGCTGCAGAGTCGCACAAGGAAGACCTCGCAACATTCGCTGGAAGCAGCGACATGCTCAAGCAGATCACAGACCTCGCACTCCTGGCCAACGGCATGCTCAAAGGAAAAGACCTTAGCGACTTTATCGCGCGAAGTGCAAAAGTGGTTGAAGATGCATATCTGAAATAGAATGCATATTATAACTGTCCAAGGTGTAATCTGAGAGGTGTCAGATACAGCTGTTATTTGATAAGATTAAGAAACTCGTTTCTGGTACGTTCGTCCTTAAGGAAGATGCCGCTGAAGGCTGATGTGGTGGTCACTGCATTGGCCTTCTGCACTCCTCTGAGGGTCATACAGGTGTGTGATGCTTCAATCACAACAGCAACTCCAAGAGGGTTGAGTGTATCTTGGATACAGTCTCGGATCTGTGTTGTAAGTCTTTCCTGTACCTGAAGACGGCGTGCAAAGGTTTCCACAACTCGAGCGATTTTGCTTAGGCCTGTGATTGTACCGTTGGGAATGTATGCGACATGCGCTTTACCTATGAACGGCATTACATGATGCTCGCATGTAGAGTACAGCTCGATGTCTTTAACGAGAACCATCTGCTGGTATTCTTCCTTGAACATTGCGCTGCGAAGAATCTCTGCGCCGTCTTGACTCATTCCGTGTGTGAGGAATTGCAAGGCCTTTGCTACGCGCTCAGGAGTCTTCACAAGTCCTTCTCTCTCAGGATCTTCTCCTAAAAGTCTCAGAATTTCCTTATAATGTTCCGCAATGGCTGCAGTTGTAGCCATATCGTATCTTTCCTCTTTAATGTATCCCATCTTGCAAGGTTTTTGTTGTAAAAAGAAAAATTGTTTGCAAAAATAGCAAAAAGAATATCATGATTAAGTTTTTTTGTCTATATTTGCCGCCCCTAAATTAGGGGAGTGCGCGAAAAACACTGATTATTAATAATTTAAATCTATATTGACTATGTATTGGACACTTGAACTTGCATCGAAGCTCGAGGATGCACCATGGCCTGCAACCAAAGAAGAGCTGATCGATTATGCGACTCGCTCAGGAGCATGGGCTGAGGTGATTGAGAACCTTGAGGAGCTTGAGGATGACGGCGAAATCTACGAGAGCATCGAAGATATCTGGCCTGACTATCCAACTAAGGACGACTTCTTTTTCAATGAGGAGGAGTACTAGGATAATCTTCCTGGTCAGATAAAACGAACGGACAGCTGGAAGGTTGTCCGTTCGTCTTTTTTTATGTCGGAACCTTGACTTATCAAGTATTCTATTATCTTTGCATTTGTACTAAACCTAAAAACTTTAACATGGCAAAGACTAACCCTAGGGATCATTCCCTTTTTCTGAAGGCTTTTCGTGCCTATTTACAGTTCGTTAATTCGGGACTGTACTTCAAGAAGGAGCATGTGATAGGACTTGAGAACGTGCCTGTAAACGGAACTCCAACAATCATCGTATCAAACCACCAGAACTGTCTGAACGACCCTCTCTGCGTGTGTCTGCAGCTGACAGACCGAAGGATGAACTTCCTTGCAAGGGCGAATGTATTCAATAACCCTATTTTCAATAAGGCGCTTCGTGCCATGGGGCTTCTTCCTGCTTATCGTATGGGATACGAAGGACTGGCTCATGTGCGCAGGAACTCGGAGACATTTGAAGATGCCGGAAATGCTCTCATGGAAGGCGAGACAGTGATGCTGTATCCGGAGGCTGGCCATCAGGACAAGAGATGGCTTGGAACCTTCAAACTTGGTTATCTGAGGATCGCCTTCGCTGCAGCGGAGAAGATGGAGTTCAAGGAGGATGTCATGATTCTTCCTTCATGTAATCACTATTCAAATTATTTCCACGCCAGGACAGAGATGCTCATCAAGTTCGCGAAGCCGATTTCGCTCAAGCCATATTATGAGCGTTATCAGGAAGAACCGCGTGCAACCATGATGGAGATCAACGCAAGAGTCCGTGAGGAGATTATGTCCATGATGCTGCATATCGAGGATATCGAGCATTATGACCAGATCGATTGGCTCCGTGAGAATGAATACGGTAAGACATATGCGAGGGAACATGGCTACAAGGCCAATTATCTGCCATCGCGCCTCCTTTCCGATCAGGCTCTGGTGAACGATCTTCTGACTGCAACCCAGGAACATCCTGTGGAAATGGAAGAGGTCTATAAGGATGTCGCAAAAATAATGGAGGACGTAAAGTCTCTGAACATCAGGGATTGGCTGTTCCGCCGCAAGCCTGGTGTTCTGGCGGCAATATTAAGAGGTCTTGGCCTTCTTGCTCTGCTTCCGCTCTTTGTCGTATCGATCATTCCGACTGCACTTCTGTTCATCATCCCTGAAATCTTCCTGAAGAAGATGATCAAGGATCAGATGTTCATCAGCACTTTCAGAGTAGCTGTGAGTGCATTGGTGTCCATTCCTCTATGTATGTTTGTTCCTGCAGGTGTCTTGTGGGGTACAGTCGGCTTCTGGTGGGCATTGGGATACTTTCTTGCCTTCCCGTTCATGTTCCTCTTTGCATGGAATTATATGAGACTATTCATGAAGTTCCTAGGAACCTGCCGCTTTGTGGCAAACCGCACGAAGGTGAGGGAGATATACAAGCTCCGTCTCAGTGTGTTCAACCGTTTGAACGCTCTCTTGAAACAGAAATAAAGTTTTCGATCTCATCCCAGACACTCTCCTTTCCGATTTCGTTAAGGACTTCGTGTCTCATTCCGGGGTAGATGATGCTGCGGACATCTCTGTAACCTACGGTGTTCATGAAACCGGCAGACTTATGGAATCTTTTCATGCTGATCATGCATGAGTCGTTCTCTCCGGATATAAATAATATAGGTAATGAAGGGTTGGCTACATGCCAGCCCTTTCTGCTGTATGTTTCCTTCATCAGGAGCATAAGGGTCAGCGAGCAGTCTGTCGTGCATGTGTAGTTGCATTCGGGATCATTGAAGAATTTTTGGCGTTCATGTGGGTCTGAACACATCCATGCCTGGAATCCCTCATCATCAAAATCCTTATTGTACAAGTCCGATGTTAATCTCTGTGTTCTTTCCAGACGGTTGTGGCCGTCTGTAACAGCGTTGTATATATGCAGGAATATTCTGGCTAAAGGACTGAGCGGGTTGTAACTTGGGCTACCGCAGATTATCAGTCCCTTGATATGTGTGTCGTCTGTCTTCAAGTATGCTCTTGCTGCAAGGGAACCCATGCTATGTGCAACTATGAATACCGGTGTCTTCGGAAAATGGTTTTCAACCCATCCTATGATGCCGTTGATGTCCTCTGTCATCGCCTTGCTGCCGCCATTGTAGGTGTATCCTCTGTCTTCTTCATCTTTAATGCTGTTACCATGTCCTCTCATATCGAAACCTATGCAGGCGTATCCATGCTCTGCGAAATGTCTCATTGTAGGGAGCATGCGGTCTATCTTGCCGCATAGCCCGTGAATGAAGACTATTGCTGCTTTGGGATTCTCATGATTGCAGATTACCAATGTGTTGAGTCCTAGTCCATCTGCGGGTGATTTGATATATAGATGTGTGTCCATATCCATTCAGGTTTTCCAGGTTCCATTTCAAAAAACGCGCCTTGCCGAGTCTGGTTCTGGTATGCCCTTTGCCTTGATGGTTTTGAACTATTAAAAATTACAAATAGATATGAAAAGAATTTTACTGACCTTTATGGTAATAGTCGCAGGGCTTGCAATGACTGCCCCCGACGCATCTGCCCAAAGCGGCAACCGCAATGGTAGTACCGACAGAGGACAGAGCAATATGGACGCATGGCAGAGGGATATGGCCGAATTCAGGGAACGTTCCGCTGAGCGCAGGCAGCTTGAGGAACTTACCGATTCAATCGCATCCGTGCAGGCGTTCGCAGCGGTGAAGAACCAAGACTTCGTGTTGGAAGCACAGTCAGTCCAGTTCAGAAACGGAACGACCGTATTTGTCAACTCCACTACTAACTTCATCTCAGTCAAGGGAGGCAGAGCGGTTGTACAGATCTCGCCAAGCAATTTCGCATCCGGTCCTAACGGAGTCGGTGGAGTTACAGTGGATGGCATGATTTCCGGACAGGAATATCGTGTTGGCAAGAAGGGAGTCGCTACCTATTCATTCAGTGTGATGGGTATCGGCATCAATGCTCAAGTCGAAATCTACCTGACCCCGGGTACGAACCAGGCTTCTGCAACCATTTATCCGAACTTTAACTCAAATACAGTTTGGCTTCAGGGTGCCATAGTTCCTTATGAGAACTCCAATGTAATCGAAGGAAGCTCATTATAATACGAATTAAACAATACAGACATGAAAAAGATTATCTTTATTTCAGCATTGGCTCTTCTGGCCATAGCATGCCACAAGGAGCCATATCCACAGGACAGTGATAACGAATATCTCGTTTATACAGCTCCGGCCAAAGGCGCAGACTTTACACAGTATATGACCTTTGACATCCCAGACAGCCTTCTCATTATCGGACAAGGTGAGAAGCCTCAGTACTCTCAGTCCGACAACGCGCTCGCACTTATACAGGCGTATAGGATAAATATGGAAAAGATGGGTTATATCTATACTCCGTCAAATCCTGATGCAGATCTTGGTGTGCAGCTTACATATATGATCAACACAGAGAAATATATACAGTACTATGGCGATCCTTACTGGTGGCTTGACTATCCAGGTTATTGGTCTCCTGGATACTGGGGTGACTGGTACGGATACTATTATCCTTATCGTGTGACATATACATTCTCTACAAACGCGCTGGTTGCGGAGATCGTGGATCTTACAGGCGAGCAGGGAAGTGGCAAGAGTCTCCCGATCATCTGGTCTTCATATATAGGTGGCCCTGCTGGCCCAAGTGCAAGCTATGATGTCAATAGGATGAAGACATCTGTTGATCAGGCCTTTGCTCAGTCTCCATACCTGAACAAAAATGCGTCACAGCAATAACCTTGAGCCCACCGGTTAAGTCCCCTTTCTGGAAGGGGATTTAGGAGAAGTGTAACAAAGTTCAAGTTAACAAACGATGATATAACAAATTAAGATAAAGAAATATGAAAAAGATTATATACATATTGGCGGCTTCGGCAGCATTGATTTTCTTTGCAGGAGAGGCCAATGCCCAGATGAGCAAGAGACTTTATGTCAACGGCGGATGGCAGATGAATGGTATTGTCGCAAATGACTACGTTCAGAATTTCCAAGCTTTTGGAGCATATCTCGAGGGCGGTTACTATCTTACACCTATGGTGGCCGTCGGTGGATTTGCAAGCTTCGGAACCAACAACGCTTATGTTCCTAAGCAGACTTACCAGCTTGAAGATAATGCTGCCGTTACCACAGACCTTGACAGATCCGTCTATCAGGTTCCGTTTGGCGCGACAATGAGGGTCCGTTTCATGAGGACCGAATTCCAGCCATATTTTGAAGCTAAGGTGGGTGCTGAGTATTCTACACAGAGCACTTATATGTCGACCTTTGTCAGCAGGAAGGATAACTGGGGATTCTATGTTTCACCAGAAATCGGAATCAATTTCTTCCCGTTCCCTAAGGACGACGTAGGATTCCAGTTCGCGGCATACTACAGCTATGCGACAAACCGTAATGACAATTTCGGCATCAAGGGATTCAACAACCTTGGCTTGAAGCTCGGTATGGCGTTCTAAGAGCTATTTCAAGAGCTGCTGAGCTCTGGTGATCTTCACATTTTGCACTGCAATCATTTGCAGCCGCAGAATGTGAAGATTTTTTGCTAAAAAATTTGGAGGTTTGGAAAAAAGTAGTACCTTTGCAGTCCCAATTCGAAGGAACTCGTCAGAGACCCAAGGATGACCATGGATTGATTCGCTAGCTCAGCTGGTAGAGCACAACACTTTTAATGTTGGGGTCATGGGTTCGAGCCCCATGCGAATCACGGATTTTATTGCTTCCCTAGCTCAGTTGGTAGAGCACGACACTCTTAATGTTGGGGTCCAGGGTTCGAGCCCCTGGGGGAGCACCAGACAAAAGTCTAATTAAATATTGAAGCAATGCTTCCCTAGCTCAGTTGGTAGAGCACGACACTCTTAATGTTGGGGTCCAGGGTTCGAGCCCCTGGGGGAGCACAAAGGAGTTCAGAAATGAACTCCTTTTTCTTTTATCAGCTCATTCCGAGCACCTTAAGCTTCCGCAATGTATAGAGAAGTTTATTGGAATTCATAAAAACGTTGGTAAATCGGTTGGTAAAATAATTCTAAATTAGTTTTACCAACATGTCTATTTAAGACATTCCTTATTGTAAGATATAATGTCCATGAAATCTCGGATTTGTGAACATTACTTGTTTATAATGTACACGTTTTGGCGATTTTGTGTACATTATATACATATATGAGGTGGATAAGATGACCTTTGTTGTTTTGTGTCGATTCTATTATATTTGTGAACAATAAAAACAAAGATAGGATATGAAATACACAGAGTTTGAAAGTATCATATCTCCGGAGCGAATGAGGAAATACAATGTCGCGTGTGGAGGGAATACGGCGAAGGCAATGACATTATATCGTTATAATCTCCGCCTATCGCAAGAAATGTTTGTCGTAGTCAGCTGCTTCGAAGTGGCTCTTAGAAACAGAATCGATGCTGTTATGAAAGCCCATCTTGGTAACGACTGGCTCAGAGACCTAATTCTCCCTGGTGGAGCATGGTATAATGATCGAAGACTAGAAAAGACCAGAAAGATTATTGAAAATGCATATAATGGCCTCATGAAGAATGGAACCTACTCAAATTCCAAACTTCTTTCTGAAATGGAATTCGGAGTATGGAAGCATATGTTCTCCAATGTCCAGTACCGCTTGTCAGGTAGAAAATTGATGGGAATATTTCCCAATAAGCCAAAATCCACTCAGAGCCATAAATTTGACAATACTTATGTATTCGGAGAACTGGATTATATCAATAAGTTGAGAAACCGTATAGCACACCACGAACCGATATGTTTCAGTAAAAACCCTGTCAGCATAGACACGAAATACATACATAACAGATATAACAGGATAATGGAGCTGTTCAGGTGGATGGACATCGATGGGGCATCACTTTTGTATGGTTTAGGACATATCAACAACGCTTGCAATCAGATAGATGCGTTGATGAAATAAAAAATACTGGCAAAAATTTGTTTGTTATTTAAAAACAGCATATATTTGCGGTGTTTAGTCCCGGTAGCCCCTGATTCGTCAAGCTATCGGGTTTGGTTTTTAAAATAAGAGTGTATCTGGGAGGCCCAGTAGCGCCCAACTGCACTATAAATAAGACTAAATCGAGTTCCAGTTGCTTGCAACTGGAACTCGTACTTTTTGATAGTATCTATTATTCTGGCTTAAAGTTTACTCTGTCTCGTTTTGTTCCAAATGGACTAGAATTTGTTTAAAGTCTATGAGATAACAATTGATGAATGAACAAAAATTTTTAATTTTGTGAAAATTTAAAAAGTATAATATGCTTGTAGAGTTTCGTAATTATTTATCATCTATATCTGATGTGGCAAATATAAAAGAAGAGAATAATACAATTTCCTTTGAATATAAAGGATTGTTCTTCTGGTTTGTAACTGATGAGAGTGATCAGTATTATATTCGTTTGATTTTGCCCAATATTGCCAATATTGATAGTATCAAAGATGGTGTGGATGTTCATGATGCTATTAATGCTTATAATAATAAGTATAAGGCAGTAAAGGTTATTCTCTTGGGAAATTCCATATGGCTATCTATGGAGCAATTCCTATACTCAAAAGAAGGTGCATTTGAACTTTTCGCTAGGATAATAGGTGTTTTGGAGACTGTTATAATTAGTTTCAGACAAGAATACTTAACAATGTAGCCTATGGAGTCAAAATATAGTTCTATAAAGAATCACAACTCGCCGCATTTTTGGTGGTTGATTAGCATATTGAGTGTCACTATTATAGCATTAGTGTCATTCATTTTGACGTGTAGGGTACTGGATGCAGAAAAGATTATGGAATATATATCATATGCATCAGTTATTCTTTCCATTACACTCTCAGTATTTGCTATATTGTACACGTATACTTCCAATGTACAAATTCAGCAACAATTTGAAAAAATTAATTCAGCTGCTAACAACATAGCGACGGTCTCTGATAATTTAACCGTTACTGGTAATAAGTTGAATGAAAACTTAGGAGTGATCCTCGGACACTTAGAGAGTATTGACGATAAACAGCGTGAGATAAGTGGTCAAATGAATAATCTTAATGCCCAGCTTAATTCTGATGCGGTAGATATAACAAATATTCCTAGTCAAAAATGATAATGTAAGATTGCGAAGGGTCTGTCTAAAAATGTTAGGCAGACCCTTCTGCTTTAATCATAGGAGAGAATTTAAATTCTTAATATAGAAATCATTTGTATAGGTCCCTAAATTCTCTTAAAAAATCCCTACCTTCGCCCCGGAATCCCAGAGCTGTCACCCGACAGCACAATGAAAATCTTCCTCGACCCCGGCCACGGCCTCAACACCCCCGGCAAACGCTCCCCAGACGGAACCCTCCTCGAAGCCGCCTACAATCGCGAAATCGCCCGACTCACACTATCCCGACTCCAAGCCAACGGCCACAACGCCCAGCTCCTCGTCCCCGAACCCGAAGACATCCCCCTCAAAGAACGCGTCCGCCGCGTCAACGCCCATTGCACCGCCCTCGGCAAAACCAACGTCATCCTCATCAGCATCCACGTCAACGCCGCTGGCGACGGATCACAATGGATGAACGCGACAGGTTGGTCTTGCTATACCTGTAAGGGGCAAACAGAATCTGATCTCCTTGCTGATTGTCTTTATAAAGCTGCACTAAAAAACTTTCCAGTCAAGCGCATCAGAACGGACTATTCTGATAACGACTCTGACTGGGAGGAAAGTTTCTATATTCTCAGGAAGTCGTTTTGTCCTGCAGTCCTTACCGAATTTTTTTTCATGGACGGTCCTGATTTGGAATATCTAATGAGTGAAGCAGGTAAACTTGCTTTAGTTAACACTCATATAGAAGGTATTCTTCATTATATTTCATTTACCCCTGCAATACCCCAGTGAGTGTTGTCCGTTTATAAAAACTTTTTCTTACATTTGTGTAAGCGTCTCCAGAGTTACGTCTTGATGGACGATCAATAAGCCGGTAGCTTTGCATCTCTAACCAATCATAGTTTCAGATGCAATTCGATTCCACAACCAATTCAGGTCGCGCCTCGATTATTGAGGCTTACAAGATAG
>JAFYRK010000084.1 GCA_017559545.1 Bacteroidales bacterium
AGGCAGTACGAAGCGCTTCTCTATTCTTTCTTTTCATGCTTTATCCTCCTTTTTAGTATCAAGAAAGCCTGACCTATTTTCCATTCTATAAGAAGATCCGCTCAGCTTTACGACATCGCATCGATACAGAAGTCTGTCTAGCAGAGCTGTTGCAAGTACTTCATCTTGAAGGACTTCAACCCACTCACTAGGTCCCTTATTCGTGGTTATTATTACAGATGTCTTCTCATGTAGCGCATTGATGAGATTAAAGAATGCAACCGCTTCCTCTTTCTTCATTGGCATGAGCATGATATCATCAACCGCTAAGAGATCCGACTTTAGATAACCGTTATATGCACACATTGCAGAAGATGACACATCTTTCATTCTCAAGACGTTGATCAGGTTATCCATAGTCACAAACTGAGCCCTGTAACCCTTCATGACAGCATCTCTGACAAGTCCTGCGGCCATATAGGTCTTTCCTGTGCCTGATGGCCCCATAAAGATGAGATTGAACATCTGGTCAAGCCACACTAGCTCTCTAAGTTGATGAAGTTGAGACTTGGTAATGCCAGCGCTATGATTGAAGTCGAAGTTGTCCAGATCGCAGTTTCTTGGAAGCTTTGCCTGCTTCATTCTACGAAGAAGATCATTCTGCTGACGGACTGTCACCTCATCCTTAAGGATTCTCATTATGAACTCCATGTATGAAGGTTTGTCAATCTGAGCTTTGTGGATGATCTCTGCGCATCCGTTACGTAAGTGGCTAAGACGCAGGGCCTTGGCATAGAGACGTACGTCTTCAATGCCGGTAGTCAATGTGTTCTCCATTACTTATCCTCCTCATATTTACCGATTATATCCTTATACTCACTGATGGATCTCTTCTCGGGTGTAATGTCAGCACTTGATAGTCCGATGTTGATTGGCTTGGCTTTGGGAAGACTCTCCATCCTGTCAGCAAACTGACTGGCTATCTCCTTCATTGTATTAGCATTATACACCTTGGATTCTGCAAACATCTCGAGAAGAGTATGGGCAGTTGTCTTATCATAGTCGGTAAGAAGGGCCGCCATGGAGGTAACGCTCTTGCGATAGTACCTCGGACGATCATTCTTCAGAGCCGTCAGGAAGAGCGATAGCAGACTATCGTCGGACCATTCGTTGAAGAACGTACGAAGAATCTGCTCAGACTCAAGGATATCCCTGCTGCGGCCGCTTGCATGGCCTTCTTTTGTGATATACCTGCCTCGCAACACACTTATCTGATGACGGGTTATGAGGGAGAAGTCCTTTGGGTCATATATTTCAAGTTCATTGCTATCAACATTCTTGGACACAAGGACTTTTGAACCCGGACCTTCGTAGGTGCCCAAAGGAAGGCTATAAAAGTTACTATGATACAGCAGAGTATTATCTTTGCGGATGCTGTACTCACGGGCTTCAAGTCCAGGTTCTTGCATAGTTTCAACATATGGCATCAATTCCAACTGCTCTATCTTGAACTCTTCTGCTGGCACGAGCCTAGTAGTGCTGTTTACCTTTCCGTTACCTGTTCTCTCAAGCCAGCCTAGAACTTCGTCATTAAGGCTATCGATGTTCACATAAGTCCTACCAGCGAGGAAGTTGCTCTTCACATACTTCACGACAGCCTCCGACTGACCTTTGCTGGCAGGATCGTATGGCATACAGAAGACCGGTTCAAAGCCAACGGATTTCACGTACTTGGCGAACTCTTCTGCCATGATGTAGTCTCCGTAGTTTTCGTTCACTAGCATCCTTCTGTCCTGATCATACACGACCTGCTTGGGAACTCCTCCGAAGTATCTGAACGCAAGATGATGCGCATAGATAGTTGACTTGGATGTGAATGGTACATTCTGGAGGAAGACGAACTTGTAGCGTGAACGCATCAGAACCATGATCATGAAGTGAACCTTTATCTGCCTTCCCTTGGCATTACGCATCCACTTCTCACCGAAGTCCACCTGGGCCTTTTCTCCGTATTCACAATCCGGAACCTTGGCCATCTGGCGGGTAGGCTCAAGTGTCTTTGGTAGATCTTCTCGTTCTCTTACCAGATGCACTGTGTTGTAGACTGTCCTCTCAGATACCTCCGGAAGATCAGGAAAGTGTTCCTTTAGGCGGTCGAAGATTTGAGCTGCGGACAAGAATGGCGCGTCCTGAAGCAACTCCTTGATGAAGCCTTCGAAGGCTTCCAGTTTGCGTTTCCGGCGAAGAACCTCGCTGGAAATCAATCCCTCAAACTCTTTCTCGCTCATGCGCTGATACCGTCTGACGGTGTCACGGCTGATGCCGAGAGTCAATGCAATCTGCATCTGACTGAGGGATTGTCGG
>JAFYRK010000085.1 GCA_017559545.1 Bacteroidales bacterium
ATCACGCGACCGGCGAATATAGCTCTGCCGGAGCTGAGGCTGCGATCAGAGCGATGACTACAGCTTACAGAAGCGACTATTCTCTTGAGGATATCTACAATCAAGCACCAACATTTTAATATTATAACTATGCGAACCAGATTATATTCAATCGTATCAGCACTAGCGGCTCTTGTACTTGCGTCGTGCACTCCTGCCTCGCAGCAAAGCCCGGCCGAGGCCCTCTTAGATCGCCTTACAACCCTTGTTGAGGATGGAAAGATCATGTACGGTCATCAGGATGACTATATGTATGGTCATGCTTGGAAGTTAGCTGAAGATGCCACAGAGTATGTTCTGTCTGATGTGAAGTCAGTGACTGATTCTTATCCGGCAGTATTCGGAACAGACCTTGGCGGTATTGAATTCTGCTGGGATGCAAGCCTGGACAAGAATCCGTTCAAACATATACGTGAGGCTGCAATCGCCCACCATGAAAGAGGTGGTTTTGTGACATTCTCATGGCATCTTCGCAACCCTTTGACAGGTGGTGATACTTGGGACGTGACTTCGGACCAGGTCGTGGCTTCAATCCTTCCTGGAGGAGAAAAGCATGAATATTTTATGGAATGGCTTGCGAATGCTGCAGACTTCATGGAGTCTATCAAGACAGCTGACGGCACTCCGGTTCCGATCATCTGGAGACCTTGGCATGAGCACACCGGAAGCTGGTTCTGGTGGGGACAGAAGCTTTGTACAACAGAGCAGTATAAGGCTCTCTGGAAGATGACCTATGATTATATGGCTGTGGAGAGAGGTCTCGACCATCTTGTGTGGTCTTATTCTCCAGGCTCAGGCGGACTTACTCCAGAACGCTTTGAGGAGCGCTATCCGGGCGATGATATGGTTGATATGGTCGGATTTGACTGCTATCAGTACAGTGATGATGCGGCATATATTGCAGAGATGAAGAACGCACTTGAAATCACTTGTGACTTTGCGAAGAAGCACGGCAAGCTTGCAGCAGTGACAGAGACCGGATATGAGAGTATTCCTAACCCTAAGTGGTGGACTGAGACTCTCTATGAGGCTGTCAAGGATTACCCTGTCTCATATGTCCTCACATGGAGAAATGCCTGCGACATGGAGCACCACTATTACGCTCCGTTCCCGGGACAGGTTTCAGCGGATGACTTCAAGGCATTTGCCGGATTGGATCAGATGATGTTTTTGTAGAATAAAAATTTATATCATATGAATTTTGAGGAAAGATTAAAGTGGCTTGAATCACGACATGAAGCCCTTATTACCAGAAAAAATGAGCCGATGGATGGCAATGGCGTATATGAGCGTTATGTGAACCCGGTTGTCACTGCAGCTCACGCTCCGCTGTTCTGGAGATATGACCTCAACAAGGAAACAAATCCATATCTTATGGAACGTTTTGAGGTGCATGCAGCCTTCAATGCAGGAGCAATCAAATGGAATGGAAAATATGTCCTTGTAGTTCGTGTCGAGGGTGCTGACCGAAAGTCTTTCTTTGCGGTGGCAGAGAGCCCTAACGGAGTGGATAACTTCCGATTCTGGGAGCGTCCGATCACTATGCCTGAATATGGTGAACCTGCGACTAATGTATATGATATGCGTCTGACTGCACATGAGGACGGTTGGATCTATGGTATCTTCTGTGTTGAACGCAAGGATCCTGATGCACCTGCAGGTGATCTTTCTTCTGCAGTTGCAGCAGCAGGTATTGCACGCACAAAGGATCTGGTGAACTGGGAGCGTCTTCCAGACCTCGAGTCTAAGTCGCAGCAGCGTAACGTTGTTCTTCACCCAGAGTTCGTGGACGGCAAGTACGCCCTCTATACCCGCCCTCAGGACGGTTTCATCGACGCAGGTAGCGGCGGTGGTATCGGTTGGGCACTCGTTGACACAATGGAGAAGGCTGTCGTTACAGAGGAGAAGATCATCAATCAGAGATTCTACCACACAATCAAGGAATCCAAGAACGGCGAAGGTCCGCATCCGATCAGGACAGACCGCGGATGGCTCCACCTTGCGCACGGCGTGCGTGGCTGCGCATCAGGTCTTAGATATGTCCTCTATCTATATATGACATCTCTTGAAGATCCATCTAAGGTGATCGCCGAACCGGCAGGTTTCTTTATGGCTCCGGAGGGAGAGGAATATATCGGTGATGTGATGAATGTCCTCTTTACTAATGGTTGGATTGCGGATGAAGATGGCAAGGTCTTCATCTATTATGCGTCTAGCGATACGCGCATGCATGTAGCGACTTCGACCGTGGACCGTCTGGTCGACTATTGTCTCCATACAGAGCCTGACGGCTTCACTACAGGTGAAACTGTAAAGCGCCTTAATCGTCTTATTGATAAGAATTTGAAATAACAGATAACCGCCCTTTTATAACACTATGAAACTAACCGAAAAAATAGGCTACGGATTCGGTGATATGTCCTCATCGATGTTCTGGAAGCTTTTCTCATACTTCCTTCCTTTCTTTTATTCAAATGTCTTTGGCCTCAGTCTGGCAGATGCGGGAGTGCTTATGCTCGTCACTCGAATCTGGGATGCCGTTTCTGACCCTATGATGGGTATCATTGCAGACCGAACAAAGACAAGATGGGGAAAATATCGTCCATATCTCCTTTTCTTCGCTCTGCCATTCGCTCTCTGCGGAGTCCTTCTTTTCACAACTCCTGAGACAGGCAAGACCATATGGGCATATGTGACATACATTCTTATGATGACCGTATATACTGGAATCAATGTTCCTTACGGTTCACTTCTTAATGTGATGACAGCGGATTCGGATGAGAAGTCTGTACTTTCTTCATTCAGAATGTTCTTTGCATATGGTGGTAGCTTCATCGCCCTGTTCGCATGGGAGCCGCTTTGCAATATGTTTGACAAGGCTCGTGTCGTGACAGCCGGAGCCAGCGGACTCGCTGCAATTTCAACAAGCCCTGAGGCTTGGAACAAGGCGATGATTGTGATTGCTTCATGCTGCTTCATTTTCTTCATCCTCAGCTTCCTTATGACAAAGGAGCACGTGAAGAGTGAATCCACTGTATCTGTAGGCCAGGACCTTAAGCTTCTTCTCAAGAACAAACCTTGGTGGCTCATGATCGGAGCTGCTCTTGCTTCGAATCTTTTCAACACAGTCCGCGGTACAACAACAGCATATTTCTTCTCAGACTATATCGTCAAGACTGTAGAAATGGCACCGCAGTGGGCTTTCCTTGTGTCGGCCAGCATCTTCCTCTCAAT
>JAFYRK010000086.1 GCA_017559545.1 Bacteroidales bacterium
TCTCTGCAAGCCTTGAATATTCCGGCAACAGATGAAACGGATGCATCCTTCAAGTATCAGCAGCTTTACCTGGCTCTGGAAAAACTTCCGGAAAAAGAAAAGGCATCGATCATCCTTCATTATTTTGAAGACAGAAGCATAAAAGAGATCGCATCCATACTGCAGATACCACTCGGTACAGTTAAATACCATCTCTCAATCGGACGAAACCACCTTAAAGATTTACTGCAATGAAAAACACAGATATAGAGTCTCTACTCAGAGAGAATAAGCCTCAGATAAAGGATAATCCTACATTCCTGCTTGAGGTTCAGCAGAAGATGCGTGCAGTAGACGGCATCAAGTCCGAGGTGGACCGCCAGAGACGATACGGCCGTCAGGCACTTGTCATTGCTCTCTTTGCCGGACTGGTTCTCGGTGGCCTGATAGCTGTTCTGGCATATCTCTACCCGATCAACCCGGAGTCGCTTGAAAGGAATTTTCTTGCAGATTTAAAGACCGCCATTGATCCGTGGAAACATTATGTCTTGTTTCTTGTGGCAGGATGCGCCTTGTCATTAGGCGTGATGTTTACCACCAGAAGGGAGAATAGCCTCACTTAAAACGTAATTCCCGTACCGTACTCGATACAGTACGACCTGTCGAAATAGTGCGCGCGCATACCCAGGCTGAAAAACATCTGACCCGTCTTGAACTCCGGAAGATGATAGCGCACTCCTATACGCTGGAAGCATTTGCTGATGTCTTCTACCAGACCGGTTTTCTTGAATGTATACACACCGAATGTGAAATTCACCGAAAGGTTCGAATAATGGAAGTACTGAGCCAGATGCACAGATGTGTAGAATGGTGAATATCCATTCGGATCCTCTGTTCCCCTTAGGAGAAGATCCGTTTCCTTATAAGCATTATCCGCATAGTTGCCCTCGATGCCGATGCCGGTCGAGAACAATCTATGGTATCTGTAGGCTGCCTCTGCACCCACTATCGCCCTCAGACGGAACTTCACCGGATATGCTTTATCGCCTTTCGCGATAAGTTCCCAGTCGCAGTTGTGTCCTCCGAATGCCGTATAAATATTCCATCTCAAGCCCTTCGGGTAATCCGGCTTTTCAAGTGCGATTCTCTTGTCTGTCTCCTGAGGAGCAAGGTAATATTTCAGTTTTGTACCTACAGCGAGCTGGTTTGTACCCAGGTTAGGAGCTTGGGTCATACCATTCGAATGATGAACGAAGTAACCGGTCAAGGCAAGTTCCCAATGAGGATGAACCCTAAACGAAGCCTCCAGTCCTCCTGCTAGATTGGCGAGCAGGTTGGAACCGATGAACTTGTTCATAATATTGCGTCTGGGATTGTATTTGTCCGGGGTATAGGACATACCGATCTCCAGAACGGGACCGAATGAAAAGAAGCCGGCGCGGAAGAAATCGAATTCAGTAGCCAGATATAGATTGTAGAAGTCACCCAGGTGAGTGCCTTGCCTGTATCTCATTGAGCCTGCATTGTCGTAAGAGAATCCCAAAGAAATGCTTGGGTAGTTGTATGCGTTCGCCCACCAGTTGCCGTCTGACGGGTGTGTGTCCAGACCAATCTGCACTCCCATCAGAACCGATTCGTGAGTCTTAAGCATATCTTTATATATGTCGTGCCAGTCCAGCATATGCTGATAACGACCGTGCACAGACACATTCAGATGTTCCTTGTTGAATATGGTATTATTCGTCCCTGATATGGCAGGAAGGGCTACGCATAGGGCGAAGACTATGAGAAATAGTCGTTTCATACTTGTGGTTCAGGTTATAGTTTCAGGTTGGTCCCTACAAATCTACCTTTTTTCTGCGAATAAATAATTGAAAATTCCTATCTTTAATAAGATGTTTTCAATTTCCTGTAGTTTTTTGACGGTTCAGTTGTTTAATGGTCAGAAACATTCCGGAAAATTCTGATTATGGACAACAAAGAAAGAGAATTTGCGCAAATCGTTCTGGAGAACAAAAGGCGGATCTACACGGTCTGCTATATGTTCTCGAAGGATACAGAGGAAGTGAACGATCTGTTTCAGGAGATACTTATCAATCTCTGGAAAGGTATCCAGAGTTATAAAGGAGATAAGTTTATCAGTACCTGGGTATGGAGAGTGAGTCTTAACACCTGTATCAATCATTCCAAGAAACATAAAAGGAGCATAGAAAAGGTTCCGCTCGACGTCGACATCAACCTCTTTGAGGATATGGATGACGGCTCGATGCAGGTCCGTCAGCTCTATGAACGAATCAACAGACTCGGTTATATAGACCGCAGTATTATTCTGATGTGGTTGGAGAACCTGAGTTATGATGAAATCGGAAGCATTCTTGGAATAACAGCAAACAATGTTTCAGTCAAGCTTGTCCGTATTCGGGAGAAACTGAAATCAATGTAGAACCCTCAAAAACAGAAAGAAATGGAAAAATATCATTTTGAGATTTCTCAGGAACTTGAACAGATGCGCGAGCAGTTCAGAGTCCTTACTGAAAAAGTGGAAAAGCAGAACATCATTTCTGAAAAGCAGCTGCGGACATCAATGAGAAGTAAGATGCGATCATATGACTTCTTGGAGACCTGGGTGCAGATAGCCGTTTTAGTTGTCGGTTGTCCTATGGTTATGCTGTCGGCTCATAGGGTAGGGATGTCGGAATGGGTGCTTGTTATGACGGCAGTATATGGATTGTTGGGCATATCACTTCTGGCGATAAAGAAAGTCCTTCAAGACAAGATGCTGAATTATAAAGGAGACCTGAAACAGTTTGTGACAGGCGTCAGAACCGTAAAGAGGTGGCACATACGATCAGGTATAATCTCTGTCTCTGTGATTCTGCCGTATTTCATCTTGTTCTTTATGGACTATTTCAAAGCTTTCTTCGCCAGATTTGAAAGCATAAATGTTGAATCCTTGATCATAGCTGTCGTTTATGTGTTGTTTGTGATAGCTGTCGCGATATGTGTGGAAACAAGGAAACGACGTGTTCTGGATGACATCATAAAGGAAATCGAAGAATAACCCTTCTTTTCGGTCCGCCTTTGGAAAACTTCTTGCAATGCAGGGGTTCAAAGACGGACCGAAAGTATGAAGACAACAGGCAAAATATTGATTTTGTCTTGCAGTACCGGTGAAGGACATAACACCTGTGCCAAGGCATTGAAATCCGCTTTTGAGGCGGAAGGATTCGTATGTGATCTCCAGGACGCTCTCAGCCTTGCCAGTGAGGGCTATTCCAAGATCATCTCCCAGAGCTATGACTTCCTTGCGAAGAATGATCTCGTCGGAGCCCCTTACGAGATAGCAGAATGGTACAGCGAACTCAAGCACAAGCCTCTTTCTCCGGTCTATCAGGTCAATAAGATCTATACCAGGAAACTCTTCCGCCTCATAAAGGACAACGGCTATTCTGCAGTTGTGTGCACCCATCTCTTCCCGGCCTTTGCGATGACCTTCCTGATGGACAAGGCTGCGCTTGACATATCCACCTTTTTCGTCGCGACCGACTACCTCTGCTATCCTCTCATCTGTGAAACGCAACTGGACGGATATATGATAGCGCATAATGATCTGGTTGAAGACTATCTTCAGGGTGGGGTGCCGGCGGAGAAGATCCATCCGACCGGAATCCCGTGCAATGAAAGCGCCTTTCTCCACAGGACTCCGATGGAGGATGCACGAAGTAAACTGTCGGAACTCTTCGGATGGCACACGGACTCATATTCCGGAAGATGGTTCCTGATAATGGGCGGCTCAATGGGGTTCGGCAATGTAGATCAGCTTATCACAGAACTTTTCAATGAATGCTCACGAGGGGACAGAATAATCTGCGTATGCGGAAGGAACTACAGGCAGAAGATACATATCGATGAACAATACGGTAGTTCTGATATCATCAAGACGATCGCCTTCACCGGCCAGGTGTCCTTGCTGATGGATGCCTGCGACGTACTCTTCACAAAACCTGGAGGACTGACAAGCACAGAGGCGTTGATCAAGAACATCCCTTTGATCCACACGGCGCCGATAAGAGGTGTCGAGGACAAGAATGCGCATTTCTTCAGCAAGCGCAATATGTCATTCTGCTCCTCAGATCCGAAGCGTCAGGCAGAATATGCAATGGTGCTTTGCGGAAACAGCGCGGCTAGGGAGGCGATGCTTCAAGCGCAGCGTCTCAATCGCAATGTCGACGCTTGTCACGACGTGATCGATATCATAAAAGCCTCTTTCCAATGATGTCGCTAGACCGCATAACAGGCTTTTCAAAGACGATACTCATAATTTCATCGCTGCTGCTCATCGCTCAGATTGCCTCGCTTCTGTTTGCCGACAGCACGTACTCAGCCGACCACATCGCCTTTCAGCTTTTTGAGAACTGCCTGATGATAATTGTCGTCTTCGTTCCGGTGATACTGGACAGAGGCGTCAATATCAGAATCCCGCGTGCACTTGAAATCGCATTTGTGGGATTCTGCTTCTCGGGATTGGTGCTGGGGGACCTGTTCGACTTTTACGGAAGATTCAAATGGTGGGATATCCTTCTCCACGGCATCTCTGGTGTTATGCTCGGTATCCTTGGATATGAGATCTTACCTGTGCCTTCGGACGCACGAAAACGCAGGAGAACTCTTTATCCGCTTTTTGCATCTGTCTGGATCATAAGCTTCGCACTCGCCGTCGGAACGATGTGGGAAATATTCGAATACATAGCTGACGGCATATTCGGGCTCAATACACAGCAATATCTCACCAGCACCGGAACCTTCGATGAATCCACGCCTCTTCTGGGTCGTGCAGCCTTGAGGGACACAATGGAAGACCTTATTCTCAACTTCATCGGAGCCGCAGCTGTCGCAATTTTTGTTTTTATGGAATTCCGATTAACTTCGCGGAATGTGAAACAAGATAAAGACTATGAAAAAGATTCTTTTAATGGCCCTCGTTGCGTTGGGAACAATTTCGTGCAAGGAAGTTGAACAGGAATATGAGTTCTGGCTTGGTGCCGACATCGGATGGTGCACAGAGTATGAGGCATATGGAAACAAGTTCTACAATAAGGACGGTCAGGAGATGGAGTGCACAGCTCTGATGAAGGAACTTGGCCTGAACGCAGTAAGGCATAGAGTATGGGTGGACCCTTCGAAGCACGGCAACTGGTGCGGAAAGGAAGACCTTCTGGTGAAATGTCTTCGCGCAAAGGCTCTCGATATGGAAATCCTTCTTGATTTTCACTACAGCGACTGGTGGGCTGATCCGGGCAAACAGAATATTCCGGCAGCGTGGAGCGGACACTCATACGAGCAGATGAAGGAAGATCTTCGTGCGCATACTGTAGATGTGTTGGAGTTCCTTAAGGCCAATGATGTGGAACCTAAATGGATTCAGGTCGGAAACGAGACCCGCAACGGCTTCCTGTGGTCGGTCAGGTCAAATGAATTCGGATGGCCTGTCCTTGATGAGAACGGCAATCCTACCATTACTGAATCAATGGGTCACGTGGATCTCAATCCGGAGCAGTATGCCGGTTTCTTTGCGACAGGATATGATGCCTGCAAGAGCGTATTCCCGAATGCAATCGTGATGGTTCATCTGGACAACGGATTTGACAAAGACCTCTATGATTATAATCTTGGTGTACTCAGGAAATATGGAGCACATTGGGATATGGTAGGTATGTCCCTTTATCCTTTCTGGGCTCTCGACGGAGGCTTCCGCGATGATGAAGATCAGACCATCACTGACTGCATAGAGAATATCAGATATGTCAGCGAGAAGTTTGGATGTGATGTTATGATAGTTGAAACAGGCTTTCTTGTAGATGAGGGTGATCCTGAAAGAATGGAGCGCAGCCGCAGTCAGCTGGCCCGTGTGATCAGAGAGTCAATCAATGAGACAAATGGCAGGTGCAAAGGCGTATTCTATTGGGAACCAGAGTGTAAGCCATCGCAGTACAAGCTCGGAGCCTTTACTGAGGACGGGCATCCTACAGTGATAATGGACGCTTTTAAAGATTGGAATTAGTCCTGCATCCAGATCCGTACAAGCAATTTTCCCTTCAAAAATTTGAATGTTTGAGTCTTTTTACTACTTTTGCA
>JAFYRK010000087.1 GCA_017559545.1 Bacteroidales bacterium
ATGATTCCTTGGCAAACTCAGGCAGGCTGCGTCCCTTGCCCCATAAATGAAGTGAAGCTGCCTGTGAACATGTAACTGCTGCATTGATAAGCGGAGAGCATTTCAACGCCAGGTCGTAAAGAGACGGTCTGTCAAAGACGGCCTTCATTCCACGGCTCATCACCTCCTTGGTCATCGGTGCCTTGCCAAAAGACTTCAGTTCCTGTCTCCAGCTGTAGATCTGCTCTGACAGATTGACCTTTGCCGGGCATACATTGTCGCATGAGCAGCATAACGAACAGGCACTGGCGTTATCGTGGTATTTCTTTGCATCACGTGCCATTCCGAGGTTGATGCCTATCGGTCCGGGAATGAAATAGGTATATGAATAGCCTCCTGACCTACGATATACAGGACATGTATTCATGCAGGCACCGCACCTGATGCATTTGAGAGTCTCCCAATGCTTCTCCTGTGCCAGCATTATGCTTCTACCGTTGTCAACGAGTATTATATGCATCTCTCCGCCCGGGCGCGGCTTACGGAAATGGGATGTAAAAGTTGTGGATGGCTGTCCGGTCGCACTCCTTGCCAGAAGTCTGTGGAATACAGCCAGAGATTTATGGTCAGGGATAACCTTCTCAATGCCCATCGCTGCTATGTGGAGTTTGGGTACTGATGTGGACATGTCTGCGTTGCCTTCATTCGTGCAGATGACGATCTCTCCTGTCTCGGCCACGCCAAAGTTGGCACCTGTAAGACCAGCATCTGCAGTCAGAAACTCATTCCTCAGGCTCTCACGGGCACAATAGGTCAGATATGTAGGATCACAATTGCCTTTCTCGCTACCTAATTCCTTTTCAAAAAGCTCTCCCACCTCTTCCTGGGTCAGGTGGATTGCAGGCATTACTATATGACTCGGCTTCTGGTCAAGCAACTGGATGATTCTTTCGCCAAGGTCGGTCTCGACCACTTCAACCCCATGGGCCTCAAGATAAGGATTCATCTCGCACTCCTCGGTGAGCATGGACTTGGACTTGACAAGTTTACGGACATTATGAGATTTCAGAATATCCAGAACGATACCGTTGAACTCCTCTGCATCCGCAGCCCAATGTACTATGACACCGTTATGCTGGGCATTTGAAGAGAACTGCTCCAGATATGTATCAAGATGAGAAAGAGTGTGCTTCTTTATTGCTGAGGCCATTTCACGAAGCTGTTCCCATTCAGGAAGAGTGCGCGACATCCTGTCTCGCTTGACACGAACGCCCCAAAGCGTGTTGTCATGCCACTCTGCCCTTTGAACGTTCCTCTGGAACTGCTTTGCTGCCTTACTGTGTCTTGTCGCCATATTATAATCCTGCTGCGAGAATCTGTACTACATGTATGAACTGTATTGGAAGCTTTCCATTCTTGGCAATGCCCTGCATATGCATCAGACATGAACTGTCCGGACCGGTAATATACTCGGCACCTGTTTCCATATGCCTTTTAAGTTTATCCTGCCCCATCTTGACAGAAACCTCCTTTTCCTCCATCGAGAACATTCCTCCGAAGCCGCAGCACTCATCCGGGCGCTCTGGCTCCCTGACAGTGATGCCCTCGACCAATGAAAGGAGATTCTTTATCTTGGAAAAAGGCTCGACATTCCTCTCACTTGGAGAAGACAGGCCCAACTCACGCACTCCATGACATGAATTATGCACGCTGACAACATGAGGGAACCTGCCCGGAAGACTTTCAACCTTAAGAACATCATGAAGGAACTCAACGATGTCCATAATCTTGCCTGCAGACTCACACTCATGCTTTCCATGAAGCAGCTGCGGATAATTAATACGAACAAATGCTGCGCATGATGCCGAAG
>JAFYRK010000088.1 GCA_017559545.1 Bacteroidales bacterium
ATGATTCCTTGGCAAACTCAGGCAGGCTGCGTCCCTTGCCCCATAAATGAAGTGAAGCTGCCTGTGAACATGTAACTGCTGCATTGATAAGCGGAGAGCATTTCAACGCCAGGTCGTAAAGAGACGGTCTGTCAAAGACGGTCTTCATTCCACGGCTCATCACCTCCTTGGTCATCGGTGCCTTGCCAAAAGACTTCAGTTCCTGTCTCCAGCTGTAGATCTGCTCAGACAGATTGACCTTTGCCGGGCATACATTGTCGCATGAGCAGCATAACGAACAGGCACTGGCGTTATCGTGGTATTTCTTTGCATCACGTGCCATACCGAGGTTGATGCCTATCGGTCCGGGAATGAAATAGGTATATGAATAGCCTCCTGACCTGCGGTATACCGGACATGTATTCATGCAGGCTCCACACCTGATGCATTTGAGAGTCTCCCAATGCTTCTCCTGGGTAAGCATTCTGCTTCTGCCGTTGTCAACGAGTATGATATGCATCTCTCCTCCCGGGCGTGCTTTTCTGAAATGAGATGTAAAAGTTGTGGATGGCTGTCCGGTAGCACTCCTTGCCAGAAGTCTGTGGAATACGGCCAGCGATTTATGGTCAGGGATAACCTTCTCAATACCCATTGCCGCAATGTGTAGCTTAGGTACTGATGTGGACATATCCGCATTGCCCTCATTTGTACATATGACGATTTCACCAGTGTCTGCTATACTAAAGTTGGCACCTGTAAGACCAGCATCTGCAGTCAGAAACTCATTCCTCAGGCTCTCACGGGCACAATAGGTCAGATATGTAGGATCACAATTGCCTTTCTCGCTACCTAATTCCTTTTCAAACAACTCCCCCACTTCCTCCTGGGTCAGGTGGATTGCAGGCATTACTATATGACTCGGCTTCTGGTCAAGCAACTGGATGATTCTTTCGCCAAGGTCGGTCTCGACCACTTCAACCCCATGAGCCTCAAGATAAGGATTCATCTCGCACTCCTCGGTGAGCATGGACTTGGACTTGACAAGTTTACGGACATTATGAGATTTCAGAATATCCAGAACGATACCGTTGAACTCCTCTGCATCCGCAGCCCAATGAACTATCACTCCATTTCTCTGCGCGTTGTCCGAAAACTTTTCCAGATATTCGTCAAGATGAGAAAGAGTGTGCTTCTTTATTGCTGAGGCCATTTCACGAAGCTGTTCCCATTCAGGAAGAGTGCGCGACATCCTGTCTCGCTTGACACGAACTCCCCAAAGCGTGTTGTCATGCCACTCTGCCCTTTGAACGTTCTTCTGGAACTGCTTTGCTGCCTTACTGTGTCTTGTCGCCATATTATAATCCTGCTGCAAGTATCTGTACTACATGTATGAACTGTATTGGAAGCTTTCCATTCTTGGCAATTCCCTGCATATGCATCAGACATGAACTGTCCGGACCTGTGATATATTCTGCACCTGTGTCTATGTGGCGCTGAAGTTTGTCCTGTCCCATCTTGACAGAAACCTCCCTCTCCTCCATCGAGAACATGCCGCCAAAACCGCAGCACTCATCCGGGCGCTCTGGCTCCCTGATAGTGATGCCTTCGACCAGCGAAAGGAGATTCTTTATCTTGGAAAAAGGCTCAATATGCCTCTCGCTCGGAGAAGACAGGCCCAACTCACGCACTCCATGACATGAATTATGCACGCTGACAACATGAGGGAACTTGCCCGGAAGACTTTCAACCTTAAGAACATCATGAAGGAACTCAACGATGTCCATAATCTTGCCTGCAGACTCACACTCATGCTTTCCATGAAGCAGCTGCGGATAATTAATACGAACAAATGCTGCGCATGATGCCGAAG
>JAFYRK010000089.1 GCA_017559545.1 Bacteroidales bacterium
CCTATCCAGGTTCCTGTAGTTCAGCTCCAGAAGAACGCTATCGACGTTAACGCTGAGTCAACTTACTATGTTTCATTCAAGGGTGGTTCAGTCGAGATCGAGGTAGGTCACAATGTTGATTATACATATGAGACTTCTGCTGACTGGCTTATCGAGACTAAGGCTTACTCTACAGATAAGCTCGTCTTCGCAGTAGGTGAGCAGGAGGTTAACGCTCCAGCAAGATCTGCTACTGTTACAGTATACAGCGAGCTTGGTGTTGTAAAGGTTGTTACTGTTTCTCAGGAGGCTTGGAGCCCAATCGCTTGGTCACAGTCACTTTCAGCTCTTGGTGCAACAGCTGGTCGCGTAGGTGTCGGTGCATTCGGTGACTATGTAGCATTCACAGCTAACGGTGAGGCATTCATCGCTTCTGCTGCAACAGGTGAGGGTGTTCAGAAGATCGCTCTTCCTGAGGGATTCGTTGCTGGTGGTGTTCACGTTGACGACGCAGGTAACCTTATGGTTTCTAGCCCAGACGTAATGTGGGAGAATGGTGGAAACATCCAGCTCTACCTTGTTGATCCTGTTACATTCGCACCTACTCCACTCGTTGACTACAACTCAGCAAACTTCTGGTGCACTGAGATGGGTAACTTCCGAGTTAAGGGTGACGTTACTAAGGATGCTATGATTGCTGCTTATGTTTGTGGCGCTACATCTTATGGCCTCTATTGGGAGGTTAAGGATGGCGTAGTAAGCGAGTCTGCTTATGTCCAGCTTCCTGACTACTCGTGGGATGCTTCAACAGGTGTTGTAGCTCCAGCTGGTGCAACTCTTGCAGATGGTTTCTACTGTATCACTTACGGTGCAAACTATGACCTCTACTACTATGACGGAGCAGAGTGGACTGCAACTTGGGATTCACCTGCATCTTGGATGGAGAACTTCAACTGTATCTCTACAGCACAGGTAGGTGGTAAGACATATCTTGCTCTTACAATGTCTTGCCACTTCAACTATGACTATACTGACATCGTAGTTCTCGACGTAACAGATCCTAAGGCTGCTGCACAGGTATTCTCAATCCAGATGAACTTCAACACTACTAATGAGGGTGGTCTCACTTACTCAGACGTATTTATCAAGGGTGAGGACGGCAAGCTCGCTGCTTACGTGATCGATTCTTGGATGGATACAGTTGAGAAGTATCTTTTCCCTCTCGAGTAATCTTTTGATAGGGATTGAATAATTGAACTTTTGATTGCAGCCGGGACTCCGGTCCCGGCTGCATTTGATAAAACCTAACTGATCATTACAATGGATTTTAAGAAACTTGCCGCTCAATACAAGAGCGAGCTTTTGGACAGCGTTCTTCCGTTCTGGCTTGAGAAGTCTCAGGACCTTGAGTACGGTGGATATTTCAGCTGTCTGGACCGTGACGGAAGTGTGTTCGATACAGATAAGTTCATCTGGCTTCAGGGAAGAGAAGTCTGGATGTTTGCAATGCTCTATAATAAGGTAGAGAAGAAGCAGGAGTGGCTTGACTGTGCAATCCAGGGCGCTGAGTTCCTTAAGAAGTATGCCCACGACGGCAACTATGATTTCTACTTTTCGGTAACTCGTGAGGGTAAGCCGATCATACAGCCTTATAACATCTTCTCCAACACTTTTGCTTGTATGGCCTTCGCTCAGCTCGCTGAGGCGACTGGCAGCGAGGAATATAAGGAGATCGCTCTGAAGACATTCCAGAGGATCCTCGATCGTCGTAATGATCCTAAGGGACGTTGGGAGAAATCATATCCTGGTACACGTCCGATGAAGGGATTCGCACTCCCGATGATCATCTGCAATATGGCTCTTGAAGTGGAGAATATCCTCCCTGACAAGACTATGCTTGACCAGACCATCGACGAGTGTCTCAGCGAAATCCTCAATGTGTTCTATCATCCTGAACTGGGTGTGATGCTTGAGAATGTTTCGCCTGACGGAACCCCTATCGACTGCTTCGAAGGCCGTGAGATCAATCCTGGTCACGATCTTGAGGCATTATGGTTTATGATGAACCTTGGTATTCGCCGCAATGACAAGGCCCTTATCGACAAGTGTGTTGAGATCGCACTCAGCGTTGTCGAATTCGGCTGGGACAAGGAGTATGGCGGAATCTTCTACTTCAAGGACATCAAGGGAGCACCTATGCAGAAACTTGAGTGGGACCAGAAACTCTGGTGGGTACACCTCGAATCTGCAATCTGCTTCATCAAGGCTTACCAGCTTACCGGTAACGAGCAGTGCCTCGAGTGGTTCAAGAAGATCCACGATTATATGTGGGCACATTTCAAGGATGCAGAATATCCTGAATGGTACGGTTATCTTAACCGTCGCGGAGAAGTCCTTCTTACCCTCAAGGGTGGTAAATGGAAAGGATGCTTCCACGTTCCAAGAGGTCTCTATCAGATCTGGCAGATCCTTGAAACATTATAAGATATAAAGAGGCCAAGTTCCTTGGTCTCTTTTTTTATCAATACGCTCCATCTATGTCAATGAAAAATATTCTGGCTGCACTTGCGCTTCTGCTTGCAATCAGCTCCTGTGAGAAAAAGAATACGGTACCTGTCTTTCCTGATGAATGGAAGGACCCTACTCCAACCGTTACTGAGAAACGTGCGTTCATATGGATTGAAGGTAACGCCAACTTCCCGGATTACGGTGACAGTAAGGAGAATATCGCACGCGATATGGCAAAGATCGCTGACTGTGGTTTTACCGACATTATTGTTGATGTAAGGCCTGCAGGTGCTGGTGGTGATGTCTTGTACAAGACAGACAAATGTCCTCAGGTGGATTTTATGGGTGCGTGGATTGATGGTGTCTACACACGTGTGGAGCGCAGCTCTGATTGGGATTATCTTCAGGCTTTCATTGAAGCTGGTCATAAGGTCGGACTTAGAGTTTATGCCGGCTTCAATACATTCTGCGGCGGACAGCAGTCCGGTCTGGGAACTCACGGCGTATTGTACAGGAATGAACCTGTAAGCCAGCACGCGACAATGCTCAATACTGCGGATGGCATAGTGTCTATTATGAATGTATGGGCAGATGAAAAGTTCCTGAATCCCGTACATCCTGAGGTCCAGAATTATACTCTTGATCTTCTCGCTGACCTCGCAAAGTACTCAGACCTTGACGGTATCATATTGGACCGTGGAAGATTTCACAGTGCCCAGAGTGACTTCTCTGACTATACAAGGTCTGAATTCGAGAAATATATCGGAACCAAAGTGCAGAACTGGCCATCTGATGTCGCTCCGGCCGGTCACGAACACTTTGTTCCAAGTCCTAAGCCTGTTTATTTTATGCAATGGGTGGAGTTCCGTGCGAAGGTCATCCACGATTTCATTGTGAAGGCAAGGGATACCGTAAAATCAGTCAATCCTGATATGGATTTCGGAGCCTATTCCGGAGGATGGTATGAGCAGTACTATGACTACGGTCCAAACTGGGCAAGCCCAACCTATCAGGCAAATAAACATTTCCCGGACTGGGCTACTGTAAAGTATAATTCCTATGGTTTTGCAGATCATCTCGATGTCCAGATCATCGGAGCCTATGCTTCATATAGCGCTGTCTATGGAAGCTATGAGTGGTCTATGCAGGGATTCTGCCGACTTGCACGAGAGAAGACCAAGAATGGCCCGAAACTCCTGATCGGAGGCCCGGATGTCGGAAACTGGAACTGGGATGGAAATGCAACTCTGAACCAGGAGCTGCAGGCTGTGACCAATTCCGTAAAGGCCTGTGCAGATGAATGTGACGGCTATTTCCTGTTTGACCTGATTCATCTGAAATTGGAACCACGTAAATGGGATGCAGCAAAAGAGGGTCTTTCACAATTGAATAATTAACCGTTGTCAAACGTCCAGAATAATTAGTCATTGTCAAACGTCCATACGTCATTGCGAGGAACGAAGTGACGTGGCAATCTTTCAAATTTTATACTATGAAAAAGATATTGTCATTCATCCTTCTGTCTGCCATCTTTGTATCTTGTGGCAACAGATGCGAGTTTACCAACGCTCAGTTCGAGACTCCCGGATGCTTGAGGGGAATGCCGATCAATGCAACCTTTCTTGATGAGGTAAGCTGGGATATTCCTCACCAGAACTGGGGAGTAGAGGAGTGGGATAAGGATTTCCGTGCGATGCGTGATATGGGCATCAACACCGTAGTCCTTATACGTGCAGGCCTTGGCCGATGGATTGCGGCTCCGTTCGAGTCGATCCTCGCCACAGAGGACGTCTATTATCCACCTGTTGACCTTGTGGAGATGTTCCTCTGCCTGGCGGACAAATATGATATGGCCTTTTACTTCGGAATGTATGATTCCGGAAAGTATTGGCATATCGGAGACTATATGAAGGAAATTGACCTCAATATCAAGTTGATTGATGAGGTTTGGGCCAAATATGGCCATCACAAGTCATTCCAGGGCTGGTATCTCTCACAGGAGGTGAGCCGCAGGACAAAGAATATGACTAAGATCTATGCAGAAGTCGGAAGACACGCAAAGGCGGTTTCTGGCAATCTTCCTACAATGGTCTCTCCATACATACACGGCGTCAAGACAGATCAGGTGATGTGGGGTGACAAAGCTACCACTGTTTCAGAGCACGAATACGAATGGAATGAGATCCTCAGCAACCTTGAAGGTGTAGTTGACATTCTTGCTTTCCAGGACGGTCAGGTAGACTACCACGAACTTTATGACTACCTTGTGGTGAACAAGAAACTCGCCGACAAGTACGGTATGAAGTGCTGGACCAATTTCGAATCCTTCGACAGGGATATGCCGATCAGGTTCCTGCCTATCAAGTGGGAGAAACTTCTCCTCAAGATGGATATGGCACGCAGGGCAGGTATGGACGGAGCCATCACCTTTGAATTCTCACACTTTATGTCTCCAAACTCCGAATACTCACAGGCCGGTCATCTCTACGACCGCTACTGCGAACACTTCGGCATCAAGAACAAGTGGAAAAATAGATAGTTCACTTGCCCAATGTCAGGTTGAGCGAAATCGAGACATCACCGGCTGGTGAATGTGATGCCCTCGCAGAAGAAATGGCGCTTTTTTGTGCGAGAATCCAGAAAAGACCCTAGAATACTATGTTATGGACACAAAATAGCAATCCTTGCAGAAAAATCGAACGATTTTTTTGCAAGGATTGTTTGTTGAACTTTCATAGTTACTTCACACATACTATTGTTCAACTTCCAGAGTTTAGGTTTATCAATCAGTTTCTGTGAAGGGTACTGTGTCGTTACGATATCGCAAGGCATCGTCTTGCTTGAGATGCTGGAACGTGATACTTCCTCTTTATGAGTTCTGCAATGTTTTCTCTTTGTTCAATTTTCATTTGATACAACGAACTCAATCCGTAACTCGGAATAAGAACATTGTCAATCTCGTGACACAACATAATGTCAGTCATAGCAGCATAATTTGCACGACCATACTCGTTTCTTAGCATTGTATTGATGTCGTGAAACTGTACGCCTTCCTCGATAGATTCAAGGGTAATTGCTGGTTGATCTGTCTGGTCTTGCTGCTGTTCGCGTATCCATTCCTCTCCGGACAATCTGTTCATATAATATAGAAATGAACGTGCAGTAGAAAATTGATGCTCGAGATCCTGCGAGTCGATTACGGTTTCTGGCAGAATCATCCCTTCACTGTTCATTAGAAAACCCTCCGGGAGTACGCTTCTGCAAGGTAAGAATCTGTATGCGGATTTGCTCGGTAGAATGTTGCAGGAGTTCTGCCATCCGAATTCCTTCTTGAACATCCCTCTTATTGAAGAAAATTCATATCCGAATGGTGTCGCACATACACCGTGATGAACCGGATTCCTCAACACATAGGCGACAGCAGTCAACAAGTGGTAAAGTCCCACAAGTTCGATCTTAAAAAACTTCTTTTCACCAAGCCTTCCAATCCTAGAGTACTTTGCATTGAAATACTTGTTATATGCATACCTGAATTTCATCATTAACTTTTCCGGGTTAGCAGTCCGTACGATGATATGAACGTGATTGCTCATAAATACATAAGCGAGTAAAATCGCTCCGGTGTTGTGTGCGCCTATGCAAAGACAGTTTATACCTCGGATAAAATCTTCCCTTGATCTGAACATCGCCTCACCTTCCGATGACAGGCATAAATGGTAAGTTTTCTTCATTTTTTTGGTTTCAAAAGTAGAAGTACTTTTATGGAAACGCCTTCAAAAAAAGAAAAACCTTGTTAAAAAAAGAGAAATTATTTAGGGATAGTCATTTAATTCATTCACTCTGAGTTAACCGGTAGACTTTCCCGTATTTTTCCGATCAAACTCATCGTTTTTTATGTCGTCGGCTCTGGTTTCAGGGCCGATTTTTTAGTATTCAGTCACGTCAAGAGCCACCACTCCCGTAAAATTGCGTTCCACGCGTGGAACATTAAGCAGCAAGAGCCAAACTTGGTGCTTCTCTTCTTGCGAGGTTGACCACATTTGCAGTATGGATACCGAAGAAGATCAGCATGATCTCTGTCGATTTTATCCTCGCCGCTATCCTTCGCAGTCCGTAATGCTCCTTCTGGGTGCCAAATGAGCCTTCCATCGCTGTAGCTCTCACTCTAGCAAGCTCCCTCTTGGTAGCATTCTTCACCTCGTTCTTGCCTGTCCTACCTTTCTGAGTGAAGGAGGTCTCGATGCCGTTATCCTTGCAGAAGGTTCTGTTGTCATTTCCGGAGTAACCCTGGTCGCCACCGATCTTCTTCACCGGCACTCCTGTTAGTTTCTCTGACAGAGATACACAATGCTTCAGTCTTGTGCCCTCATTGAAGGCGTTGAATGAAAGTTTCTCAATGAAAGAGATACCATCAATCAGTATGTTGTTACACTTCGCTCCAAACTCTACAGTCTTGGTCTCCTTGCCTCTGACTATCGGTCTGATGTGAGGCTTGCTGAGACTTACTATTCGATTCGGGATACTCTCACGAGAATCGCCACTCTTGAAGTGGTTCTTCTGCTGACGATATACCCTCGTGATAGTCTCAAGCATATCCAACTGCTTATCATTCAGCAGTTCTTTATCAGGATGGACGCGCATCTGTCTGCGGATCTCACCGAGCAGTTTACCCAGCAATGCAAGCAATCTCATTATCATCTTTCGTGTCTGCTTGTGAGTATGCTTGCGCTGCTTCCTGTATGCCAGGTTCGCTTTCTCTATATCATTGTACTTCGTTCTCAATCTATGTTCGCCAAGTTGAGAACTGATACCGCACATCATCTTGTACGCTCTCTCAACACATTCCCAAAGCAACTTCACGTCGGTAGGGAAACGCATCAGACTTTCATAACAACTTGCATCAGTATATACTGTGTCAAGGTTCTTCATATATGGCTTCCAAGCGTCAGCCAGTAGTTTCTGCTGCTCCTGGATCTTCAACTTCTTGGACAGCTCAAGCAGGATGCTGTCAATCAGCTTGTAGTTTGTCAACTGGTTCTCAGGGCTGATTCTGATTCCGCAGAAGATCTGATAATGGATATTTCCATTCAGAGCCTCCATCAACTTCGGAGCCGACAAACCCGTATACATCTTCAAGAAAGCCAAGGCAACCTTGCCCTCTGGAGTGAAGAAGGATTTTCTTCCTCGCTTAACCCTTATACTTTTCGGATTCTCTTCAATCAGACCGAACGACATTGCCATCTCTCGAAGAGGAAGGAGTGACTTAATTCGTCCAAGTTCCGATGTCTTGAAGGTCTCTACATATCGCTGATAAAAATCGTGCTCTGTAAATGCAATCTGTTGCTGAGTGTCAGATAAATTTCGTACTTTTGCCATGAGGTTTTCAACTTCATTTCCTCCGAAATTCACTTTTCCAGGGTGTTCGGAGGAATTTTTATTTCCTCTTACTAAGATA
>JAFYRK010000090.1 GCA_017559545.1 Bacteroidales bacterium
GGCCAGACTTTTGCCGCCGGCTTCCTTCAGATTCCACCTCACGATGGACACCCTTGCCTTTGGCTATATGCTTCCCGTCATTAGGGCACATTGGGGACTTTCACCCGTTAGAGCATGCCCATGCTGGGCGTACCAAAAAAAGAGTCCAACAGAAGCTGGACTCTTGGTGCCCGAGATAGGAGTCGAACCTACACGCCGTGAAGCACTCGCACCTGAAACGAGCGTGTCTACCATTTCACCACTCGGGCTTTGAAAAGCGGGACAAAGATATAAAATGTTTTTGAATTACGAACTATATATCTTTTAAATTTCATCAGATAGATATGTCAAAATGATGCTCTTTGTCCCAAGCTCCAATGGTTATTCCTATGATATTATGAGTATAATCCAGACTAAGTGTAAGATCGTCAAGATGTTCTGCTGTCCAATCATACCCTGTTGCTGAAATATAGCGTCCAAGCGTAAATACCTTCAGCACGGAATCTCCATCATAGACCTCCAGACAGAGCGACTCATTCCTCTGTCGAGGAAGGGTAACATGTCCTGTCATGTTCTCTGAGAGCTGAAGCTCATACATGAAGCTGCCATAAGAAGGCAAGCCATCGGCATAATATCCGTCCACTTCCCCCTTTACCAGCAAGCGGTACGGAAACGTCTCATCGGTCTTTACGTAAATAGTTGCCCTGCAATGATTCTTTCTTAGCTTAACCTCACACATCGCCGTCTCTCCATCAGCCTCAACTTTAAAGAAATCCATATACACTTCCGGGCAATCCTCGCCATATGGTATCTTAAGTCCCTCATTCCCACTCACGCAAGCATTTCCACCATACCAAGCAAGCACATTCACTTCGCCACGAGGGACAGACACCACATACTCATCCTTGAAATCCTCACATATCAGCGTATCAGTCAGACAAAAGCCTTCGGAAGTATTGACCAGCAGCTGAGCCGACCTTACCGAAACCGTATCATTACCACTGAAATCAAGTATGAGCCTGCATGGGCAGGTCGCCCTGTCCTCCTTCACGGAACAGGACAGACACGACATTAGACAGCATATCATCGAAATGACTTCCAAAGGTTTCATCATGACCTCCTCCTTTAAATAACTACTGTAGACGAATTCTTAGTCCAACCCTTTATTGAAACGGTGACTCCACAAGTACCCTCCTCAAGACTACCATCCGGACTATCTATTCCAAGACGGGTCAACACCACGCTGTAAGAGTACTGATTGTTTGGAAGGAGCCTGTCAAGCTCAATCGGATAATAGTAGGTCTCATTATCTATCAATGTCTTGATAACCAGACGAGTCTTCCTGGATGTAACATTCGGATAGCAATAGAAGTAATGATCTGTACCATATCCATCAGATTCCAGTGTTCCGTCCGTTACGGAATCATATATGAAAGGCAAGGTATTGGACAGATCCGCACCCTCATGATACCACATGGACGGAGTTGAATCATTGATGTATTTTCTATCTCCTGCCACATTCGTCAGGAAAACAGAAGTCACGGCAAAGTCCAGCGACTCATGTTCAGGATTCTCAAGCTCCAGCATAACAGACTCAAGGACGACCTTAGATGACAGATAGCTTACCTCAATATTGATTGACTTATCCGCTGCCACTGTTACCGTAGTATCGCCAAGCATAACCAGATTATCCACATCCGAATCCTTGAGATAGACAGTTCGGTCTGCAAGAGCGGCATAATCAGAGACACCGGTTTCCTCGAGCGCATTCACAAGAGCGACCATCCTCTTCTGTCCCGCAGTACATGTGATGTTTACTTCCCCCTCGTCAGCATGGGCTGATGTCTCATATACTCCATGCTTATTGAACACCAAAACCTGAAGACTGTTTATCGTCTTCTCATCAGCGGCAGTCCCGCCTGTACTCTTCGTTTCAAGTCCAGGAACACACACCGAAAAGGTAACAAGTCCGGAACTCTCCTCCACATGAGTCAAATCCACACTTTTCTCATTGCAGCTGATGAACGCTGCGGCAGCAACAGCTGCAAAACAAATTTTTCTAATCATAATTATTTGGTTTTAAAAAGGTTTTTCAATTTTACCAGTTCATGCATCTCAGGATCAAGGTTAGCCCTATGCTCCATGTGCGGATCATATGCTACACATAGATCAAAGTATTTCACAGCTTCTTCCAACTGCCCTGATCTGGCCAGAACCAACGCCTTGAGGTAACATACTTTTGGATCATCATCGTCAAGACGTCCCAGAACATCAAGAGCGGAATGATTATAGTCTGCCGACAGTAATGCAAGTGCAGCATTATAGTCATCATAAGGACGAAGCATGGCAACAGCACGCTTATAGTCCAGATCAGCCAGAGCCTGCACTCCAGCCATATACAAGCTGTCGATTTCCGTCGTATGTATAGTATCCTTCTGCATACCCTTTCTATGAAGATAAAAGTCAAACTTCACGCTTCTTAATTGAGGGTAAAGCTTCTCTCTCATGTACCTGTAATCGGGCAGTTTCGCCAACTCCCTCTCAGTCCTGTCCGGGCTCTTCATAGATCCGATCATAGCACATATGCTCTTGCGTGCATGAGGTGAAATTACCGTATCATTTTCCACCAGGAGAGCCAGCTGGGCCCAGTTCTCAGGAAGAGATGAAGCCACAAGACTGTCGCGCCACTCCTCAGGCACATACTTCCCGATATACTCAAGGACTGCCCGCGAACGTGCCTCAGACAGACGACGGTTTGACTCGTATGTTCCCTCCGGAGAACATGACGCCACTACGACCAATGAATCCAGTTCAAGATCATCTCGCGCCAAAACGTTCTCTATGCATCTGCGGACCCTATGAAGTTCCGATGCATTATCCCCAAGAAGCGTATCCACCTTTGACTTCCCGACCTCAAAGTCTATCAAGGCCTTGGTGTTGTCATAGACCATTCTTTCCACTATCCTCATCCTGTATCGTGGACTCTGATCAGCCAGGGATGACAACGAACTGACATAAAAGGTCAGCTCATCTGGAAAAGGGAGTTCAGTCAGACGTTCTCCCATCTCATATAAGTCTCCGTCAAGCGTCACCATCACCTTGCGAAGGCGCGGACGGCTTCTGAACGTATGCTCATAGCAATATGTAAAATCGCCACATGCTCCAACCAACACAGTATCCAGCCTTATGCCCTCAGTAACTATAGGATCCTTGACATAACGGCTGTAAAGCTTGTCTGCGCGCACCTTTCTACGTTCATTCATACTCCTGCGCAAATGACTTGTATAATGCTGCAGAGCCTCTCTCTGAGTCACACCGAACAAGTTGGCAGCCAGAGGTTCAGATATCAATGAACTGTCGTTTTTCATCGCAAATGTCTGAGGGAAATGCCTCTGCAGAAACACCTCGAGCTGATGCATATGAACAAAGTCCGCCGTATCAGTGATTATAGTTGCAAGAAATGCCCTATATCTCTCATAGCCTCTCAATTGAGCAGCCCTGTAACCGGAGCCAGTAATGTAGATCGGATCAAGGGCAAGAGTATCAGACTGGATCCGCATCATTGGCCTGACCTTGAGCTGCCACCTGGAGTCAGCCATAGCAGAAGGAACAGTGATATCGAAACCGATTGTCACATATCCGGCTCTTTCTGCCACATTCCTGAAACGAGCTGTGACCTTTGAAGCTACAATCACATCAGATGCTACCATCTCCCCTGTCTCTGAATCCCTTATGGCATTCATTATTATCGGCCCCTCGGACAACGACCCCCTGATGCTGTCAATCGTAATCGAGACATCCTCTTCCTCCTCAACCGAAGGCTCTGCAGGGACGCTCAGTCCCACCATTATCTCCCCTGACCGGATTTTCTGCACCCTCCTGAATGAACTGCAGGAAAGACATAGACTTGCCGTCAAGAGGACTGCAATCATGCATCTAGAACACATAGGCCAATGAAATCATAAAGTCATCCGGGAGAAGGAAATACTTTCGGCCCTCTCCCATAGTGACCCCGCAAACCGGGCATGAATATCTGGTATACAAAGCCATTCCGGTCCAGAATCCTGCTCCGAACTCAAGATTCAGATGTTTGGTCAGCATATATGTATATCCTGCATAAATTCCAGCTCCGAATCTGTCACCCTCCTCCGTCTCATCAGTAAAGATCCCGCCGTAGCAATACTCCTGGTAACGTAACTTGCCGGCAAACCACCAACCAGACATCGTATGCCAAGGCCACAGTCTTGCGCCCACCGCATAGGACTGCTGTCTATACTGAAACTGCTCATCCGGATTTCCCTCTCTGAATGTAAAGGGATTATAACGCGCACTCGCCAAAACGCTCCATCTCCTTGACACCGAATAAGATGCATCAACATTCATAGTTCCCAGGCAAGCATAATCAAGAAGATTTGTCGAAAGGCTGAACTTCTGTGCCAGGGACGGCAAGGCCGTTGTCAGCAAGAATACTGACAGTGCTATAAGATATTTTCTCATGACTTTACCTGTATCTTCCGAACACCTGTTCGATTACCGTGCGCTTATTGGGATATGCAGCCAGAAGGGCTGTTTTCAACTCCGACCTAGAATCCACTCCAGGCCCAAGCACAGAGAATATTTCAGAACACGAGACTCCCCTCTCATCCAGATAACGGAATATCTGAGGATAGAACCAATATGATGTGCCGAACGAAGGGAATGAACCACCATATCTCTCCTTATACATCTTGCTCTCCAGGTAGTATGCCCACATCTCACCTACCTCACATGCTCCGGCATCATCACCCGTCCCGTCACCGTATGTCATACCTGAGCTTTTGACGTATGATGCCATGATATACTTGATATATCTGTCCCAGTATGATGTGCCGACCTTAGTGAAATGACTGGCATGAGCCAGTTCATGGCAGGTATTGGTGTAAAGGTCACTGTATGAATCCCTTTCCTTCACACCCATAGTGATATCCGGCAGAAAGACTTCAATCAACTCTGTAAAAGTTCCAAGATATTTTGAGATCAGATCCATGCTCATGACAGATCCATGGTGTAACATCACGGCGCTGCTTGCATGAAGGTCATGAAACAGCCATATACGTAGATCTGACGGAGGTGTCGCGATACATAGATCTTCAGCTGCACATCTCGAGAAATAATCATAAGCAGCATTATTCACTGCGCAGCGCTTGAAGAGTTTCTCATCAGACTCGTCCGTAATTGTCATAGTCACCCCTTCCGGACCGGACTTGCCTAAAGTGGACACCGAAGCTGGCAATAATATGAGATTCAGACCTATTCCGAAGCCTTTCTGATTCTTAAATACAAGACGATATCTGAGGTCGGATGAAAACTTCTTAGGCATTGTATAATAGCCATCACGGTCTGTATACGTTGTTGAGAATTTCACGAAAGAATTACACATGACCTTGACACCTGCCACACCGAACGGCTTTGCCCCATTGGCATGTCGGTCAACTATGGTTATACGGCCAGAAGGCGCCACCTTAGTTGCGGCCTTTGTAATCGGCTCGGCAATGAGCTTGGAATTGCCCGTAAGCACATACGCCTCCCTTTCAACTGCCTCCCAGTCTACCCAATCAGCAGAAGACTTTGATGCCGCATCGTTCTCTGACATGTAACATTCATGAATCAGTTCATATCTGACATCAGGAAATTCAAAACCCACCGGCACAACGGCATATTGCCACGTCACATCTCCTTCCGGCACCTGAGGATCATGATACCAATCACCATCGACAACAATATCATAATCCAGGGGATGATCCACCAGATGCAGCCCCATATCTTCCAAAAGATCATACTGATCCTTATTCTCCGGCAGGAAACGCACATACAGATCCGTGCTCTTGAGTTCCACCCTGTCCGCCTTTGTCGGATACACAGACATCAACGCACGAGCCATGTTCTCCGTCTTATACGGATTATCCAGACGGTCACCCAGAACGATAGCCCCATGATTAAGATCACGTCCGTATTCATAGTCGATATCACGCCCGTGATACACCCCATCCTTGCTGCACGACAACACCGCCAATGCCAGCAGAAACAATGTAACTCTACCTCTCATAATCGTTTCTTTTTAATTACGGAGGCAAAGTTCCGGAGTATTATCCGTGTAACAAAAAAGTATATGCTTATCTGCAAAAATCGCCCGCAGAGGACTCTCTACGGGCGATTTCTATAATAGATTTTATCTTATTTTTCTAAAAAACGAGATAAATCATTGTATAGGACTAGAAGAAAGACACTGTCTTCTGCTCCACTGCAGCAAGGAGGCTGTTAGCCACACGGCTCACACCAAAACGGAAAAGTTCCTTATTGAGCCATTCCTTACCGAGGACAGTAGATACAATAGAATAGTAGCAGAGAGCATCAGCTGCTGACGAGATACCGCCTGCAGGCTTAAATCCTATCTTCTTTCCTGTAACCTCATAATACTTAGCGATACACTCACACATCACATACGCTGCTGCCGGAGTTGCATTGACATCCACCTTTCCTGTTGAAGTCTTGATGAAATCAGCACCTGCCTCCATTGCAAGGAAAGAAGCCTCTGCAATAGACTCTGGCTTACGAAGAAGACCTGTCTCAAGGATAACCTTAAGGTGTACCTGTCTTCCCTGCTTTGCAGCTACCTTATCAATACATGCGCGCACCTGACGAATCTCCTCTGCAGCTGTCTCATAATCACCGGCAAGGAATGCATTAAGTGCAAGAACTATATCCACCTCGTCAGCACCCTGCTCAACAGCAAGTTCGCACTCTCTGAGCTTAACCTCGAGGAAGCTTTGTGAAGATGGGAAGCATGCAGACACTACAGTGATGTTGAAATCATAGGCCCTTGCGTCCTTAACGGTTGCTGCGAAATTAGGATATACGCATACTGATGCAGGAAGAGGCCACTCAGGATACGCCTGTGGGAATGCATTGACCTTATTTACGAGCTTTGTTACAGAAGCCGGAGTATCATCCGTCTTAAGAGTAGTAAGGTCCATCATAGAGAAGCAGTCCTTGTATACCTGCTCTGACGCCAACTTATCAAGATTTGATGCGATAAGTTCCAATGCGCGGCCCATTGCCTCCTGATCCGGAGTGTAGCCATACTTTGTAAGATATTCTGCCATATATTTATAATTTTAAAATTTCAACTTAGAATCAACGATGATTGTCACAGGGCCATCGTTCAGCAGGCTGACCTTCATATCCGCCCCAAATATACCCTTCGCTGGCTTCCTGCCCGCATGTTCCTCTATCTTTTCAAGAAACTTCTCATAAAGTGGAATCGCCACATCCGGCTTTGCCGCCTTTATATATGACGGGCGATTACCTTTTACCGTCGATGCATATAGCGTAAACTGGCTGACTGCAAGAATCTCACCGTCCACGTCCTTTACCGACAGATTCATAACACCGTCAGCATCGTCGAAGATACGCATTGCAGCCAACTTGCGCGCACACCAGTCCAGGTCCTCATCCGTATCCTCATCTATGAACGCTGCAAGGACAAGCAATCCCTTTCCGATACATGCCTCATATCCTTCCGCAGGCACGCTCACGCTGGCATTTGCCACTCTCTGAATCACAAGCCTCATAAGTTATCCCCTTATCTGCACATCAAATCCTTCTTCAACAAGCGGTTTTACAAATTCAGCCATCTGCTCAACCGTATATTTCGCAAGAGACTTATCAGGAGTCTCTCGATCTATTGTGTATACCATTACCTGCCTTGGACGAAGCTCACGCACTATATCATGCCACGCTGCAAGTGCCTCTGGCGCAGCTGTGTCAAAGTCCGGAGACTTCAGGAACATAGTCTGCAGGATAAAGTTGCCTTCAAATCTTCGAAGGCTGGCTACAACCTTCTCCAAATGATACGGGCCGCACGGCTTGTTGATCTTCGCTATCAGACGGTCATTTGAAGCATCAATCTTCAGGATCGGGTTATCCACCTTCATAAGCGCCTCTGCAACAGCCTCACGGCCAGCAAGGAAGGCATTCGAAAGGACTGACACCTTTGCCTGAGGATAATACTTATCCCTCATACGGAGAGTCACATCTATTATCTCCGGAAATTCCGGATGCATGGTCGGCTCTCCATTACCGGAGAATGTTATTGAATCTACAGGAACACCCTCCTCTACCGCTTTTGACATCTTCGCCTCCAGCGCCTCCTCAACCTGGGCTGAAGTCGGGAAGGTACGTTCAGCTATGCCATCCTTATTCCACCCACACTCGCAATAGACACAGTCAAAGTTGCAGAGCTTTCCCTTTGAAGGCAGGATATTGACTCCAAGGGATGATCCCAGCCTGCGGCTGAAAATTGGTCCGAAGACTATGTCATCAAAGTGCAGCATTATCTTATTCTTTCTGACGAGCTCTCTAATGTTACGTATCCATCCCCGTCAATATTGCTTATCCTTACAATACCAGGCTTCTTTCCAGCCTCAAGGCTTCCCATAACGTCATCCTTCTTCAGGAATCGGGCACCGTTAAGCGTAGCCCATGTCAGGATTTCCGACATCGGAACTTCAGGGAAGTTCTCATGAATGCAAGCCATCTCCTTAACCATGTCAAGATCATCATTGCTTGAGAGCGAATCTGTTCCAAGCATGATATCCAAGCTGTTCACCCTCATCAGAGGGATTGGCGGCAACGCATTATGGATGAATATATTTGATAGAGGACATACTGTCCAATATACATTCTTCATAACTCTCTTCGCAGCGTCTATATCCTCCTGTGTAAGACACACATTGTGTACCAGAAGTATATGCTGGCTATAAGGAGCCGGAGCTGCCGCAGCAAGACGCTGGATGAAATACTTCAGTGATGACTCTCCTGTTACTGGTGGAGTACTCATGCCAGAACGCTTACGGTTCTCATACATGGCACCCGAACCTGTCCTCAACAGATCCTCTTCTTCCTGACTCTCCTGCGAATGATACGAGAGGAATCCCTTTGCAAGACCTGCCGCAGCAGATGCACTGAGAAGTTCAGGACTCATGGTATAGCATGAATGTGGAGTCGGAGCCGCATCAATGCCGGTCTGGTCAGCAACAGCATTCAACGCTGTAACATCTGCCATTACTCCCTCACACATATGAGGCTCGCTGCCGAATACCTCCAGGAATGTCCTTGTATACATATCATGTGACTTCTTCACGTCAAACGAAGAGTCATCATTACTGATATCCGCCATAGCGGAAACTCCTGCAGCCCACATCTTATCCATCCAAAGCTTGGTCAGGCGCACCTTTTCCTCACGTCCGGCCCAATCGCGCAACTCGTTGATCTGATCGATGAAACCGGCCATACCTGTGCCTTTGCGGAACTTGCCATGAAGATGTGAAAGTTCAATATGGCAATGTCCATTGACAAGACCTGGAGTAACAGCACCCGGAGTAACCTCCTCGCCGGCAGCACATTCGCCCACGGCGATAATTGTGCCGTCAGCCTCATCAAACTCGACATAACCGTTCCTGATCACTCCGGCTGGAGCGGAAGTATATACGTATTCTGCTGTTACTCTTATAGTTGCCATAACTGTATTACTCTATTTTTCTGACAGGTCTTTCAGGTCGTTTCAGCAATCCCTTCTTTGTCAGGTTCATAAGCGTATCTACCCTTAGTTTGGGAGTCTCGGGAGCTTTCTGCCCATCGACAGATTGCGATACAGGTATATTTATAGGTTCCAACGGAATCAAGGAGTCGGCTACTGCCAACGAATCTGACGCCAGGGTATCCGATACAGAAAGTGTATCACTTACTATCATCCTCGGTCCCTCATAAATGGTGTCAGTACGATGGATTCTCCTGAATCTATATGCATTGAATACCGTATCCCACACGACATCCAGACTATCCGACCATCCTCTTAATCCGTCTGACGATATCAGTTCGTCGTAGAACTGGAACATTGTTATCTCAAAGTCAGCGATTTCCTTCTCCTTCTCCTCATGGATCTTATACTCTGCCTGCTTCTTTCGCAACGCCTTTATCTCCTTGTCCAGAATCTCTGCCGTTGTTCTCAGAATTCTCGAAAAACGCTCAGGATCGTTCATATAGTGATCCACACTATATTGATAATCGTCGGAATCATAACCATACTTCTCCAGTATCGGCTCATATACCAACGAAGTGTCTGCAATAGTCCTGAGACCTGGCTTTGACTGAATCCACTGATCCGTCACGAACATCTCCGCATAGATTTTCGCAAGTTTGGAACGTGGAATCACCCTTGCGCTCTCCTTTTTACAAGAAGGCACCAGGATAATAATTGCAGCAAGCAATATCAGGATATGTTGCAGATATCTCTTCATATTATCTCAACGAAGCTCCGAACTCATTCTGGAATGTAGAGAGAAGTTTGTTCATTACCTTCTCGACATCGTTGTCGGTCAATGTCTTATCAAGATCCTGAAGCACGAAGCTGAGAGCGTACTGTTTCTTGCCTTCAGCAATCTTATCTCCTCTATAGACATCGAAGAGACCGACCTGCTTGAGAAGCTTCTTACCTGCTCTGAATGCGCTCTTGCGGAGATCAGCATAACTTACTGACTCATCAAGAAGGAGTGCAAGGTCACGTCTTACCTCAGGGAACTTAGGGAGTTCCTTATACTTGATCTTATTTCTCTTCACAAGCTCAAAGAGTGCAGGCCAGTTGATTTCAGCTGCAAATACCGGCTGCTTGATGCCGAACTGCTTCAGTCTTGCTGGAGCAACGGTACCCATCACTGCGAGCGGCTGGTGTGAGCCTGGGAGGTTATATGCAAGTCCCTCAGAGAAGAGGTCTGCAGGAGCTGCCTCGGTCTCAAGAGAGTAGATGTCGCATCCGAAACGCTTGAGAAGGAGCTCGAGATAACCCTTAAGCTGGAAGTAGTTACCCTTACCTGGATCCACTCTCCATGACTTGTCAGGCTGACCGCTGATGAAGAGGGCGTAGCATGTGTGCTCCTCATAAGACTCAAGAGTCTTTCCGTCTGTCTCAGGCTTGAATGAATATACTGAACCGTACTCGAAAGTCTTGATGTTTGTGATCTGACGGTTGATGTTGTAAGCTATTACCTCAAGACCGTTGAGAAGAAGAGTCTGTCTCATGACATTGAGGTCAGAACTGAGCGGATTCATGATTCTCACGCACTTCTCCTCAGGGAAAGTCTTGAGCTTAGAGTAGTACTCAGACTTTGTAAGGGAGTTGTTCATTGTCTCAACGAAGCCGTTGGCTGCAAGGAAGTCAGCGATAGACTTGCGTACCTGCTCCGGCTCTGGCTTCTGAGGAGCGTTCACAGACATTCTCATTGCCTGTGGAAGCTCTATGTTGTTGTATCCATATACGCGAAGGATTTCCTCCACGATATCACATTCACGATATACGTCAATCATGTATGAAGGAACCGCAACCTTTGCGCCTGTTTCCGTCTTCTCAAGGAACTCGTAAGCGAGACCCTCGAGGATGCCTTCGATTACATCATGGCCAAGCTTCTTACCTATGAATGCCTCTATGCGGTTGTAGTCAAGATCTACGACCTTCTTCTCGATCTTCTCCGGATAGAACTCCTGCATTCTTCCCACAATCTGACCACCGGCAAGCTCCTGGATGAGGAGAGCTGCGCGCTTTGCCGCATACTCCACTACGAGAGGGTCTGCACCACGCTCATAACGGAAGGAAGCGTCTGTCTTGAGAGTATGTCTCTTTGAACTCTTTCTGATCGATACCGGGTTGAAGTATGCACTTTCAAGGAACACGTCTGTAGTCTCCTCTGTCACACCTGACTCCTCACCACCGAAGACTCCGGCAAGACACATCGGCTTTTCTGCATTGGCAATCATAAGGTCAGCTGCTGAAAGCGTTCTCTCCACACCATCAAGTGTAACGAATTTCTCACCCTCCTCCGCTCTGCGGACCACTACCTTACCACCGGCAATCCTGGCCGCGTCAAATGCATGAAGAGGCTGTCCGATCTCATGGAGCACGAAGTTAGTGATATCCACGATGTTGTTGATTGGACGGAGTCCTATCGCCAAGAGCTTCTTCTGGAGCCACTCCGGAGATGCTGCAACCTTTACGCCCTTGATTGTTGTACCAGTATATCTTGGTGCACCGTCAGCAGCGAGCACCTCTACTGGAATAGCGCCCTCTGCATCATTGTCTGCCCATGCGGATACGTCCGGCATGTTGAATCTGCAAGGCAATCCATTATGCTTGAGATATGCATAGAGGTCTCTTGCCACACCGATATGTGACGCAGCGTCAACACGGTTTGCAGTAAGGCCGATCTCAATCAAAGCATCTGTTGCAAGGCCAAGGTAATCCTTTGCCGGAGTTCCCACAACTGCCTCCGGATCAAGTACCATGATACCGTCATGTGATTCTCCGATGCCAAGCTCATCCTCTGCGCAGATCATACCGAATGACTCAACGCCACGGATCTTTGACTTCTTGATCTTGAAATCCTCTCCGAGGACTGTACCAACAGTAGCAAGAAGAACCTTCTGTCCTGCAGCGACGTTAGGAGCGCCACATACAACCTGAAGAAGTTCAGGTTCGCCGGTATTGAGTTTTGTTATGTGGAGGTGGTCTGAATCAGGATGCTCTACACATTCTACAACTTCTGCTACGATAACACCTGCAAGACCGCCAGGAATCTCTTCGATCTGCTCAAGCGAATCAACTTCAAGCCCGATTGAAGTCAATGCCTGAGCCACTGCCTCTGGTGAGAGTTCACACTCAAGATATTCCTTGAGCCAATTGTACGAAATCTTCATATATCTAATTTATTATTTTATCCTTAGTCTGACGATGATGTTCCGCTATGAAATATCATCTTTTGAGAACAGAGAACCTACATATTCTCTCTTGTTGAACACTTTGAGATCGTCGATGCCCTCACCAATACCCACAAACTTGATAGGAATACGGAACTGGTCAACGATACCGACAACAACGCCGCCTTTTGCTGTTCCGTCAAGCTTAGTCACAGCCAAAGCCGTGATATCTGTGGCGCGCATGAACTCCTTTGCCTGCTGGAATGCATTCTGACCGGTAGATCCATCAAGAACCAGAAGGACCTCATGCGGCGCGTCTGGAATAACCTTTCTCATGACATTCCTGATCTTGGTAAGTTCGTTCATCAAGTCAATCCTATTATGGAGACGGCCAGCAGTATCGATAATTACCACATCTGCATCCTTTGCCACAGCCGACTTGACTGTATCGAATGCCACAGAGGCCGGATCGGATCCCATCGCCTGTCTGACGATATCTACACCTGCCCGCTCTGCCCAGATGGTAAGCTGATCAACCGCAGCTGCGCGGAACGTGTCCGCAGCACCAAGAACAACCTTCTTGCCTTGAGCCTTAAGACCACTGGCAAGCTTTCCGATAGTCGTAGTCTTACCGACACCGTTTACACCGACTACCATGATCACATATGGTTTCTTGCTGAAATCAAAAGGTACTACCGCATCGTCTGATGTCTCGCCTTCCTTTACATTAAGAAGTTCCGCTATCTCATCCCTGAGGATATCCACAAGTTCGTCCATGGATACATATTTATCCCTGCGTACTCTCTCCTCAAGATTCTCAATAATCTTCATTGTAGTGTCAACGCCCATATCGGTGGCAAGCAACGCCTCCTCAATTGCATCAAGCAGATCATCATCCACCTCTGTCCTACCCACAACCGCTCTTGAGAGCCTCTCAAAGAAGCCTCTGTTAGTCTTTTTGACACCCTTATCAAATATACCCATATACACTTTGTTTAACCTACAAATGTAATGCTTTTTGGAGAAATATAAAAAAAATAAAAGGGGATGACTAATAAGGTCATCTCCTTTTTTTATTTATATATGACGATAGTGGCGGTAGGGTAAGTTTGGCTTGGTTCGTCGGAACGAGTTCCGACTTCATCCCTCCCACGACTTCGTCGCGGGCCCCTCCCGTTCA
>JAFYRK010000091.1 GCA_017559545.1 Bacteroidales bacterium
CGTTTCCTGCCGATTGTAGGAGCATTTATCATATTCTCGACAGCGGCAATTCTGATGCTTGACAGGATCGAGGGTCCGACGATGAGAAAGATTCTTGGATGTATGCTCATCTTCCTGAGCTTCTACTTCAGTTTCTTCAAGGAAAAGCTCCAGAAGTACATCCGTGCGACTCCAGGATGGATGCTCGGCACAGGTTCAGTCAGCGGTGTGATGGGAGGTCTTTTCGGAATGCAGGGCCCGCCTGTAGTTCTCTATCTCATCGTATCAGAGCCTACCAAGGACCATTATATGGGAATGATTCAGACCTATGCAGTCGTAACCAACATCACGATGTTGGCGGTAAGAATATACAACGGCTATGTAACTCCGGCTGTGGGATCAGCATATCTGTACGGATTGGCTGGACTTGCGATAGGAGTAATCGCCGGCAACTGGGCATTCAAACGTATTCCGAGCAGATTGTTCACTTACCTTGTGTATGCGTACATCGGAATCAGCGGAGCGGTCATCCTTTTGACCGCAATCTTCAGGTAAAAGCGCTCAATTTTGAGGTAAAGGCATTGACCCACAATCAATTCATACCCCAAATTTTGCATTTCATCCCCTAAATCCTGCAATTCGTCGGATTTCGCATCTTAAGGTATTGCTAATTTGCTGAAAAGCAGTACCTTTGCACCCGGTTATTAGTTTTAGTGTTATTAATTATGTGGTTAGTATGAGGCCTCCTCGCGCGAGCGACGATGTCTCATTTTGTTTTATATACCCCTACAGCATCTTATGTGTATGCTTTCATTTTAATGACAGTCGTGGTGATCGCACACCTCACCGTTATCTTTTACATTACCTGCAAGGTATGCGGCAACTAGTTCCTCCACGTCACCGCTGCAGCCACGGATAACCTCAATCCTTTGAGCCTCAAGGACATTCCTGGCACCCTGGCCCATATTGCCAGCAAGCATAACCGCAACGCCCATCTGTCGCAGAACCGGAGCGATTCCGCTCTTGCATCCGCAGCCCTGAGGCGAAGCCATCTTGCTGACATTAGTCACCTTTCCGTCAACTACATCGAATATCGTATAGTATGCGCAATGACCGAAGTGGTCATCCACACGTCCATCTCTTGTTGGTACAGCTATCTTCATAATATCTAAATCAAATCATCAACATTATCCTGCCTTCGGCTTTGACGAACATATCAGGGAAGCGGCAGATTACTGCATAGACCTGCTTGGAGGTCACGGGCTGGCCGTCCTTACGCAGATGCAGACGCTGACGGTTAATCATATCAGCGATCTGCTCTGTCCTCATTCCCCTTCCGGAACTCGCCAGACAGTAAACTATTGCTTCCTCGATTTTCATACTATCTTACGTAATGAGGCATATCCTCAGGGATGACCATAGAGATCTCTACAAGGCCTGCAACCTCACCGTTTTCCTTCCAGGCAGTCTGATAGATCATCTTCTTCAGACCGTTCTTCTGGATGGTGTACGCGTTCATCCCTCCTGTCTCAAGGAGTTCTGCGATGATTGCTCTTGAACGCTCACTGTGGCAAGGGATAAGGCTCTTGCCTACGAGGTCACCGTGGCTGGCGAATGTTTCCTTTGCCTTATCGTTCATATAAAGGATTACGCCTTCCTTGTCACATACAGTGACTGCGCAATTCATTTCTTTTGCCCACTCTGGTATCATATTGTTCTGTATTTATTGTACGATTTTCCATCTGAGACGCCACACACCGTTCTCGTATGAGTGGCTGATGACCTTGAAGGTTCCGATTTCCGAGGTGTTCTTCACGTGCGCACCGATGCAGGCGCAAGCGTCGTAATCCCCTATCCTGACGATTCTCAGCGTCTCCGAAGCATCCTCCGGAAGTTTGCTGAGGTCCACAATGGATGCCGCCTGCTCCTTTGTCACAAATTCGATAGTGACATCAAGGTTCTGCGCGATGATCTCGTTGATCTTCGCCTCGATCTGGGCAACCTGCTCCGCTGTCGGCTCCGCATCCAAAATATAATCACATTTTGATTTCTTCTTCTCGATATGAGCGTTCCTCGAACGAGGACATCCGAACATCTTCACCATAGTGGCGTTCAGCAGATGCTCCGCCGAATGAGACTGCTCGTGCTCCTGTTTATTATGTGCATTCAGTACTGGTGTTTCCATTCTGTCA
>JAFYRK010000092.1 GCA_017559545.1 Bacteroidales bacterium
GATGAAATCCGTTTCATCAAAGTTATTGTATCTAACTGTATTTTAGATTGTTACAAAGGTTTTACCAACTACTTTTGGCAATTATACCTTTTTTATCTTTCGTACTCGACTTTTGCGCGAACTTCAGCAATAGTCTTTACATATTCTATTACGTTGTCCCTCATGTCATCTGCCTTGTATGCAGCGAGATCTTCCCAAGTTTCGAAGTCTGCCATCATAACTGCGTCGTAAGAGGTTTTTCCTTCATTCTGGTTTACACCAACTTCAATGCTCTTAAGACCAGGCACGAGTCCCAGGAGGGACTCATATTTTTCCTTGACTTCTTCAGCGAGTTCCTTTGGAGTCTTGCCATCTGATGGCTTGAACTTCCACATTACACAATATCTTACCATAACTGTTATTGTTAGAGTGTTATTAAAAATCAATATCTGAGCACTAATTTAGCAACAATAAATGAAAAAGCAAAAATAAATCCCAATATATTTTGCTGAAATGTTGCCTCAGAGAGCCTATGTGACGTCTCAATCTTTTAGTAGACATCTAGTTTTGTGTTGTCGGTCTTTTTGTTTAATTTTGTAAGTTATGAGTGGTGAAAATCATAGTGGTTCGCGCATTGCAAAGAATACCCTGATGCTTTACGTCAGGATGTTCGCGCTGATGCTTGTCGGACTTTACACGTCGCGCGTTGTTCTGGCCGCTCTCGGCGAGAACGATTTCGGCATATATAATGTCGTTGGCGGCGTTGTATCCATGTTCACCATTATTTCAGGCGCACTCAATTCCGCAGTGCAACGCTTCATTACCTTTGAGTTGGGAAAGGGGACCGGCTCTCGCCTGAACCTGGTCTATTCATCAGCCGTGATGATACAACTTGTCCTTGCATTGGTCATAGTGGCAATAGCTGAGCCTGTCGGTCTATGGTTCATAGACAATGAGATGACCATAGATCCGTCAAGGATTCCTGCGGCCCGCATGGTTCTGCATTTCTCTTTGCTGGCATTTGTCGTCAATCTGATGAGTGTGCCGCAGATGGCTTCGATAACCGCCCATGAACATATGTCCGCCTATGCATGGACAGGCATTCTTGACGGCGCCTTGAGGCTTGGTGTCGCTATGCTTATAGCGCATTCTTCGTCAGATCGTCTGGTGATGTATGCGGCTCTCATGACAGGTGTGGTGATTATAATCCGTGGTGCCTATACCTTATATTGTCGACACCATTTTGAGGAGTGTAGATTCAACTTGCATGTTTATAGGAACTTTTTCCAGGAAAAAGGTCTGATTAAAGAAATGTTCTCGTTTGCAGGCTGGAACTTCATTGGGGTGACTTCCGGTGTGCTTAGGGATCACGGTGGAAATATCCTGGTTAATCTCTTCTCCGGTCCGGCGGTGAATGCGGCCCGCGGAGTGGCAGTGCAGCTAAATGGTGCTGTCCAGGGTTTTGTGACAAACTTCATGACTGCGGTCAATCCGCAGATAACCAAATCTTATGCTTCCGGTAAGCATGAATACACATTCTCGCTTGTGCGAAGGGCGTCGCGTCTGTCGTTCTGCCTGCTGTATGTTCTTGCTCTGCCGGTCATATTCAATGCTGAATTCCTGCTTGGAATATGGCTCAAGGAAGTCCCGCAACATGCACCTCTTTTCGTGCAGCTCTTCCTTATATTCGCATTGAGCGAGTCTATGTCAAATCCTATGATAACGGCTATGCTGGCGACAGGAAACATACGTAGATATCAGATCGTAGTGGGTGCACTCCAGCTGCTTAATCTGCCTGTTTCCTATGTATGTCTGAAACTTGGAGCTATGCCCGAAGTGACTGTGATTGTTGCGATTGCAATATCACAGGTATGCCTTTGGGCGCGACTGATCATGCTTAACAAGGCAACAGGATTTCCTGTTTTACCATTTGTGGATAAAGTCTATTGCACCTTGCTTTTCAAGGTGGTGTGCGGCTCCGTATGGTTGCCGGTCCTGATTGAAATTGCCAAGCCGGAAGGATTCCTGGGTTTTGTGGTCAGCGCTGCAGGCTGTGTCTTTGTGACGCTTCTGGCAGTATGGCTTCTTGGCCTGCAACCTGACGAAAGACAGTGGGCGATTGACAGACTGAAAAGTTACATAGATAGACTGAGAAAGAAGAAATGATCAAGATAACGGATAAATCTCTCTGTTGTGGCTGTACGGCATGCATGTCTGCATGTCCGGCTCAGTGCATTGTGATGCGTCGTGACCGTGAAGGTTTTGATTATCCGTTTGTCAATAGTCCGGACCTGTGCATCGGTTGTGGAAAGTGCGAGAAGGTATGTCCTGTGCTGAATCCTTTGGAGCCTTCAATGCCTTCTGAGGCTCTTGCGGTGCGTTCCGGACGGTATCTGGACGGTTCGTCGTCAGGTGGTGTGTTCCCTGCATTGGCAGAGCAGATCATCTCTGAAGGTGGAGTTGTCTTTGGAGCGGTGGTGAATGATGATATGACCGTTGGTCATGCTGAGGCATATGACATGGCTGGCGTAGAGAAGATGCGTGGCTCGAAGTATGTCCAGAGCGATCTTTATGCTGCTTTTGAGGATGTACGCTATTGGCTTTCAGAAGGAAGGACGGTACTCTTCAGCGGAACTCCATGTCAGGTGGCGGGGCTGCATAAGTATCTTGGAGAGTCAAATGATAAGCTTGTTACAGTAGATCTGCTATGCCACGGCGTTCCGAGTCCGGGGTTGTGGGAGAAATATGTAAAGGCGCTTGAAAAGAAACATGGTTCACGGATGGAATATGTCCGTTTCAAGGACAAGACCGACAGCTGGAGACATTATGCCTTTACTACATCATTGGGTTCATGTCCATATATCAAGGACCCTTATATGGCGTTGTTTGTCCAGGATATGAGTCTCAGGCCTTCGTGTTACAATTGCGCGGTGCGTGGTGGACGAAGCGGCAGCGACCTGACGCTTTCGGATCTTTGGAGCGTCCAGCGCTGTGCTCCGGAAATGTCTGATGATAAAGGAGTCTCAGGAGTTTATGTCAACTCTGAAAAAGGCCGTGCTCTGATGGAAAGTCTTGCTGGAGTCGAGGCCCATCAGGTGGATATGGAACTTTCACGTATTGATAATGGAGGTTTTCATGACCCTGTTGCAATTCCGGAAAAGCGTGAAGAGTTCTTTCAGGGCCTGCATTCGGCTGAGGACCTTATAAAGTATATGAAATCGTATGTCGTCAGGAAGCCTTTAGGGAAAAGGGTTTGCAGAGCCGTACGGGCGTTCCTTTCGGCATGTAAAAAGAAGATATTGAAATGAGGATAGCGATAGTCACACTTCCGCTGCACACAAACTACGGCGGTCTGCTGCAAGCCTATGCCCTCAAGCGTTGTCTCGAGGATATGGGACATGAGGCTACTGTGCTTGACCGTAAGGTGAAGATGCCGCTTCCTGCTCTGTGGAAGTCACCTTTTATATATATGAAGAGGCTCCTGAACGGAAAATCACTGCCGGAGATTTTCCGTGAACATAGATATAGGAAGGACTATCCAATCTTCGCCGCCAAGGTGCAGAAATTCACCGATGAGCATATAGCGCCTCGCATCCTGAATGGCCTTGCTGATATCAAGGAGGGCGAATATGATGCATTCATAGTAGGAAGTGACCAGGTGTGGAGGCCTCTCTATTTTGGAAGGATTGAGGATGCCTTCCTGGAGTTTACCAAGGATTGGGAAGTGGTCAGGATGTCATATGCGGCATCATTCGGTACGGATAATCTGGAATATGAATATGAGACCATCCAGCGTTGTACGTCTCTTCTTGGGCGTTTCGACGCAGTCTCGGTGCGCGAGTCCTCTGGTGCGACCATGTGTGAGGAGTGGCTGGATTGTGACAGGGCTGTGCATGTGCTTGATCCGGTGATGCTTCTTGATGTGGATTCATATCGTGCTATTGCTGAATCGGCTTCCGCTCATTCATGCGCCGGAAAAGTCGTTACATATATATTGGATAGAACGTCAGAAAAGCAGACTGTTGTGGACTTTATGGCTCGCGTGTCCGGATGTGAGGTTGCAGATCTGTCTGTGTGTCCGGATGTAAGGTTGCCGGCGAGCGAGCGCGTCGTGCCGCCTATGGAGGACTGGTTGACAGGGTTCATGGATGCGCGCTGTGTGGTAACGGATTCGTTCCATGGATGTGTTCTCTGTATTCTGTTCCATAAGCCTTTTGTCGCAGTTGGCAACTCCCGCAGGGGCATGGCCCGTCTGGAGTCGCTTCTTAGGATGTTCGGTCTGGATATGAGACTGGTACAGGGTATAGATCCGGAGGATGACGGAGAGTTCTTCCTGTCCGACCCAGACTGGACTTATGTGGATGAAATCCTTGAAAACGAACGAGTTAAATCTGTGAGATTCCTCCAGGAGGGTCTCGGTAAAAGTTGACGCTTATGGATAAATGCAGGCTTAGCATCATCATTCCCGTCTATAACGTGGAGGAATATCTGGACCGCTGTCTGAGCAGCATTCTGGATCAGGATTTTTCGTCTTATGAGGTCATACTTGTTGACGATGGCAGTACGGATTCGTCTCCGCTGATCTGTGATAGGTATTCGGCTACGGATCCTCGCTTCAGGACGCTTCACAAGCCAAATGGTGGAGTAAGTTCGGCCAGGAATGCCGGACTCGGGCTTGCCAAAGGCGAATACATTATGTTCCTTGATTCTGATGATGCACTCCTTCCATATGCCCTTGTCGATATGATGGATGTAGTGGCGGGTGAAGATATGGTTGTGGCAGGATATGCCGCATTCATGGGTGGAGTTCCGGTCAAGGCGGTCCGTCCACGTGCAACGCATTCATATAAGTCTACAGATTATCCGAGGTTCTTTCAGGAAAATATCAGACGTAACTGCGAGATGCTTGATGCTCCATGGGCAAAGCTGTTCAGGCGTAAGATCATAGGAGATACGCGTTTCAATGAAAGCCTTTCTTATGCAGAGGATAAGCTTTTCGTCTTCGCTGTCATGTCGAAATGTTCTTCTATCAAGACTGTTGCAGGAGATGTGTATGCTTATTATATGAGGCCTGGATCGCTCGGCAGCGACACGTCTTCGGACAAGCATCTGCAGCAGCTGTATGTTTTTCTGCCCCTTTATGCGGAGGTGCTTGAGCGTATTGTAGAGCGTTGCCCTAATACTCCAAAGGTCACTTCGCTTTATCGTAGGGATTTGATAGGAAGATATATCTGTCGCATGCTTAATGTATATCTGACACGTAGGACAAAGATGTTGTCGTGTGAAAATGTATCTTTTCTGTACGAAATGATGTCAGCAGACAGTGGCCTGGGCATGTTCTCATTGAGGGCAGGCCAGGTTTTCAACCTGCTGCTCTATAAGATAGGCAAGCCGCGCTTTACTGTGGCCGTATATAAGTTTACCGCTTTGGTTTCGTCTATATTCAGAAGGAAGAAATGATGAAGTTAGCAGTCATATTCGAGAGTAGTCCGTTCGACAGGAAGGGACTCTTCAATGCTGTCCATAATAGGGTAAAACATCTTTCGGCTACAGGTGAGTGTACAGTTGACGTGTTCTGCGTGCACAGCCGTGACAATGCCTTCACGCGTCGTGTCCGTCACACTCCGGTAGTGCCTTCTGTCGATGAGGTTTCTATAGACGGAATTACATATAGACTTCTCTGGTACAGGTTCTCCGTTCTGGATAATGTGCTCTTGGAGAAGATGAATCTGCGTCCATTGTTCTTCCGCCGTTTCATGTCATCTCGAGTGGAACTTCTGAAAGGTTATGATGCCGTTGTAGCTCATTCGTTCTGCGGAGGTCTTTTCGCCTTGATGGCACATCAGCGATTCAACATTCCGTATTATGTGACATGGCATGGTTCCGATGTTCATACGCACCCATGGAGAGTGCCGGTGATGTTGGAGGATACTCGTGCAGTCATGGAGTCTGCGAGATGCAATTTCTTTGTCAGCAAGGCCCTTATGACAGCTTCGGATAAGATTACAGTTCAAGCTTCCAAGGAAGTTTTGTATAATGGTGTCTCAGAGGATTTTGTGGAGTTTTCACCGGCTGACCGTGCTGCTGTTCGTGAGCGTTTTGGACTTGCTCCTGAGGATAAGGTCTTAGCCTTTGTGGGAAACCTTGCAGCAGTCAAGAATGTACTTTCGCTGCCGGCTATTTTTGCAGAGGTGGTCAAGCGTTATGATGCCTCTTTGAAATTCTGGATCGTCGGTGACGGTAAGCTCAGAACCCAGCTGGAAACAGCATGCTCGGAAAGTCTCGTACGTCATTGCGAGGATCGAAGCCCCTCACGTCATTGCGAGGAGCGAAGCGACGTGGCAATCCGCTTCTTCGGCAACCTCCCATCCACCGACATGCCGGCAATAATGAACTGCATAGACGTCCTTGTGCTCCCAAGCCTTAACGAGGGCCTGCCTCTTGTCTGTGCGGAAGCCCTGAACTGTGGCGCTGCTGTAGTCGGTTCTGATGTAGGTGGCATAGCCGAAGTCATCGGCCAGGACTATGTCGTTCCCCTCGGTGATTCCTTTGCTACAGGTATGGCAGACAAGATTGTCTCATTCCTGGACGGCAAAACCCTATCCCAGACTCTTCCGTCTGAGATTTCGTGGTCGCTCACTGCTGAGCGTGAACTCTCTTTCCTGAAGTCTTAGCGGCGGGTGAAGAGGCGAGGGAGTCGTGATGTGAAGCGTACTGTCTGTCCTGTCCATGGGTGGATGAAGGACAGGGTCTGCGCGTGGAGAGCCAGTCTGCCGAACGGGTTGGTTGCAGCGCCGTATTTCCTGTCGCCTGCGATCGGGTGTCCGATCCACTGGGAGTGTACTCGGATCTGATTCTTCCTGCCGGTTTCAAGCTCGAACTCAACCTTGGTATACTGATCTTCTCCGATAGTCAGGTGGCCTATTGTCCGACAGTGTGTCGATGCGTATTGCCAGTCCTTGCGGGGAGGTCTTTCCGGTGTGTCGCCCTGACGCAGTTCGAAGGCATGTACCTTGAGTGACTTCGGATGTTCATAAAGCCAGCTCTCTATCCAGCCTTCTTCGCTTTCTATATGTCCTTCAAGCACAGCGACATACTTGCGTTCCTGCACAACCTCGCTCCAATTATCCTGAAGGGCATGTTTGGTCTCTTCATCCTTGGCAAACACTACGAGTCCGGATGTGTCTCTGTCGAGTCTATGGACGATGAAGATACGGCCCGAGCCCTGGTTGTCACCGGCCATCGCCCTGCCTCTGCCGCGACCCTGCTGCTCTGTCATGTATTCCATCAGTAGTGAGTGCGCAGTGACTTCTCCTGCCTTGTTGCCTCCTTTGTTGGTCGCTACGGACAGCAGTCCTGACGGCTTGTTTACAACGATCAGCCAATCATCCTCGAAGATGATTTCCATGCCTTCCTCTCTCTTGCCATGTTTGCCCATAAATGTGAAATTTAAAACGCCCGCAAATTTAGTGAAAATCTTCAGGTTTCCCCTCATTATTGATGATTAATCACTTAGGCACCAGATAGAAAAGTTGTTGAAAATGATTATATTTGCAAGTCCCAAAAGCTCGAAGAATTTTGGATAGTCCCGTGTGGGGACGAAATATATTACAATTCATGGCAGAGAAGAATACCATATGGGATCCGCTGAGGAAGAAGCATGTGGCGCTGACTCCGGAGGAGCATGTGCGTCAGTGGTTCATCGGTGTGCTTGCTGATAATATGCTGGTTCCAATGCACATGATGATGAGTGAGGTGGGTTTCAAGTTGGGTGATAAGCCTTTCCGTGCGGATATTCTGGTGTACGACAGGAAACTTAAGCCGATGATCATCGTAGAGTGCAAGCGCCCGGAGGTGGAACTGACAAGGGAAGTGCTTGACCAGGCCGTGCGATATAATCTGGTGCTGGATGTACAGATGATCATAATCACCAACGGCCACAAGACCTTCATCTGTCGTAAGACTGACACCGGATACGGATTCATAGATACGCTGCCGAAATACGAAGAGATCATATGACTCAGACAACGATAACACAGGGATACCTTGATCACGATATATTCAAGATCATTTCACAGATTGCCGCTGATAAAGGCGTAAATGCCTATGTCATCGGTGGTTATGTTCGTGATTGTTTCCTCGGAAGGGAAAGCAAGGACATAGATATCGTTGTAGAAGGGAGTGGAATTGAACTGGCTGAGGCGGTTGCTGCAAAAGTCCGTTCAAATGTGTCTGTATTCAGGACATATGGCACAGCGATGCTTCGGTACAAAGGCGTGGAAATCGAGTTCGTAGGTGCAAGAAAGGAGTCGTATGGTAGAGGAAATGCTATTGTCGAGGACGGTACTCTGCAGGAGGATCAGCTCCGCAGAGACTTTACCATCAATGCGATGGCTTTCAGCCTTCGGGAGTCTGACTTCGGTGCACTTGTGGATCCGTTTGGAGGCATAAGGGATCTTGCTGCAGGCATCATCCGAACTCCTATGGATCCTGATATGACATTCGGAGACGATCCTCTCAGAATGGTTCGCGCAGTCCGTTTCGCAACAAGACTCGGCACACCTGAACAGCCTTTCAGAATCGCAGATGAAACTATCGCCTCGATCATGCGCAACAGGTCAGGACTCTCAGAGGTCCCAAAGGAAAGAATCGTAGAAGAACTTAATAAGATCCTCCTCGCACAGAAGCCTTCGATTGGTTTCCGTCTGCTTGATCAGACAGGCCTTCTGGACAGTATCCTCCCACAGCTTTCAAAGCTGAAAGGAGTCGAGACAGTTGAGGGAAAAGGCCACAAGGAGAATTTCTCTCACACATTGGAAGTGCTTGATAATGTAGCTGTTGCGGAACTGGATGCAATAGCGGAAGGAAAGCTCAAAGACTATGTATTTGAAGATGGACAGGAGATAGCAAAGGTTCGCACTGAACCGTATGTATGGCTTCGTTGGGCAGCGCTTTTCCATGATATCGCAAAGCCGGCTACCAAACGTTATGATCCTGATCTTGGATGGACATTCCATGGTCATGAGGTGGTAGGTTCCAAATGGATCCCTAAGATATTCCAGAGCCTGAAGATGCCTTTGAACGAGAAGATGAAGTATGTGCAGAAACTTGTGAATCTTCATCTCAGACCTATAGCCCTTGTTACTGAGGAAGTTACTGATTCGGCTGTCAGAAGACTGCTTTTCGATGCGGGTAATGATATTGATGATCTGATGCTCCTCTGTAACGCTGATATTACATCAAAGAACCCACGCAAGGTGGCAAGGCTCCGCTCTAACTTTGAACTGGTCAAGGCGAAACTTGTCGAGGTTGAGGCCAAGGATGCGATACGTAACTTCAAGAACCCGATCACCGGCGAATATGTGATGCAGCTCTTCGCTATTGAGCCTTGTAATATTATAGGTCAGCTGAAAGAGCAGGTCAAGAACGCAATTCTGGACGGCGTTATTGAGAATTCATTCGAGGCCGCAGATGCATTCATGAGGGAAAGAGCCGCTGAAATCGGCCTGTTTCCCGTACAGAAGTAATCCCGTCACCGTATCAGATGGAGATAATCCGTAAATACATAGAATATTTAAGGAATATCCGCAGGTATTCCGAAAGGACGGCTCGTCTATACGAGGGCGTGCTGGAGCGTTTTGTGCGGATGACCTTTCCTGATGCCGAGCCTGATGAAACAGCTTTCATAGAGTCGTTTAACAGATTTGAAGTCAGAGGCTTCATGGTGGATCTCATGGAGAAGGAAGGCCTTTCGGCAAAGTCCGTATCCTTGCATATGTCTGCGCTCAGCAGCTTCTGCCGCTACCTGGTGAGGGAGAATAAGCTTAAGTCCAATCCGGTACGCACGATTACAAGGCCAAAGGTTGCCAGGCGCTTGCCTGAATATTACCGTGAGGAGGCGATGAACGCGTATTTTGACAAGACTCGTGAGGAGGCTTCGCCGGAATACCTTGCTGCGTTTAAGGAAAATATTGACAATGACAATGGCAAGAGGTTGTTTGAGAAGCGTCTGGCACGTCTGATAATATCGATTCTGTATGATACAGGGCTTCGTCGTTCAGAACTCATTGGTCTTAAAATTGAGAATGTGGATTTTGCAAGGCAGACGATGAAAGTAGTAGGAAAAGGAAATAAAATGCGAGAAATTCCTCTGCTGACTTCGTTATGTCAAGAAATTTTGTTATATTTGGAGGCAGTTGAGGCACTGATGTGCGGGAAGAGATCTTTGAAAGAGCCGCTGCTTGTCACATTCCGGGGCAGACCCCTGTATCCGGTGTATGTCGACAGGACTGTGAAGGCCGAGCTGGGAGATGTCAAAGGCATAACGGGACGCAGGTCTCCGCATGTGTTGAGGCATTCCATAGCAACGGAACTGATGAATAACGAGACAGACTTGAACTCAATCAAGGAAATGCTCGGGCACTCATCACTGGCTACGACACAGGTCTATACCCATAGCAGCTTTGCCCGACTGAAGGATATTTATAAACATGCCCATCCAAGGGCTAAAAACGGAGGTAAACATGGAGATTAGAGTGCAGTCGATCAAGTTCAATGCGGATCAGAAACTGTTGGACTTTGTAGAAAAGAAATTCTCGAGACTTGAGAAATTCTATGATGCTGTAACGTCTGTAGATGTAGCACTGTCATTGCTTCCAGACCATGACAACAAAAGTGTGAAGGTACAGGTAGGCATTCCGGGAAGCACAATCGTTGTTGAGAAGAATGCTAAGACCTTCGAAGATGCAGTAGTGGACTGTGCAGACATCCTGAAGGAGAAACTTGTGAAAGTAAAGGAGAAAAAGGCAGAATAAGAGTAAAAAGCGCTGATTAATCAGCGCTTTTTTTTATCTTTGTATGGTTATGGCAAAAGGTTTTATAGAGACAGATTCTCTGTGCAGGGAGATAGTGAAAGACGCTTGTAATGGCGTCTTCAAGCCGGTTTATCTTCTGATGGGAGATGAACCGTATTATGTTGATATGGTATGTGATGCGATTCTTGAGCATTGCATCGACGAGAGTGAGAAGGACTTTAATCAGACTGTGTGCTACGGCGCTGATGTAACGGCAGATTCAGTGATCACTGCAGCAAGAAGATATCCTATGTTTGCGGAGCGTCAGCTTGTGGTCGTGAAGGAGGCCCAGATGATGAAGGGACTGGAGGATCTGGCGGTGTATTGCCAGAATCCGTTGGAGTCGACAGTTCTTGTCATTGCTATGCACGGAGCAAGCACGGATAAGCGCAAGTCTTTGTATAAGACCGTTTCTAAGATGGGTATAGTGGTTGATTCGCAGGCGCTCAGAGACTACGACATGCCAAAATGGATTCCGGTATTCTTTCAGTCAAAGGGTATGCAGATTGCTCCAGATGCGGCGGCGCTTCTTGCAGAGCATGCGGGTACTGACCTTAACAAGATTGCCATCGAGACAGAGAAAATGTTGAAGAACCTGCCTGAAGGCACGACTTACGTGACAGCGCAGGACATTGAAAAGAATGTCGGTATCAGCCGTCAGTTCAGCATATTCGAGCTGACAAAGGAATTGTCGATGAAGAATGCCGCCAAGGCGTTGAGGATTGCTGCCTATATCGGCTCATCAGCCAAATTTGCCATGCCTATGGCAGTAAGTGCCTTGTATACACATTTCTATAGGATCCTGAAATACAATGCTCTGTTGTCGATGACTCCACGCCCGGGCAATGATCAGAAAGCTAAGGTGTTGGGCGTGAATCCTTATTTCTTCTCTGAGTACGACACAGCGGTGCGTAATTATCCGCTGCGCAAGAGCATGGCGGCGATAGCGCTGCTTAAGGAGTATGACTTCAAGGGTAAGGGAGGAAACATCGGTGAGGCTACTGATGCCCAGCTTATGGTGGAGCTTACCGCAAAACTTTTGAATTTATAAAACAATAAGATAATGGGAATAATTGAATGCAAGAATGTGTCAAAGGCCTTCGGAGAGAAAGTCGCCCTTGACAATGTGTCGGTGGAGATCCCAAAGGGACAGATCTTTGGTCTGCTCGGTCCTAACGGAGCCGGTAAGACCACGCTGATCAGAATCATTAACCGTATCACGATTCCAAATTCAGGAACAGTCCTTTTCGATGGACGTCCGATAACTCAGGACGATGTCGAGAAGATTGGATATCTGCCTGAAGAGCGCGGTCTTTACCGTAAGATGAAGGTGGGTGAGCAGGCAATGTACTTTGCGCAGCTCAAGGGTATGAGCTACCGTGAAGCTCAGGATGAGCTTAAGAAATGGTTCGTCAGATTCGGTATCGAGAGCTGGTGGAACAAGAAGGTTGAGGAGCTCTCAAAGGGTATGGCTCAGAAGGTTCAGTTCATAACTACAGTGGTCCACAAGCCCAAACTTCTCATCCTTGATGAGCCGTTCTCAGGCTTTGATCCTGTAAATGCGCAGGTGATACGTGAGGAAATCCTTCGTCTGAAGGAAGAGGGTTCTACAATAATCCTTTCAACACATAACATGGAATCGGTCGAGGAACTTTGCGACAGCATAGCCCTGATCAACAAGTCACATGTCGTGATTACAGGTGGTGTAGATGAGATCCGCCGCAAATATGGCAATAACAACGTGGAGCTTATCTATACATCAGAGACTGCTCTCAAGGCTGTGCCAGGCCTTTTTGATGTCCTTTCTGACCAGGACGACATGGGAAGACACACATCTGTGCTTTCACTCGCAGGTGGTTCGTGCACAAATGATGTCCTCACGGCAGTTATCTCCCAGGGACTGACAGTCAACTCATTCAAGGAACTCGTTCCAAGAATGAACGACATATTCATCAAACTTGTAACAGAGGAGGCTTAGTACATGAAACTTAGAAATATAAAGACCATCATATCACGCGAATACATGACTCGCGTAAAGAAGAAGTCATTCCTTCTGATTACATTCCTCGGACCGATCTTCTTTGCCGCTATCGCTATCCTTCCAAGTCTCATCATGTTCATGGCTGAGGACAAGGGCAAACAGATTGCCGTTATTGACGAGTCCGGTGTCGTTATGCCAAAATTTGAAGATACAGAAGCGATTGATTACATTGACTGCACAGGTCAGCAGCTTGATAGTCTCAAGAACCAGCTTGAGGAGCTTGGATATGATGCTCTTGTGCATATCTCTCAGCTTGACTCGACTGCAAATTCAGTAAACGTCACTGCATATTCCTCATCGCCGATGAGTGTGGATACCAAGGAAGCCATCAGCTCGAGAGTTGATGACGCGATCGAGGACTACCGCCTGTCGCTATATGATATCGGAGACCTTAAGCAGATCATGAAGGATGTCGAGTACAATTCAAGCGTGACTACATACACTCTCGGCGAGGATGGCGAGGAAAAGATCTCATCATCGGAGGTTTATATGATAATCTCTCTTGTGCTCTCGATGATCATCTACATGTTCATCGCGATGTTCTCGGGTATGGTCATGCAGAGCGTGATCGAAGAGAAGGCAAGCCGCGTTGTTGAGGTCCTCGTATCGTCTGTGAAGGCTACCGAGCTTATGTTTGGTAAGATCATCGGTGTGGCATGTGTGGCTCTCACTCAGTTCTTCCTTTGGATTGTGCTGACTGCTGTGATTGTCACAGGAGTTTCTTCATTCATCGGATTTGACAAGATGATGGAGAGTGCCAATGTGCAGACTGAGCAGATGACCCAGATGACCGAGGGACTCGGCGTTGATCCGGAGATGATGGGCATGACTATGCCTGCAATCGACAGTACAACAGTGGCTCAGGGCTCAGAAATGGGTGCAGTCCTCTCTACATTGAAGGATCTTGATTACGGCATGCTGATCATCGGATTCTTTATCTATTTTGCATTGGGATACCTTCTCTATGCATCATTCTTTGCGGCAATCGGTTCCGCAGTGGAGAATGAAGCGGATACGCAGCAGCTTTCGCTTCCTGTTACTATTCCGCTCATGATAGGATTCTTCATAGCATTCTATGCGTTCAAGGCTCCGGACAGCGCAGTTGTATTCTGGGGTTCTATGATTCCTTTCACCTCTCCTATCGTAATGCTCGCGCGCATTCCGTTCGGAGTACCGGTATGGGAACTCGCTCTTTCTATCGGTATTCTCGTTGCTACATTCATAGCATGTGGTTGGGCTTCTGCAAAGATCTACAAGATAGGCATCCTGATGTTCGGCAAGAAGACCACATTCAAGGATCTCTGGAAATGGCTCAAGCAGAAATAAAACCAAAAGGCTCGAAGAACTTTTGGCTTTAATATATTAAATATGAAAAGACAATTACTGATTATAAGCATATTTGCCTTTGCGGGCCTGACGGTTTCTGCTCAGGAATATAAGTGGTCTGCTGTGGATGTGGACGGCACCAGGACCGGATGCACGGCTCCGTCTAAAGATAATATTGACGAGGCTATCGGAACATTCGATGGAAAGACATACGTTGCTCCAAACGGTACAAGGCATAAGAAAGGCACAGCTGCAGCTAAGACAGCCAAGGCTGTACTTGAGGCTCAGCCTAAGATGGCAAGGGTTAAGGATGTTGTGGCACATTCTGCAGGCAGCTGGGAGAAGTGTTATCCAGAAAGTTCACTCTCCAACTGGCTGGTTGATATAATGATCGCTAAGACAGCGGCGATATCCGGCAAGCCGGTACATATGGGGGTTGCTAATTTTGGCGGCATCAGAGCAGATATGCCTCAGGGTGAAGTGATTCTTGATGACCTGCTTTCTATGTTTCCGTTCAAGAACTATCTTGTATATCTGGAGCATAAGGGCAGCACTATCCGTAAAATTATTGAAGATATGGCGGCAACCCGTTTCCAGGTGCTCGGTGGTGTACGCGTTGTAGCGAAGGATGGCAAGGTGGTGTCAATCGATATCGATGGAGAGCCTCTCCAGGATGACAAGGTTTATGGCGTGACTACGGTCTCATTCCTGCTTCGCGGTGGAGATGGTCTGTTCATGGCAAATGATGCGCTTTCTATGGTTGAGTATCATGATGTCAATGTCATTGACGCTGTACTGGAACATGTCGCGGCTGAGACTGCGGCAGGAAGAGCGCTTGAATCTAAGACGGATGGCAGAGTAACGATAATCAAGTAGTTATGAAGAGGTTTATATTTACCATATTTGCTCTTGCCGCAATGGGTTCTGCGGCATTGCACGCCCAGGATCTCGTGATCCTGCATCTGAACGATACCCATAGCCACATTGACCCGGAGCGTTCCGGCAGGAACGCTGGCCATGCTGGTGTGGTAGAGACTGCTGCCTATATAGACGAGGTACGTGCTGAAGTGGGAAAGAAGAATGTGCTTCTGCTACATGCAGGTGACTTCAGCCAGGGTACATCATATTTCACTGAACTCGAAGGGAATATGGAAATCGAAGTCCTCAATGCAACAGGATATGATGTAGTGTGCCTTGGAAACCATGAATTTGACAATGGTATGGAGGCGCTTGCAGGAAGGCTTGCCAACCTTAAGTCTGAAGTAGTCTGTGCCAATTATGATTTCTCTGCAACTCCGCTTGCAAAATATGTAAAGCCTTACGTAATAGTCAAAAGGGGAGGCATGAAGATCGGAATCATCGGTCTGTTGGCAGATGTGACAGATGTAGTTGACTCGAGGATTGCGGCACAGCTTCAGTTCCAGGATCCGGCTGCCTGTACACAGAAGTATGCAGACTATCTTAAAGATGTCAGAAAGTGTGATATGGTTATCTGTCTGACCCACCTCGGATATGATGGGGAACCATATACAGACGTTCAGCTCGCTGCCAGAATACGTAATGTTGACGTGATAGTGGGAGGACATTCCCATACCACTCTTAAGGATAAAGTCCTTGTAAAGGATCTTGACGGAGAGGATGTTGTGATTGTACAGGACGGAAAGTGGGGATTGCAGGTAGGACGTCTTGACATAGAAATGTAATCACGAAATGCACCTGCCGGAACTATTCATAATTGCCGTAGGAGTATCGATGGATGCCTTTGCCGTTTCAATCTGCAAGGGACTTTCGGTCCGCACGCTGCAGCCAAGGCACTCGGCTGCCACCGCCCTTTGGTTCGGTGGCTTCCAGGCTCTGATGCCAGTCATAGGTTATTTCCTGGGCATCAGTTTCGCGGATTTTGTTTCCAACGTTGACCATTGGATAGCTTTCATCCTGCTTGGGATCATAGGATTCAACATGATTAAGGAATCCTTCTCTAAGGAGGAATGCGAATACAGTCCGGATTTCTCGGCCAAGGCCATGTTTCCGTTGGCAATCGCTACGAGCATCGATGCGCTCGCTATCGGTGTGTCCTTCGCTTTCCTGCAGGTAAACATATGGAAGGCAATACTTTTAATAGGACTTACAACCGCTTTGTTTTCGGCTGTGGGAGTGGGTGTCGGAAAGTGGTTCGGCTGCCGTTACAAGTCCAAGGCGGAATTTGCCGGTGGGTTTATCCTTGTGGCGATGGGAGTGAAGATATTGGTTGAACATACATGCTTCTGTTAGAGAAGTCTCGACTTCGCTTGACATGACAGCAGAGGTTTAATAATAGCATTTATGCCGATTTTAGAGAAAATAGTCATATCCGATTTCAGGAATATAGAACTTCAGGAACTGGAGTTCTCGCCGAACATCAACTGCATCAGTGGTAATAATGGTGAAGGCAAGACCAATCTTCTGGATGCTGTATATTATCTTTCAATGACAAAGAGTGCGTTCGCGTCATCTGATAAATATACATTCCGTCACGGTACGGAGGAGTTCTCCATCGCTGGAACATTCCGCATGGAAAACGGACTGACAAGCCGTTTTGCCCTGCATACCAGTGCTAAGGGAGAGAAGAAGGTCAAGCGTGATGATAAGCCATACGCAAAGGTGTCAGAGCATGTAGGAGTTCTTCCTGTTGTTATCGTGTCACCTGCTGACGTATCTATGGTCAGTGAGTCAGGAGAAGAACGCAGAAAGTTTGTGAATGCTGTCCTTTCTCAGATGGACCATGAATATCTGGTTTCTCTGCAGCAGTACAACAGACTGCTTATGCAGCGTAACAAGATGTTGAAGGATATGAATCCGGACCGCTCTCTTCTGGAAGTCATTGACATGAGGATGGCAGCGCTTGCAGATCCTGTCTATAAGGCCAGAAAGAAGTTTGTAGATGATCTCAAACCGATTGTAAGTGAGTATTACAGGCTTGTTTCAGGAGGATGCGAGGAGGTTGACATAACTTATGAGACCGAGTTGGACAAGGCTCCGCTCGATCAGCTTCTCGCTGCGTCATATGACCGGGACCGTGCTCTCAGATACACTTCAGCCGGTCTTCAAAGGGATGATTTTTCATTTACGATGAACGGATGGCCGTTGAGGAGGCATGGATCCCAGGGCCAGCAGAAGTCCTTCCTGGTTTCGCTTAAGTTCGCCCAGTATGAGATAATGAAGAGGTCGTACGGCTTTGCACCGCTGCTCCTCCTGGATGATGTTTTCGATAAACTGGACATGGGAAGAATTTCCAACCTTCTTCAGATGGTTTCTGGCAAGGATTTCGGACAGATTTTCATTACAGACAGCAACAAGGTCCGCATGTCTGGAATAGTTGATGCCCTGACACAGGACAGAGCTTATTTCGAGACAACGGCAGGAACATTTAAGAAGATATAGAATATGGCATACGATCCGAGGACAAACAGGTTGCGCAGGCAGGATGCGGTTGGCATGGATGAACTGGTAAAGGAGTTCATTCGTGAGATGCGTCTGTCGGCTGGATTGAACAAGCAGAGAATAGAGGAGGCGTGGACCAAGGTTTCCGGTGCCGGAATGTATACCCTTGACATACGATATGACAAGGGAGTCCTATATTGTACAATCAATTCATCAATGGTCCGCAACCAGCTTTATTTCCAGAAGGACGTGCTTGTAGAGACTCTGAATGAGGAACTCAGGAAGGACGAACTCCTGATTTGGGACTGGAACAGGGGACCTTGTGTCAAATCTTTGGTATTGAGGTAGATATGAAGGTAGTAGTAGATATAGATATTCCTTTCGTAGAAGGTGTTTTCGAGCCTTATGCTACGGTTTTATATAAGAAAGGAGATCAGATTTCGCGTGAGGATGTTCTTGATGCGGATGTGCTGATCGTCCGTACCAGGACAAAATGTGACGAGCATCTTCTGGATGGAACTTCAGTCAGGATGATAGCAACTGCTACAATAGGAATGGACCATATTGACCTTGAGTATTGTGCTTCTCACGGCATTCACGTGGAGAATGCTGCCGGCTGTAATGCAGGAGGAGTGATGCAGTATGTCTTCTCGGCAATATATGGCATTTCGGCTCGTAAGGGCATAAAGATAGAGGAGTATACAATCGGAATCATAGGTGTTGGTCATGTGGGTTCTAAGGTAGAGTCTATGGCACGCTATCTTGGACTCAATGTTCTGCTTTGCGATCCACCACGAGCAGCCGCAGAAGGTCCTGAGAAATTCTGCTCGATGGAATATCTGCTTGAGAATTCAAATGTCGTGACCATGCACGTTCCTCTGAATGAAACTACAAGAGGCATGGCCGATGAGACTTTCTTTGCCTTGATGCGTCCGGGATCTATATTTATAAATGCTGCGCGTGGTGAAGTTATTGATGAGCAGGCGCTTATCGGTGCGGAACCTAAGCTTGGAGCTGTGGTGATAGATACGTGGTGCCATGAGCCTCATATCAATCTTGATCTTCTTGAAGTTGCCGATATTGCAACTCCACACATCGCCGGATATTCGCTTCAGGGTAAGCAGAACGCTACTATGATGGCGGTTCAGGCGGTAGCTCGTTTCTTCGACCTGGCTGAGTTGAAGGATTTCCAGCCTTATGATGATGATCCGACACATACTCCTGTGCTCCTTGATCTGAAAGGTAAGAATCATGGTGAGATAGCGGCAGTTTTCCAATATAATTACCCTATATTTACAGACGATTTCCGTCTGCGCATGGAACCGGAGATGTTTGAGAAGCTTCGTGCTTCATATCAATACAGAAGAGATATATATTTTATTGACAACCAAATAAATGACACTGAAATGTTTACAAAAGAAGACATCGCTCAGATTGAGCAGAGAGGCTCGTCTGTGCAGACAGTTGAAGAACAGGTAGAGCGCTTCAAGAAGGGTTTCCCTTGGCTTAAGATTGTTGCTCCGGCTACTCCTGAGAAAGGTATCCAGGTACTTGATGAGGTGGCTGTAGAAGCTGCTGTAAAGTATTATGAACAAGCCACTATCAAGGGTAAATGCAAGTTTGTACCGGCTTCTGGTGCCGCTTCACGAATGTTCAAGGACCTTTTCAGCGGTCTTGATGCCCTTAAGGAGGGTAAAGAGCTTGCTGATGACGCTCCGGCTGCGAAGTTTGTTGATCAGATTCAGTCGTTTGCATTCTACACACCTGAGCTTTTCGGTGAGCAGGTATGCAAGTGTCCTGAGTACCGCCAGTCAGTTTTGGCAAAGACTCTTACTGACGAGGGACTCGGTTATGGTGCAAAGCCAAAGGGTGTATTGAAGTTCCACAAATATACTGACGGTGAAATCCGTACAGCTTTTGCCGAGCATCTGGTTGAGGCTCAGAACTACATGAGAAACGAGGATGGCACTGCAAACCTGGTAGTGACTATCTCACCAGAGCACCAGCATCTTTTTGAAGAGGCATATGCCGAGGTTAAGGCAGCTTATGAGGCTAAGTATGGCGTTGCTTACAATATCACATTCACATTCCAGGACAAGGCTACTGACACAGTTGCAGTAGACGTTGAGAACAAGCCATTCAGAACAGAGACTGACTCTCTTCTTTTCCGTCCGGCAGGACATGGTGCACTCATCTATAATCTCAATGCAATTGAGGATGAGGTTGTTTCAATCAAGAACATTGATAACGTTGCCAACGAGAGACTCCTCCCAGCTACAGCAACCTGGAAGATGGTTCTTCTTGGCAAGGCTCTTGAGCTTCGTGATACTCTCCACGGTTATCTCCGTGAACTTGATGCGGTTTGCACTCCTATAGCCGGCTCAAGAAACACAACTACCGGCGTTCCTGGTTATGATCCTCTTTACGACGACGTCTATACAAGCCCAGAGGCTCTTTCGCTCTGCGACGATATCGAGAAGTTCCTTGCTGACGTTCTCTGCGTGCAGATGCCGGAGGCTGACACTCCAAAGGCAAGGGTAGAGGCTCTACGTGCAAAGCTGAACCGCCCTGTACGTGTTGCAGGAATGGTGAAGAACCAGGGTGAGCCAGGTGGTGGACCTTTCATCATTGCTGAGAAAGACGGTTCTACATCTCTTCAGGTTCTTGAGAGCGTACAGATCAACATGTCAGACGATCATGCACGTGAGGCTCTTGCTTCTGCTACTCACTTCAATCCTGTTGACATAGTATGCTGTCTCCATGACTACAAGGGCGAGAGCTTCGACCTTCTCAAGTATGTGGATCAGGATGCTGGATTCATCAGCTCAAAGAGTTACCAGGGCCGTGAGCTCAAGGCACTTGAGCTTCCAGGTCTGTGGAACGGAGCTATGAGCAACTGGAACACTCTTTTCGTAGAGGTTCCGCTCGAGACATTCAATCCTGTTAAGGTTGTTCTTGATCTCCTCCGTCCTGCACACCAGAATTAGTCGTTTACTGACATAATGCACACAACCGGTCTGACTTTCCGTCGGCCGGTTGTTTTTTTGGTACGCCCAGCATGGGCATGCTCTAACGGGTGAAAGTCCCCAATGTGCCCTAATGACGGGAAGCATATAGCCAAAGGCAAGGGTGTCCATCGTGAGGTGGAATCTGAAGGAAGCCGGCGGCAAAAGTCTGGCC
>JAFYRK010000023.1 GCA_017559545.1 Bacteroidales bacterium
ATACGAACATTGGAGTAGCGTCCTTTGAAGGTGCAGACATGATAACCTTCTTTGCACCAGCCTGGATGTGCTTGCGAGCCTTCTCATCCTCAAGGAAGAGACCAGTTGACTCAACAACTACATCAGCGCCTACCTCATCCCACTTAAGGTTAGCTGGATCCATCTCTGCAGTAAGGCGGATCTTGTTACCGTTTACGATAAGAGCGCCTTCCTCTACAGCAACCTCGCCCTTGAACTGACCGTGAACTGAGTCGTACTTAAGCATGTAAGCAAGATACTCTGGCTCGAGAAGGTCGTTGATACCTACTACCTGAATGTCGTTTGAGAAGTTCTCAACAGCTGCACGGAAAACCATGCGGCCGATACGGCCGAAACCGTTAATACCAATTTTAATCATCGTTTCTAAATGTTTATATAAAAAGTAATACTTAAATTTTCAAAACGTCTGCGGATCGCACTCCACAAAATCGCGTGCAAATTTAGAAAAAATTATGAATATATTATATATCTTTGTAAGAAAATAACACTAGAAAAATGCGCATTCTCATAACCAACGACGACGGATTTAATGCAAAAGGCATAAAGGTCCTCGCAAAGATCATGGAACAGTTCGGCGAAGTCACCGTCATAGCACCTAAAACACACCAGTCAGGCATGTCTATGGCCGTTTCTCTCGGTTTCAAGCAGATAGCACATAAAGACCTGGGAAACGGATGGCATTATGTTGATGCCACACCTGCAAGCTGCGTTAAGTTCGGTCTGAATACAATGTTCCTCGGAAATTATCCTGATGTTGTGGTGTCGGGAATCAACCACGGCTCAAATGCATCTACAGCATCCTGCTATTCCGGAACGCTGGGTGCAGCAGAGGAGGCCGCTCTGAACGGCATCCCTGCAATCGGAGTTTCATTGGATACGCTCCATCCGGACGCTGACTTCAGTGCGGTCAGCGAGATGTTCGGCGAAATATTCACAAAACTTATGTCGGATCTGCCAGAAAAGCGTGGCATATATTATAATGTAAACTTCCCTGATATTCCGGCTTCGGAGATAAAGGGAGTCCGCGTAGGTTACCAGGGACACGGAAGATGGGTGCGTGAGTTCAAGGAATGGGATGTAAAGCATTATGCCAGGTACGGACTGACTCCTGAGATGTTGGGACAGAGTTCCAATCCTGTGCTGGAGGAAGGGGAAGACCTCTACATGATGGTCGGAGACTTTGAAAACGACCCTGAAAACACCCCTGAGGCTGATCACCTCCTCGTTCAGGAGGGTTACATCAGCATTGTCGCCCACAACGTAGACTGCACAGACTACGCAGAATGCACACGTCTGAAAAACATCTTCTAGCATGAAGTACTATATAATTGCGGGAGAAGCATCGGGAGATCTTCATGGATCCAATCTGATGAAAGGCATCTATGCCGAAGACCCTCAGGCGGAAATCCGCTTCTGGGGCGGTGACCTGATGGCGCAGGCAGGCGGCGAGCTGGTAAGGCATTACAAGGAAGGAGCGGTGATGGGATTCGTGGAAGTGCTCGCAAAGGCAGGCAGACTGCTTAAGAATGTGAAGTACTGCAAAAAGGACATACTCGCATGGAAACCTGATGTCGTAATCCTCATTGACTACCCGGGATTCAATTTCAAGATTGCAGAATTCGCACATAAGGCCGGACTTAAGGTTTTCTACTACATCGCTCCGAAGGTTTGGGCATCACGCGAAAGCCGCATCAAGAAGCTCAAGGCCTATGTTGACAAACTCTTCATCGTCTTCCCGTTCGAGAAACCGTATTTCGATGCCAAAGGAGTGCAATATATATATAAGGGCAATCCCCTTGTAGACGCAGTAGATGGCTCCCCTGCCATGCTCGAAACCAGAGAGGATTTCCTCAAACGCGCAGAAGTCGAAGACAAGCCGATCATAGCGATGCTTGCAGGCTCACGCAAAGGCGAAATCAGTACGATGATGCCTGTACTGACTGAGTTTGCTGCAAAGATGCACTCAATCGCCAGATATGCCGACTACCAATTCCTTATCGCCGGTGCGCCGTCAAGGACAATGAAGGATTATGAGCCTTGGCTGACCGTAGAGAACAGGAAATATATAAAGGTTTTGTTCGGTGAGACACAGTCCATCATTCGTCATGCTGAAGCAGGTGTCATCAATTCAGGTACAGCTTCACTTGAGACCGCCCTGTTCGGAACACCACAGGTTGTCGGTTACATAACCAACCCTATAACATACAGGATTGCTAAGAAAATCGTCAGGATCAAGTACATCAGCCTCGGCAATCTCATCGTAGACAGACTCGCATTCAAGGAATTCATACAAAACGATTGCAATTCCGATGCACTTGTGGCTGAAATTCGCGAACTCATTGAAAATCAGGGACGCAAAACAAAAATGTTAGCAGACTATGCAGACATAAGGGCAGCACTTGGAGGCACAGGAGCATCATCTGCAATCGCTAAAGCTATGATCGAAGAGCTCGGTTAATGACAGAACCACATTTTAATACACATAACTATGTCAAACTGTTTTGAAATCACACATGACCGTGAATTCCTGAAGCGTTTCTGGGATTACAAAAAAGTATGCAGGCTGTCACAAGAGATGGTAGCGAAGCTTCGCTCCAGCGAGGATCCTTATGGCAGATACGGATACGGTCGCTGGCTGTATGCACTTCAGCCGGATGGACAGGAATCAGTCAAGGAAGCCTTCGGATGTTTCCAATACGCGTCTGAAAACGGCGTAGGAGATGCCACACAGATGCTGTCGTTGATGGCAAAGAACGGCGACTACTACAACGAGAGCAAAGGTGGGATATTCGAGATGTCCCCTATCATAAGCATTATCCTTAACGGCAAAGCCATAACAGAAGGAAGCTGGCTGGCAGAGTTCCAGAGGAACAAGAACAAGTTCTGGGGATACGGAATGATCCCTGCAGACAAGGAAGCAGCAATGCAGGAGGCAAAAGAGAAGATAGCCAACGACGATGCGCCTTACATGTGGATGGAGATACTGGGTTTCTATCACGAATTGGAAGGCAATACACAGGAAGCTACCAAACTTTATGAAGAGTGCCTGAAGAATGGACATTACGAAGTCTTGTACAGTCTGGCAATCATTGCCCTTACAGAGGGAGACAACGAAAAATCTGAGGAATACTTCAGACAAGGTATTGAGAACGAAGTAGCTGACTGCTTCGTATGGGGTGTATATAAGATCAATGAATGGGAATCGCTGTCTGAAACAGAAAGGCAGGAGATTCACGACAGGCTGTCACTGAACCTTTACAAGGGTGTGGAACTGGGCAGCGACATATGCGCGGAGATGCTTGCCATGGCAAAGCTGAAGGGATACTGGGATTTTGAAATAGATCAGGCTGAAGGTATCAGGATTGCACTTAAGGGCGTATCATACCGCAATGCAGGATGCGCAGATATGCTCCTTGACGAACTGCTGGACGAAGAACTTTGCAAGAAACTCAATTTTGAGGACGCTGACCTTCTGATGCTCCTTCTTACAGCAGTAAGACTTGGCAACGTAGACCGAATATCACCGATGATGACGTTCACCGAAGAATACAGCAGGATGGGATATGGCGACGAGATAAAATACTGGGCAGAGAAAATGGAAGAAACCGAAACAGTAGAGCCGGCACCGGAACCAAAGACGGAAATCAATCCGACAGTACTTGTTATCCAGCCTTCAGGATTCGTTGATTTCGTTGAAGCTGACGTCAAGGAGATGACATACAAGGAAATGGCAGAACTGATCGACGCTGAAGGACTGGACGCTGTGCATTTCTCCAATGCATTGACAAAGGTAAAGAACGCATGCGGTCTTGACATGAACGTAGCAATGTATGTAGACAGAAACGGAATAGCTAAAGACCTTCCTGACAACCCTGTCGGCTCAATGCTTTACGGCCGAGGATATGAAATCCGCGGAGCTGTGATCATAACAATGGAAGACAGCAGATATGAATCACAATCTTTCATCTACGAAGAGGATGTAGAGAATGTATACGAAGCAATAGACGACATTACAGGCCTCCTCAGTCGCGATTTCGGTCAGGAAGACGGTAAATTTGACCCTTGGGCATAGTCTCTGATCCGATAAGACACTATTTGCTGTCACTTAAGTGGTGGGTTAATATCTCTCCCCAAAAATCATGGATCCGACACGGATCATGGTGGAACCTTCTTCGATGGCTATCTGATAGTCACCGGACATTCCCATTGAGATTTCCTTGCAATCTGAGTTTATGTTGCCACCTTCTCCTATCCAGTCCTGGAGAATGTCGGATATTTCCTTCAGCCGACGGAAATCTGCACGCACAACAGTCTCATCATCTGTGTAAGTTGCCATGCCCATGACACCGCAAATGTGGATGTTAGAGTATTTTCTCTCTCCGCAGATGATATCCTGCACCTCATGTTCTGAGAACCCTTGTTTAGTCTCATCACTTGAGATAAAGCACTCTAACAGAACATTTAAAACTTTATTGTTAGCACTTCCCCAATTGTCAATTGCCTCTAAAAGACGCACAGAATCGACCGATTGGATGAGCGAAACATAAGGAAGGACCATCTTCAGCTTGTTAGTCTGCAGATGGCCAATGAAATGCCATTCGATGTCTGCCATATAAGCCGGATCGCCCAGTTCCACACGCCTTGCCTCCAAGGTCTTGACCTTTGCGGCAAGCTCCTGTGGACGGCTCTCTGCGAAGATCCTCTGACCTGCCTGATATGCCTCCTCAATGGCTTCGAATGGGTGGAATTTAGAAACTGCCACCAGCTTTACAGCTGCTGGCAGTTCCAAATGTAACTTACTTATTGTTTCCTTTATCATCCGCGTTAACCTTTTATAATGTAGGACAATGTTGAAAACTATATATTTTGTTGTGATGGAATTTTAAAACCATGGCCGCCCGTGGCCTTGTGAACGGTCGCGAGTGCCTTTAGAGAAAGTCCAGTGAACTTTCGTGCACGAGCAGTAGGGCTTTAGCCCGCCGGTCAAGGGCCCACGTAGTGGGAGGGATTTAGTTTTAAAATTTCATTACAATGTAATTACCTACGGTTTTTCTGCATCTGCTCCTGCATCTTCTGTGCCTCCTCAAGCCTCTGCTGCCACTTAGACTTCTTCTTTGGCTGCTTGGCTGCAAGCATCATGTCGTTGCGTACCTTCTCCTCAGTCACAACATACTTACGGATGTACCATGTCATGATCATTGTTATGATATTTGAAAGAAGGTAATAGTAGCTGAGCGCTGCCGAAAGGTTGTTACAGATGAAGAACATCATGATAGGCATCATCCATACGCTCATGAACTTCATACCTGCCATGTTAGGATCGTCAGACATCTGAGACGAAGTCATCTTAGAGTAGAAGAACATTGTCACAGCCATAAGAAGCGCAAACAATGAAAGGTGATCTCCTAGAAGCGGAATATTCACTCCGAAATCTACTATTGAATCATATGCGCTGAGGTCATCTGCCCAAAGGAACTTCTGCTGGCGGAGCTCAATAGATGCTGGGAAGAAGCGGAACATTGCAAAGAGGATAGGCATCTGGAGAAGCATCGGGAGACATCCACCCATCGGACTGATTCCTGCCTTCTGGTAAAGCTCCATGGTAGCCTGCTGTTTCTTCATCGCATCCTTCTCGTTCGGATACTTCGCATTGAGCTTATCAATCTCCGGCTTGATGAACTGCATCTTTGCAGTCGACTTGTATGACTTGATAGTAAGAGGAGAGATGAGAAGCTTGATAAGGATGGTCATCAAAAGGATCACGATTCCGTAGTTGCTTATGAATCTTCCGAGGAAGTCAAAGCATGGGATGATAACCAGACGGCTGAACCATGCTACCATCCATCCTCCGAGAGCCACGATCTTCTCATAGTTACGATCATATGACTTGAGGGTACGGTAGTCGTTAGGTCCGAAGTAGAACTCATATGGAACTGTCACATTACCAGGCATCTGAGTGTACTCAGAACGGAGTTTTGCGCTGCATGCCATGAGGTTACGTGAAGGATCATCCTCTGTAAAATACTTTACACTGAAGTCTGCAGAAGTGAACTCTGTACCAGGAGTCATGATTGCAGAGAAGAACTGCTGCTGGAATGCAAACCATTCAAGTCTTGTATCAACTCTCTTCGAACCATCCTTGCCACGTGCTATGAGCTCCGGCTTCTTGTCACCGGAAAAATAGTAGTTCATCTTAGAGTACTGCTTCTCGTTCTTGTAGCCCTTCTCAAGGCGTGGAATTACGAATGACCAGTCAATGTCGAACATAGAGACATTTCTTGGAATCAACTCGTCCATTCCGACGAACGAAAGCTCATTCTGAAGCATGTAGCTTCCCTCAGGAAGCCAATACTTCTGCTCAATATATCCACCCTGCGCGAATGGGAGGCGCATAACTACCGAAGAATCAGTCACCTCATGCACGTTGAAAGCGAAATCCTTGGTATTCACGCTCTCACCAGCGTAGATATTGATATTGTACTGACTCATGTCAGGCTTGATAAGATAAAGCGCCGAACTGTCATAAGTCATGTAGTCATTGATCTTTACAGAGTATGGCTGCGCTCCCCTTGTGGTGAACTCAAGCTCAAGCTTATCGTTGCCAATCTTCACGATCTGAGCCTCCGCAAGCCTTGCATCTGTAAGAAGACTATCCTTGTATGCAGGCATGTTCACGACCTTGACACCCGACATCTCGCCGTCTGTCACAAGTCCCTCTGCCCTCTTTGCCGAGTCAAGCGCCATCGCGGCCATCTGCTCGACCATAGCGATGGAATCAAGCTGGGCCTGATATGCCATCTGCTCTCTCTGCTGCTTCGACTGGAACCATGAAAAACCGAACATGATAAAGCCGATCAGCACAAATCCGATAATTGTATTCTTATTCATCTATTTAATTTATGTTATTACTCCTGCTCCTTTGCCTGTGCAAGCTCCCTGATCTGGGCTGCAAGTGCCTCAAGCTCCGCCTTTGCCTCAGCAATCCTCTGCTCCATCTGTCTGATGAGCGGTTCTGACGCCTTGGACGTCGAGAAGAATCCGATGTTGTTTTCGTATGTCACGATATCCTGCTCAAGCTGGTGGTACTTCTGGATCAGACGCTCCTGCTCAGAAAGCTGACGTCCGCCACGGCCCTTGCGCTGAGGACGCGCAACTGCGAACTTCGCCATTGCCTCCTTATATGCCTTTGCTACATTATCCTTCTCCTTGAATGGAACGAATCCGATCTCCTGCCATCTCTTCTGGAACTCACGCATAGCCTGCTGGTCGCTTTCATCACCTTTGAGTTCATATGCCTTGATTTCCTCGATCATACGCTGCTTCGCCTTAAGGTTGCCATAGTAGTCGTTCTCAGGTTTGGCATGCTTGTCTCTCTCAGCGAAGAAATAGTCACAAGCTGCGCGGAATCTCTTCCAAAGCTGCTCTGACTTCTTGCGAGGAACTGCACCGATCTCCTTCCACTGCTTCTGAAGAGCTATAAAGAGGTCTGTAGTCTTCTTCCATTCTGTGCTTGTCATCAGAGCCTCTGCCTGCTCGCAAAGAGCGATCTTCTTATCAAGGTTTGCGTTGATGCTGTCCTTATATTCATTGTAGAACTCACGCTTACGCTCATAGAACTTGTCACATGCAGCACGGAATCTGTCATAGATCTTCTGGTTTTCCTTCTTGGAAGCGAAACCGATAGTCCTCCACTCCTTCTGGATCTCCTCAATCTCCTTAGAGCAAGCGTTCCACTCGTTAGAGTCAGCGATCTCTCTTGCAGCAATTTCCTCTACCTTCTCACAAAGCACTGTCTTCTTTGCGAGATTATCTGCCTGCTGCTCCTTGATGCCCTCAAAGTGAGCCTGATATCTCTTGTTGATCACAGCTGTAGCTGCCTTGAATCTCTCCCAGACGCTCTCTCTGAACTCCTTTGCAACCGGGCCATATTCCTTCCACTGCTCGTGGAGTTTCTGAAGCTCACGGAACGCTTCCACAACGTTCTCATTTTCAGCAAGAGCCTCAGCTTCCTTGCAAAGCTGTTCCTTAGCCTCGAGATTCTTCCTGAAGTCAAGATCGCGGAGTTCGCGATTGATCTTTACCATATCATAGAACTGCTCCACATAGAGCTGATATGTCTCTGTCACATTTCTATAGTTCTGCGCAGGAACAGGACCGATTGCTCTCCAACGCTCCTGAATCTCACGGAATGCCGGGAATGTCGCATTAACATCCTCCTGTTTCTCGAGAAGAGCCTTAAGGTCAGCGATTACGGCCTCTTTCCTGGCAAGGTTATCCTCTCTCTCCTTCTCAAGAGCCTTATTATACTCTGCACGTTCCTTCTTATATTTGTTGTACTGCTCCTTGAAGCCAGCCTCGATAACTGCAAAAGGGTTGTCCTGAGCAACCTCAGGCATATCCTCCGCATCATCACCCTCTACTGTCTCAGGAGCTGCATAGCCTGCATCAGCCTTCTCTTTCTGGAGTCTTTTGTAGAAAGCAGCCTTAAGAGCTTCTGCCTCCTTGGACATCTTCATCCTGTCCTCGTTCTGCATGAGCTCCTCAAAAAGCGTAACAAGCTCTGCCAATGTCTTTTCAGAATAGTTAACTGCCGATTCTGCGAGTTCCGCAGCCTCAGCTACCAGTACATCTGATGGGATTTCCACATCAGGAATAATCACGTCACTCATAATGATGGAGTTATAGGTTTATAAATATATACAAGTCGCAAATATACCATTTTTTTTAGTATAACTGACATCAAATTGCTATTTTTGCAGTCTAAACAACTTTTAGAAACATTCTGACATGAGAATAGACATCCTTACGGTAGTACCAGAACTCCTTGACAGTCCGTTGAGCCACTCGATTGTAGGAAGAGCTATAAAAAAAGGACTCGTTGAGATCCACATCCATAACCTCCGCAAATACGGCAAAGGTCCCCGCCAGCAGGTAGACGATTACAGCTACGGCGGAGATGCCGGCATGGTGCTGATGCTTGAACCTGTGTTCAACATGATCCAGGAACTTAAGGCCGAGCGTGAATATGACGAAGTGATCTACATGTCACCGGACGGAGAAATCCTCAATCAGAACATATCCAACGAGTTGTCCCTCAAAGAGAACATCATCATCCTCTGCGGACACTACAAGGGCATTGACCACCGCATCAGAGAGCACCTTATCACACGTGAAATATCATGTGGTGACTATGTCCTCAGCGGAGGTGAACTCCCGGCTGCAATCCTCGCAGACTCTATCATCAGGCTTATTCCGGGAGCACTTTCAGACGAAACATCAGCACTGAGCGACAGTTTCCAGGACGGCCTTGTCTCCCCTCCCGTATACACCAGACCCGCAGAATTCAACGGCTGGAAGGTCCCTGAAGTCCTCCTTAGCGGAAACCCTAAGCTTATCAGGGCATGGCAGGACGAACAGGCTATTGAAAGAACAAAGCTTTTAAGACCGGGACTACTGGAAGAAAAATAATCGATTCTATACAACGGTGGATTTTATTGATTTTTTAAAGTCATTTATTTGTTAGTTACAAATTTTTACATAAATTTGCGCTTGACATAACGATTTAATGTCAATCAGACGTTTCTAACCACTAATAATTAATCATCCCCAAAAAGGGAAATACACTACACTACTAACTAACCAAAAAATCCCGCAGTGATGCGGGATTTTTTACGTATCTTTGCAAGCGGAAAACAAAAGATCATGGAAGAGAATACACAATACTACGACACTTATGAGGAGAATCTTCTCAGGGAGATTCTCAGAATGTGCACCAGCCTTGGAATGTTGGACGGCGAACTGCTGGCATCAGAGGACATCGACCAGAAATGGAAGGAATGGGCACCGGAATACATCGCAGAGGCACTACCTGAGGTTAACACATATCCAGACTTTGCAATCGCTTGTGCAGGATATGCCGGCATGGCGGTAGCGCACTGGTGGGACGCAGACTGGGGCCGCAACCACAGCGCCAGGTACGAGAGCCTGCATGGACCTCGCGGTTTCGATGACATGGATGAGCACATCGTCCAGAACATCCTCGGTCTTTCACTCGACTCTGTAGAGGCAAAGCAGATCATGAACATACTCCTCTGCTGCGCGCAGAAGGCCGGCACGTTCATCCACCACGAGCAGATCGAGCACCAGACTGTAAAGGCGTTCCATATCTTCGCCCGCACAGTCCGCGTCATGTACAAGATCGGTTCAGCCCTCGAACTCAAGCGCCTCGGCTACAAGTTCCAGAAGGTGGATATCACAAAAAATGGGGCAACTAAAAACAGTTCATCTTCGGATACGATTCGCAACTGCACCAGCCTTCCCCTGTCTTCCTCGCATTGATTACAGAAACAGGCTTATAGTTCTGTTTCAATCAACAATACGCTACTCAGTCGTAAACGGACTGGCTGGAATACCGGAATTATTGAAGAGGCTTGCGCTGAAATATGGACCTATTCCATATCTTACGGCAAGCGGCTTGGATACTTCAGGTGACTCTACGACAACAGTCCTGCCATCCTTGCCGATTCTTGCCTTGGCCGGGTGGAATATTTTGTCCCTGCCAGCTATCTCAAACCCGTCAAGCTCACGATTGATCGGACTCAGTCCCAGACGGTCTACTTCAAACTCGACAACTGCCTTTCCGTCTGAGAATATTACATTTTTATACAGCGGACCCTGCGGTTCAAGTCCCTTGACACCATAATCATTTGTCAGGGCGAAATATGCAAGCCTGTATCCTACCTCCTTCTTATCTGCCGGATGTATGCAGTACTGATCACCCAAGTCGCATACGGTAGCCATACCGCTGTAAGGAATGGTCTTGAGAGTCTTGGACTGTGCATACATGAAGCGTCCGCCGACAAGAGGATCTCTGTATCCATAAGGGGCTATCTGAGTAAAATAGAAAGGCATCTTGTCGTTCCCCCACTTCTGGCGCAGCATCTTGACGAAAGCTGGCTGGAGTCGTGTATATTGCTCATCTCTCTCCTTGTTCTGCTCTCCGTGATACCATAAGAATCCCTTTGCTGTGTAAGGTATTATTGAGTTCAGCATACCATTATAAAGGGTTCCAGGCAAGCGGTAAGAGTATTTTTCCGGAAGCACTCCAGCCTTATATGCCGACAGATCAAGTTCTCCGGCAAACTCCTTTTCGATAATGGATTTTTCCATCCATGCTTCAATGGTCGATCCACCCCATGCTGCCACAATCAATCCGACAGGGACACCCTGGGAACGATTTATCATCTGAGCAAAGAAATATGCAACAGCACTACACTCAGGCAAAGACTCAGAAGTATGCTCACACCATTTCGCCTCGCATTCTGGCTGAGGTTCAAGCGAGCTGACCTTCTTCAGTTTGCAATAACGGATAGGAACAGACGGTACTGCTGTAGCGATATATTCGGCAGCACCCTTGACAGGCTGATTCATGAAGCCTCTCATAGGCATTTCCATATTTGACTGACCTGAGCATATCCACACCTCGCCTATCATAACATTTGTAAGAGTAAGTGATTCTCCATCATCAAATGTAAGTTCATATGGTCCACCTGAAGCAGGAGTAACAACTCTCGTGAACCACTTGCCCTCTGCATCTGTCTTCACTTTGATCTTTGATGCAGACCACGAGGGAGAAATCACTACCGTAGTTCCTGGCCTTGCGCTCCCCCACAATGCAGCATCACTCTTTTGCTGCAACACCATATTATCACCAAATATCGGAGGGAGCTTTACTTCTGCGTCAACCGTTGTTGATAGTAAAATGAAAAATAAAGCAGTCAGAAATTTTCTCATAGGAAACTGATTTAATCAAAATAGTCTATTAGTCTATACGCATTGTAATTGAGTTCTCTTGCAAATTGCGCAAGCCAAGGATATGCCCCATAATGGTTATCAAAAAGACCTTTATTCGAGCAATTATCTGATGTATCATCAGAATCATCATCCTGATATCTGAACCAGTCCCAGCCTACACAATGTTTTGACTCAAGAAGACCAAGTGTGAAATGCTGATATGCATATGCTCTGTCAATCTGTGTCGGCACGGCATATCCGGCACCAGAGACATTGTCGAGATTATTGTCAAGAGCCTTAGTATAGAACTCTGTCACCATAAATGGTGTATCAGGAGCCCAACTTTCCCAGTCAGATACCATCGTTGTCAGATCTACATCCCAACTTGAATAATAATTTATGGAGATCACATCACACCATCGACCTGCTGCCGTCACCACTCCCTGCATCTTCTTAGGTTTTCCGTGGAGTCGGCTACCAAGATAAAGAAGGCGAGGACGACCATCAGAGAGTTCCAGCAAGGCCTGCTTTATATGCTTGTAATACAACTCCGCAAGATGACCGGCATATTTATCATTTAATTCTGCAGTAACCACATCTGATTCTCCCATCAACTCCTTAGCAAGTTTATATGCAGGATGATCTTTCTTGTCCGATTCAAGAACACGAGAAAGGAGTTTTACACTAGCCGATGAAAAATCTATTTCATTGTCAGAGAAGAATCCTATCGTATTGGGATCATCCAGATATGGAGCAAGTGATGTGCGCAAATACTCCTTACAGAATGCTGGCCAACGTTCATCCAGCACAAGACAGATAGCGGTATTACTATTACCATTAAGATATGATATCGAATACTTCTGTCTGAAACTGCTTAACATTGAAAATGATGGAGACAATGTAAGCGGTTTATCCGGATGTATGGAGTTATGCTGCTGAATGTCATCATATGTATTGGTACAAAAAGCTCCTGTACCATGGAATCCCAGGTCTGACAATTCAGTCTGAGATTTGTTTATCCAATCAGACATGGTGCCATACTTTCGCTTGAAAGCATTTGCATTTCTACTGGATTCTCCCTGTCTGAAAGAGGCCACTCCCCTATGATGATGGAGATATCCATCTGGATCAACCATATAAAATCGCTCATTGACCTTCTTTATATAAAAACGTCCGGTTGCAGTCTGACTAGGCATATCCGTACGACTTCCGTATCTATTAGTGTGCTGAGAATACCAGGTAATATCTGGTTCAAAACCTATCATATTACCGACAATCCTCGTTTTTTCTCGAACCCATGAATTTACAGGGACCTTGCTGCTACGGTTGACATATATCGGATAATATGAATTATTGTTCGTTGAAGGAGTATATACTTCTGCTGCGAGCGTTTCACGTTCCGGACTATCAGCTACAAATTCCACGGAAGGGAAACGATACATATTTCCAGCCAGGAAAGTTTTTGACTCTGAAACTATACTCATCATTCTGTGGTCAGTCAGGACTGTTTCAAACACAACCTTAGTCGATGTTGTTATTTCTGGCAGGGAGACATAGAAACACTCTGGTTCGTCAGACAGTCCTACTCCCTCGTAAGCCATCACACGGTACTCAACAAACTCATCTTCTGACGAATACACTTTAATCCTAACAGAGGAAACATACATTTCAGATGTTCCGGTATATTTCAAACAGACTATAGCCATTTTATTTAAAAGGGTAATTCCATTGCTGGGAATACCTTTTTCACCATGCCATGCCAGATATACTGCCGAAGGATCATATGTGCCGCATACATACTCCTGAATGCAAGAAACTGCAAAGTTTTCAGCACATAAAGACGCAGGGTAGATGACATCTACTGTGCCGCTGAAATCAACTTCTCCATTCAAATACCTGAACTCACCAGAAGAAGTGCCCCCTTTGCCAACTAATTCGAAGATCGCCATTTTTTGAGAAGCAGAGCCCATATCAGATACTACAGCAATCTGATCACCTGAATTCCAGAACTGAGATATTTTCCCTTCAGATTCATCACCTAGATATACCTTGCTTGCAACTCCTTCCGGCATTGATACAACAATCGTCGTAACTGATGAATCGTTTTGCTTTGGTGTCTCAATAGTACATGACACAAAAACAAACAATGAAAAAATAATAGTTAAACAGGATTTCATATTATAAGCTTTAAAATTTTATAAGAATATGCACTGAGACTGCTGGAATCAAATGTGAAATCATGACCAGTCAGCATATCTGTATAAGGAGCTTCCATATATCTTTCCGGAAGAGAAAATTCGGAAGTGACTCCTTTCACATTGACAAGAACAAGTATTTTCTGCCCGTCATACTCTCTGACAAATGACACAACACCATCATTGTTGATTTGTGTCAGGGTTCCCAAGCGCAGAACCGGATCATCAGCCACGTCCATCAGGGAACAATATAGTCTGAAAGTCTCAGGATTTGATTCCCAATCCATCACTACTGCATTATTCTTAAAGAATGAGAGTTTCTGCGGATAGCCTATCTCCTGTGATGCGTATACCATTGGCACACCTCCCATTGTCATGGCAATCACAAACGCGGCGTTTGCTCCGTCCTGTGAATTATAAAGAGAAGATGGCGCATTTCTGGCAGCATAGTCATGGTTGGTTGAAAATCTCATGCGTGACTTACCTGCACCATGTTCAGCTGCACTGGTCATCTCTTCCTCATTCTTGGTAAACAGAGAATTCACTGTCCATTCTCCGGTAAACACCTTTTCCAAAGTCGTACCGAAATGCCATCCATATACAAGATCAAACCCAGATCCCAGATAATCTGCCTGAGCGACTTCCGCAAGCATGACCAGTTTTCGGTCTTCCAGAGAGGAACGAAGAGTTGAAATGGCCTCAGACCACACTTCTAGAGGAACCTCCGAAGCAGAATCACAACGATAGCCGTCAATATTTGCTACTGCTATCCAGTATTTCATCAGCTTTACCAGTTCAGCTCTGAGCTCCGGATTGCTCCAGTCAAACTCTACCGCATCTGTAAACGACTCCGGAGTAAAAGCGGGCGATGTCAGTGTTTCTGTCAATTTATACCAGTCAGGGTGCGTCTTTACCCATTGACAATCACTTCCCGTATGCTTGGTAATGAGGTCCAGAATGACTGCAATACCTCTTGAATGTGCGTCTGCCACAAGTGCACGCAGGTCTGCCACAGTACCATATTCAGGATCAAGCTGATAGAAATCCCTCATGCTGTATGGTGAGCCATAAGGCACTCTTGTCTCAGATTTCAGGAAGACGGGAAGCACCCAGATCACATTGACGTTAAGCATCTGTATCGAGTCCAGCCTCTCTCTTACCGCCTGCAAGGCATTCTGCTTGGCAAATGATCTTGGGGACAGAGAGTAGATCCTCATATCATCTACGGACGGCACATTCTGGAATGGTTCTCCATAATAGATGAAATCATCTACAACATGGCTCCCTGCGTTCGTATTCTCGGGTTTCTCTGCACACGAGCACATGAACAGCAAAGCAAGTAGTACGTACAGATATCTTGTCATTACTTTATAACAAATGATACAGACTGTTCAACATTGCATGACTTCTCAGATCTGACCTTGGCAGGATCGGTATCCGAAAGCCTGATATCGGTATTAAGTTCTCCCCTGAGGTCAAACTGGAACTTAACCCCATCCTTTATATCGCAGTTTGCGAATCTTGCGCATCTTGTATTGACAAGTCTTACCGCAGAGTCTCCGATATAATTTTCATCAAGTATCAGTCCATTGACAATGACATCCTGGGCATCATCAAAAATCACAGCCGGACGGTTATCCTCACCATCAACCTCACACCTTATCATGTTGCACGCGACATCATCCACATGTCTGAAATAGAAGGAAGTGGCAGGGAGATTGCCCCACATGTTTGCATCCGGATAAGCATCGACCTTTTCGTCAACCACCTTGTCGACAAGCTTGGTATCGATCATCTTACGCATTGTAACATTGATGTTGCTCAGAGTGACATTCTCCACATAACTACCAGGAATAGCCGTAATAGATGAAGCGAACCACGCATTGCGTACATTGACATTATTTATCAAGATGTTACGGATCTTGCCAGGCTGAGTCGGCTTTACCTTCTGTACGCCTTCACCTCGATTTGCAAGGCGGATGAATATAGGACATTTCACCTCCTCCATAGTGATGTTTGATATTACAACACCATCAATAAGTGAACCGTCCACACTCTCGATCGAGATGCCTGAACTTGCTCGCAAAGGCCTCTTTGTCTCACTTACTCTGATTCTAGCAAGTGAATCGGTAGGCTGGGCAAAACGTACGGTAGAGTTGCTGAAGACAATATTTCTGAACTGTCCGATAGTTTCTGTGCCTATCTTGAAACAGTTACAAACCGAAGTCAGAATACAGCCGGTCACGGTTATATTCTTACAAGGCCGCATATTGTATTTCGGATGACGGTTCTTAAGGACAATTGCATCATCAGAAGTATAGATATCACATCCCGATATGGTCACATCCTGACATGCCTGAATGTCTATACCATCGTTGGTTGGTCCATGAAGAGGATTCCTGATGGTTATATCCCTGATGGTCACATCAGAACATCCAAGAAGATGGAGTGTCCAGGCCTCGGGATTAGACATACGCACACCTGTCACCCTGACCCTCTTGCAGTTCTCCAGATATATCATATATCCCGGAACTGGCCTGTCATGGTCATAAAGTCCGTTTTCCTTTACATACCAGAAAGAATATCCGCTTCCATCTATGACGCCATGGCCAGCAATACCGATATCTGTCGCATCCAGAGCGCGAATAAGATGCTTGGTATAATCCTCCTTACGCGAACTTCCCTGAAGACGCGCACCATGTTCAAGATATAGCATGACACCTGATTTAAGTTCCAATGTGCCGCTCACAAACTCACCGCGCGGAATGACTACATATCCTCCTCCGTCCGCGCTACATTTGTCTATTGCTGCCTGTATCTTATCCGTATTCAGGTATTCCTTTCCGGCCTTTGCTCCGAAATCAAGGATGTTATAACTCTCTGCCGATAGAGAAAACATCGGCAGAAGAGTCAGGATCAAGGTTATAATGCCTTTATTCATATTAACTAGAATGTTCTGAGTTTAGGTGTTTCTGTCTCGCCCGGATTTAGAGGCATTGACTCTCCATTTATCTCAACATCTTCAAAGACGACATTATCAACATATTTGAGGATGTACGGATTAGGAGCATTATTCATCTTCACATTGCGAAGGTGGATGTCTTTAAGATCATAGCCTTCGATTCCTACAGCATAGAATCCGCACTCCTTTGAATAATTACCAACTACATCTTCAATAAGGAAGTTCTGGAAAAGAGTAGGATGGAAACCACCTCTTGCTCCATGGTAATTGGTCTCGAAACGGATGAACGCAGTCCTGACGGTATCGCATACGACATTCTTTACGTGCACACTCTTAATGAATCCGCCACGGTCAAGGTTAGATTTGAAATATATACCGCTGTGACAGTTGCCGATGCGGACATTTTCCATATACACATTCTCCACACCAGCTGCCATCTCGCTGCCTATGCAGAGGCCATTACACTTCGAATTGAACTGGCAGTTTCTGATGATTATATTGCGGGTAGGTACACCCCATGTCCACGCGTCATTGTCACGTCCTGCCTTGATAGCAATCGCGTCATCTCCTACATTGAAAACGCAATCCTCTACAAGAACATTTGTAGAGAATTCTGGGTCACAACCGTCATTATTGAGGTTACGGCTGCTGATTGTCACTCCTCTTACGGTAACATTGTCACAATACACAGGATGAATTACCCAATAAGGACTGTCCTTGATTGTAATTCCTTCAATAAGGATATTACGACATCCGAACGGCTGCACCATGCTTGGAGGAAGAATAGACTCCTCCCCGAAATATCTTTCATGAATCGGAACCACATCTATACCCATCTGACGGAGAGTGTTCTGCATAGCAGAACGCTGTGGACGGAAGCGGGCAAAACCCAATGATGCCTGACCATTCAAGGTTCCCTTACCGGTCACGGCGATATTCTCTGCCTGATAAGCATATACAAGCGGAGAATAGTTATAGAGAAGCGTACCCTCGAAAATTGTAAGCACTGCCGGTAGATAATCCTTCGGATCTCCGCTATACAGAATCTCCGCGCCTTCTTCAAGGTGAAGATTCACATTGCTCTTCAAAATAATAGCTCCCTTGCTGAAATATACGCCAGGACGAAGCACTACCCTTCCGCCACCATCAGCTGAACATTTTACGATAGCCTTATTGATTGCCTCGCGACAATCTGTCACGCTGTCAGCAACTGCCCCGAAATCCTCTACATAGTAATCCGCAGCACGGAAAGTCGGCTGACAGATATTGTCAAGAATCTCCTGTGGACACACAGGAATATCACATCTCTGCTGACATGACACTGCCAGCAGAGATATTAAAACATATAATAGACGACACTTCTTCATTAGTATTCTGTATCTTCGATTTCAAGGTCACCTAGTCCCGCAGATGAGCCAGAAAGCCACCTTGGGTCACCGACATTGTTACCATATGCTGTTGTACCGCTCTTGAGTGTGAGGTCAAAGTTTGCAAGATCTGTGAACACATCAGCATTTGCAGAGGTAACTTCAAGGAAATCAGTTGTCTCCTCATAATTTGTGAAAGTGCTCTTCCAATCAGATGTAGCGAAGTTGTTTGAGTATGATGCAGTTACAAGGTTCTTGGCAAGAAGTCCGATAGGTGTTACATTGTTGCTTCCGCCGAACAGGTTGTTTGTAATGTCAATTGTACCCCTGACTCCATTCGCAAATCTGACAAAATATGTTCTACCATTGCTTATCTTTCCTGTAGTATTTACAAAAGTATTCTTGTGGATATCTACATCAACGGTTCCTGAGGCAGATACCATATTATTTACAAGCAGATACAGAGTTTTCTCAAATGTAGAATTTGTCACTGACACTGAACCAATATTATCTTCCTGTTTCTGGAAATACAACAGAGCTTTACCCTCATCGGTGACGGCATTCATTCTGAAAATTGAATTGTTGATCTTTATATTTGAAATTGTAGCTCCTGTAAATGACACTCCAGAAGGAACATTGTTTCCGCCAGTTCTTACCAATGAATGTCTGTAACCTCTGAAAACACAATTATCAATTTCGAAAAGATTTATTGAGACACCGTTATTTGAAATCTGCAAAAAGTCTCCGTTAGACGTATTGTTAAACTCTACATTCTTAAATGAGAAAGTCAAACCAGTAAGGTCAGCAGCAGTAATCTCAAAAGAACATCCAGCACCGCCATTGATTACCGGTTTCACATGTTCAGGATTACTCTTGATATAAATGGATTTTGTAGGATTGATACGTCCAGATCCTAATGAATAAGCAATAGCCTCAGTAGGAGATGATTCCAGATAAAGCTTGACCTCACTTGCAGTAGAATTATTAATCTTGCTTCTCAAGTCTTCGCCACGCCTTACAAGAACATATCCCTTTGGCATATGATCGTACTCACCCTCACCGATGGTATATGTGTTATGGTAACGTTTTCCTGCCTCTGTAGCCTTTGCAGGAGCCTTACGTGAGAATACCTCTTTAGTACCATCCTCAAATGTCACAATCACATCAAGATCGGCATCTCCATTAGCTTCCATTGGGAAGATCGGGAAACGGGCAACGACATCCTCACCAGCCTTTGGCAAGCTGAACATATAAGTCAGGGTCTGTCTATACTGATATGTAGATGGATCTACAGCAATTTCCTTCGCAGACAGGTCAAGGTCTCCGATATATGGGAAGATCTTATCAGCACCCTGCAGAGCTACTGATGTAATAGCCATATCTGATGTATTCTCAATAGTGATATCCCAAAGCCATGTAAGCTGCTTCATCTCTACTGATGCGTTATCAAAATCATTTCCGGCAACACTTCCCTTTCCTGCCATTAGAAGACGGGGGTAAAGCCATGAGTCTGTAATATCATAAGATATCGTCACACCTGTCAACTTTGTACCTGTATACTTTGCATTATATGGATAGAAAGCGTAAACTGCTGTTCTCTGCTCGTTGGAACATACACTGCCATTAAATACTGCTGATTCAGAATCTGCAGAAAGTTCCTTGACAGTAAACAAGTAGTTAGTCTGTCCATCTGCAACATCTGTATCAGAGAATACAGACAATTCGTCAAATGATTTCCATGTCATTCCTCCATTTGCGTCTATAGCAGTCTTTGTAGGAACACCGATCTGAAGATCTACGTCAATTAGTTCCGGAGAAACCAATGCATCCTGTTTCTGGCAGGCAATTGCTGCAATCGCCACTGCGCATAATGTAAAATACTTTTTCATTTCATTCTGCATTTAAGGTTTATAACTCTCCTCCATCAATGAAATCATTCATTGTGAAGCCATTATCACCAGCTTCTGGTGATGATGACGCGATGCATTGTTCCACTTCCAGGAAAATGCTTGTGACCTCAGGGGTCAGATAGTTGGTTTTTGTTTTCATAATGTTATAGATTGATTAATTTATCCATCTTGGGTCACCCACATTAGCGGAATATGCTGTAGTTCCGACCTTGAGTGTCAGATCAAAGTTTGTCAGATCAGTAAACACTTCTGCATCAGAAGCTGATATTGTAACAAAATCTTTGGTAGTTTCCTTATACCACCCTTCAGTACAATAATTGTTTCGTACCGTTTTGGTTACCTGATTATTTGAAACCAGTGCAGATGTTACGAAATTCGACGTTCCTCCGAAAAGATTGTCCTGTATATTCAAGGTTCCTTTGACACCATTGACAAACCTCACAAAATAGGATGTTCCGGTACCAGCAGTATTCACAAAAGTATTATTGCAGATCGACACATCGACACTTCCTGATGATGAGTACATATTGTTCACCAGGAGATAGATGGTATTTTCAAAGGTAGAATTAGTTACCGATACCTTATTCACATTATCTCCAGTCTGCTGAAGGTAAATGAGAGCTTTGCCATTATCACTTGGCGCCTTCATTCGGAAAATACTGTTGTTGAATCTGATTTCCGAAATAACAGCTCCTGAGAAAGACACTCCCGATGGAATATTATTGCCTTTGGTCCTTATCAAAGAATGCTTATAAGTCTTTAATACACAATTGTCAATTTCAAGAAGTCTGATACCTACGCCATTATTTGACACCTGGAAGAAATCCGCATTTGAACTGCTGCTTGCCTGGAATTCCAGATTCTTGAATGAGAATGTCAGATTATCAAGATTTGCTACGGTAATCTCAAAGGTACATCCAGCACTGCCCTTTACAACAGGCTTTACATTTTCCGGATCTGCTTTCAGGCATATTGATTTTGTCGGATTGATTCGATTTGAACCTATCGAATATTCCAGAGCTGATGAAGGTGACGACTCAAGTTCAAGCTTTACAGTCCTGTACTTGGCATTATTCATTCTTGATTTTATCTCCTGAGCAAGATCTGATCCGGAAGCGACTTTTTCGAAAACAGGATTAACAGAAACAGGAACTACACATTCGCTGACCTTGCTTCTGGCATCCGTTACCACAACCTTGACAGATGTTATATAATCACGGATTTCATCACCTGGGATAGTCATGGCAATGTCATGCTCAACTGCACCTTCAACTGTCTGGCTTGCTACAAGGAACTCATAATCTTCGCCTGATGTATAGCACTCGACCTTTGAGATACCGGTCCCGCTGGTTGCTGTACCTGTAATCACACATCCTTCAAACTCCGTCAGTGTTCCCGGCTGGACAAGACTAACTACCGGTGCTGGCAATGCCCTATAATTGATTTTCAGAGTACTTATGCTTGTCTTGCCGTAGGTGTCCACTGCAACTATTCTGATCAGCTGCGGAATGCGGTTGATGTCGTATGGGTTAAGTTCATACGTTGATGAATCGAACTCAAAATTTCTGGCATCAGTAAAATCAACTACCGGAGCGACGAGTTCTGAAGAGGTTGCACTTTGAATCAGTTCAATTGAGACAGACTCAAGGTCTGCATCAGAAGATACGGAAAAAGAGAACTGCGGTATCGGTTCACCTTCCGCAAATGCAATTCCTTCCGTATTCAGGGTTATGACCGGTGCATTGACCTTTGATTTTATCTCAAAGGCGATACGTCCTTCCTTGACAGCACCTCCAAGGTCTGCAGCCCTTACAACAAACGCTGTCATATCATCAGTATAGACAGGTCTTTCATGAATCGAGCAGTGACGAGGGTTGAAGAACTCATTGATTTCTGTCTTATACGGCACAAGTTTACCATCATTCATCTCAATGAGCATCTGAACCTTGTCCAGACCAGTTTCCGAACGTACGATGCAGGTAATGAAAGGATTATCTACTACATTCAGATCGACAGGAAGAGATTCGAACTGAAACTCTATGTCTATATTTCCCGGAGCGTATTCATCTTTTGTACAGGATGTGAACGCTACAAGAATCGCTAAAATATATATGGTAAATCTTCTCATATCTCAATTATTTGACATATACACAATTGCGGGAAAGAATATGAGCAGGGCCGTTGGTCATCAGCAGGTCGCTTGTACGGGCATAGATCACAGTACTGCTGCCACACTGGTCCATAAGAGTGACCTTGTCCTGACGTTTGCTTGAAAGTGACTTGTCATTGTTCAGCTTGATGGTCATGACTGCATCAAGACTATTCCATAAAGTCAGCACATGAACAGGTTCATATCCAAGCATGCCATTATAACTGCTGTATTCTCCTTTTATGATATGGAAAAGCAGAATATCACGAAGCTTGTCAGCATCTGCATCAGCTATAGATCCAGCCTCGAGTTGAGTAAATACGTAGGAATTAAAAGCTGTATCATCAAGCAGAAGATAGGTATATTCGGCTTTCTGTTGAGCATATAACTCCTCCATACCGCATTTCTCTATAGCCTGCTTCATTATTGCAAGGTCATAAGTCTTGGAGATGTATTCCCAGCAGGTAATCCCCTGATGCGGATCAAGAGGCTTCGGATCGAAATCATGGCTCTTCTGCAATGGCAGTTTATCACATGATACTGCCAGCAGGGCTATTGTCATCAATATAAAATATATCCTTTTCATAATCATTATTCTGTTCCGTAACCAGGGTTCTGGGTAAGTTTATCATTTTCATCAAGATGGGTCTTGGATATAGGGAAAAGATATTTGTTGACATCTTCAATTCCTCCTACATCACCGGCATGTCCCGTTCTGACAAGATCAAACCAGTATTTTCCTTCACCAATGAGTTCTATCGTCCTCTCCTTCAATACTGCAGATATGAGTTCCTCCGGAGTCATGAACTGCAAAGCTGAATATTCAGGCAATCCTGCTCTTACACGGATCCTGTTCAACTGAGCAACTGCATTTTCAAGTTGTCCTGTCGCTGCAAGCGCCTCTGCATGGAGCAGTACAAGGTCGCTCACGCGATACAGGATCAGATCGCCGTCTGAAACTACACCGCCGCTGCCGAATGTCGCATTGTCCGGCCAGAATTTCAAGGTCAGTCTTTTGGTCGAACCGGATGAATATGTTGCCGCATATCTGTAATCGCCTGGCTCATAAAGCGACAAGAGTTGGTCAGAAGGCATCGCCTTGGCTACTCCTGTGCAGAAATATGATGTATTTCCGTTTGTTCCGTTTTCGAGTTCATCATAGGAGATATAGAAAATCCTTTCCTTGTTGAGCTTGTCAAAGGTCTGAGTTCTGTCAAACTTGGAGAATATCGCTCTCCACTGTGTTGAGAATGTACTCTGGCTCGCACCGGAAGAGAGTGTCATCAGCTGCCAGTATGACTTGGACTTTATAAGTGAGTTGACCTTATCCATCACTCCGATGACCTTATCATATTCATGCATCCATGCATAGACATCAGCCATGATTGCATAGACGGACATTATATTGATTCTCGAACGAGAGAATGTTCCGTTTGAAACAGGTTGAGCATACATTTCGGCCATCTCAAGATCCGAGATGATCTGTCCCAGAATTTTGGTAGCAGAAGTCCTTTCCTTGAATACATTTCGGGCAGAATATTCCTCCACAGGTTCAAGGAAAAGCGGTGCGTCACCCCAGACCCTGACGATATAGAAATAAGCCAGAGCTCGTACAGCGTAACTTTCCGAGAGATATCCGCTCTTTACAGAAGACATCATGCTCACATCAGGACCATAGGTAATGATCAGGTTTGCCCTGTTGATTGTCTGATAAAGTTCAGTCCACTTCGCTGCCGAATTGGTTGATTTTATGTTATCGGTTATGATATCATACTGATCGGGACCATTCGGCTGATTGCCGGTCCAGTTTCCGCCTCTCAGTTCTCCCCAATCGTAATATCCCTTGGACATTGCTTTTGAAAGGGAATAATACATTGATGTGACTGAACTCGCGACATCAGACTCTGACTTCCAGTAGCTGTTGCCGTCAAGAGAACTTTTTGGACTAAAGTCAAGATTACATGACATGACGGTGACCATCATACCAAGACATAATGCTGTTCTGATTAAATTTCTCATGATCACCTCCTTATAATGTTACATTGATACCAAATCCATACTCCCTCTTGCGCGGATATCTGCCGCTGTCAATGCCGAAGCTCAATGCATTCGCACCGGAGAATTCCGGGTCAAAGCCCTGGTAAGCTGTAAATGTAAGAGGGTTATTGCAGTACACAAACGCAGTCACATCCTTCATATGAGCCTTCTTCATCCACTGCCTAGGCAACTTGTAGGACAATTTGATATTGCGGATCTTGATGTATGAAGCATCTTCAATCCAGAAATCAGACGGAGCAATCCTGTTGTATTCTACCGTAGATACAGGGCGGGCATACATTGCCAAATCACCTGGCTTTGTCCACATATTTGCAATCACGTCAGGCTCTGGAGAAGTATAAGTCCTCTGGAAGGTATTCCTTACCTTGCGTGCATAATTATAAATCTGTCCGCCGAACGAATAGTACAGCGAGACAAAGAGTGAGAGATTCTTATATGACAAGGTTGTGTTAAGACCACCGAAGAAGTTCGGCTGGGCACATCCAATCTTCACTCTGTCGTCAGTATCGATGACACCGTTCCTTGAATTTGGAGCGTCAAGCCAGTTTACATCTCCTCCCTTGAACGGAGTGCCGTCAGAATACTTCTTCTGGTATACAGTACCGTCATACATCTTTCCGTCCAGCATATACTGATGCATGAATACACCGTCGCTGAATACCGGAGTAAGCTGTTTCCAATCCTCTGTAAAGGCATTTGACTCGTCGTACTGGAATATTCCGTCGTGCTTATATCCGTAGAATTCGCCGATTCTTGCACCCTCCTGGACATAGATGGCACTGTCTGAACCTGTATAGAAAGGAACACCGTCTGCCAGAGCAAGGATAACACTGTTGTTTCTCGAGAGATTGAATCCCAGTTCCCATTTCCAGTCACGGCTGCGAAGGATATTTGCTGAGATTGCAAGTTCGAAACCCCGGTTTCTCATTGCACCTACATTTCTTGTAATGGTAGAGAAGCCTGTTTCCTTTGGCAGCTGGCATGAATAAAGCAGGTCTGTAGTGTGCTTGTCATACCAGTCGAAGACAACACTGAGACGATTGTCAAAGAATGCCAGATCGAGACCTAGATTGATCTGATTGGTCTTTTCCCAGCTCAGATCCGGATTGCCTAGACGTGACGGAGCGACTCCTGACACACCTTCATAATAATTTCCGCTATTGTAGATCATCTGGGAATCATAATTACCGATGGCCTCATTACCTGTTACACCATAACTTGCTCTGATCTTACCCTCATGAAGGAATGATGCACTCCATTCCATGAAATCTTCTTCCGAGAATCTCCAGCCGACAGATGCAGAAGGGAAATATCCCCATCTGTTGTTGCGTCCGAAACGTGAAGAGGCATCCGCACGCACATTTGCAGCAAGAAGATACTTACCAGCATATGAATATGTCGCCCTGGTAAAGAATGAAAGCATTGCATGCTCTGAAATTGTCGTCGTAGTCGACGCGGTCTTTATCTGAGATGCGAAATTCAATGTATACAAGGCGTCTGTGACATAGTCGAGACCGGTTGTCTTGCCATAGTCGGTCCTCCAATACTGCCAGCTATGACCTAAGACAGCAGAAAACTCATGCTTATCCTTCTGAAGACTATAGTTGAAGTAGTTTTCATTAAGCAATGTATATGAGTAGGTTCCTATATCCTCACCTGTAGTCTTGTCTGTGGCTGTAGTTCCGAGCAGGATAGATGGCTTGTACTTCTGGTTTCTGTTCATATAGAATGACCCAGTCAGGGTACTCGTGAACTTCAATCCCTTGACAATAGAAACCTCAGCATAATTAGTCATATTAGCATTGAGTTTCTGTGTCTTGTTCACTGCCTCCATCGCATAAGTAAGAGCACTGTTACGGTTCTCTATGTTATGCATATGATTGCCTTCTGCATCATAGATATTCCAATATGGCACCCAGTCATATAGGTATGAGAGTACGGATGACTCCGAATAAAGTCCATCATATGAAGCGAACGATGCAAAGACCTTATGCCCTATCGTGATGAACGGAGCAGCAGGGTATGAGATATTAAGTCTCATGGTAGCCTTTGTATAATCCGTATTCGAGATGATACCTTCCTCGTTGATGAGTCCCATTCCGGCATAATACTTTATCTTGTTGGCTCCGCCACTGGCACTTATTTCAGCCTGATGCTTCAGAGCTGTCTGGAACAGATGGTCAAGGACATTGGTTCCCGAGTTCTGAAAACGGTTATATGGATCTGTATTGGTCGATGCTACATTCTGTCCAAGACTCTGGCGCACAGAGTCGTAATATCTGAACTGCTCAGGAGTTGTCATTGCAATACAGTTGGCAAGCTGGTTGGCACTGAACTGGTACTTCACTCCGATTCGTGACTTGCCGGGAGTTCCTGTCTTGGTAGTTATCAGAACGACACCATTTGCGGAACGTGAACCATAGATTGCGGCCGAGGCGGCATCCTTGAGGATTTCTATGGATGCAATATCACCAGGAGCAATCATATCGGCACTTTCCACCGGCACGCCGTCTACTACATAGAGAGGCTCTGCTCCATCTCCGAAGGTAGATGTACCGCGGACCTTCATCACGGCACCTTCTCCCGGAGCGCCTGAATTTGTCACGATCTGCACGCCGGCCACCTGGCCCTGCATGGCCTCGAATATATCCGTAGGCATGCGGTTTTCAATTTCTGAACTTGAAACGGACACGACCGAACCTGTCATATCACGCTTTCTAATAGTACCGTAACCGACTACCACGGCTTTATTGAGCTGATTGACATCCTCGCTGAGAATGACATTCATCTCCTTGGCTGTAGCATTCACTTCTATGGACTTGAAACCAAGGTATGACACAGTCAGCACTGCACCTTCGGTCACTCCTTCCATGGTGAACTTTCCGTCGAGGTTGGTGATTACTGCCTTCTTGCCTGACTTCTCCATGATTGTGGCTCCGATAAGCGGTCCACCATCATTATCCGTGACTGTTCCAGACACCTTTATCGTCCGTTGGGCATAACCGACGGACGATATCAGAATACAAAGGAACAGCAACAGGGTTTTTATCTTCATTTTATCTATACGGGTTAGTTATCTTTATTATCTGTTCCTTGCGGATGCTCTGCTCCGGGATATGTACATAGGTAATACCATCCCTATGCTCTATCTTAGACTTGCGAGGCGCCTTGATCGTTGCCTTCTCATACAGACCAGGAAGTTCAACAATGATGCTTCTGCTCTGAGGCTGACCTGCAAATGTTCCTTCTGCTGCACCGACTTTGACTGTCATCACTCCATCAGCATTCCTGCAGCTCATGTAAGTCTTTGAATAAGCTCCGGCCTCATATTCACGAGTCACGCCGTCATCTTCATAAAGCATTGTAACTGTCTCGTCAGTTGTATAGGAAGGATATATCCTGCATCTGAGAGTTTCTATCTGAGAAGTTCCCATCCTGCGGGTGTAAGGCTGCATAGGAAGCACAGCGCCTCCCCTGACGAATACCGGAATCTCATCGATATCTGCTTTCAGTTCATGCTCACAGCCTCCCTCATAACATTTTCCATCATATAGTCCGTACCATTTCTCTCCGTCAGGAATCCATACCTTGACTTTGGCTGTCCTTGCAGGGCCTTCACCAACAGATGCAACCGGAGCAACGATCATATTATCACCCAAAAGGTACTGCTGAGGCGACGAATAAGCCATTTCCAATGATGGATAATCAATGTACATCGCCCTTGTAAGCGGAACCATACTCTCATGCGTCTGACGTACGGATGTATATATGTAAGGGAAGATCTCAGAACGGAGATGATATGCCTTTCTCATGGCATCAATCGCCCAATCGTCCCAAAGCCAAGGCCTTCTGTCAACAGGACCTGCCGAATGTACGCGAAGCGTCGAGCTCAAAGCTCCGAACTGGGTCCATCTGACATAAAGTTCCGAGTCACGCGACACATTGTAATGTCCACCAATGTCATGAGCCCAGAAATAGCAGCCCGCATTTCCGCTTGAAGCAGTCATCTCCACCTGGAAGGCAAGAGACTCCCATGAAGCATATACATCACCGGAGAACTGAATCGGATATCTCTGTGTTCCGAGTCCTCCCCAACGGCTGTAAAGATTGCCGCGAAGATTGTTATCCTTCATCGAATGAGTGAAATACAGGTGGTTGAGCCACTCTGTATGCTTGGTATGGGTTCCCGGAACAAACGGATATATATAGTTCTGCTGCCAGTCAAGCCACCAGAAGTCATTTCCTATCTTGTTATGAGGTGTCAGCGCATGATCAAGGAATGCCTCCATGTACTTCCTGTCGGATGCATCAAAAAGAGGTGTCCTGTCCTTTTCCGGATCCATACCGAGAGATTTCATGAAATCAGGATATACAGTCTCATGAGGTCGGATACCGTCGGCAGGATGATCATTCATGGTCACAGCAATGCTGTCGCGCTCAAATTCTGCAAGGAGATTCTCCGGATTCTGGAAATATTTAGGGTTCCATGTATAGCCGGTCCAGCTTTTCCTGCCGCCATGTCCTGATCCTATCTTGGCGTCCATAGTATGCCAGTCCATATCGATAGCCATCACGTCAAGAGGAAAATCGTTCTCATTATATTCCCTTGCAAGCTGTCTGAAATCGTCTTCTGTATATTTATAGAATCGGCAATACCATACGCCATGCATGTACTTTCTGGACATAGGAGCATAGCCACTGATCTCACCAAGACTCTTCAATGCAGACTTGTAGTCATCTCCGTAAACGAAAAGATAGTAATCCTGAATATGATTCTCTGACGGACCTGTTATCCAGCCGTCGACAATCCTGTCCTTGCCTGTATCATTCACGAGATAAAATCCATCGCGAGATATTATACCCTCATCAAGTACGCACCTTCCGTTCACATTATCCAGAGTGGAAACGGCTCCACGCAGATTGTTTTCCGACGGGAATGCAGACTTTCTTGTATTCCAGACTGTCCTATTTCCGGCATTGTCAAATGCGACATTCATATTGAAGATACCGAACGGATAGTTGTCCGCGACATAGGTGATTTCCATCTTAGGTGTCCTGATGATATATTTGATCGAATCCACCTTTTCTATCGTACAGTCCTTGTAAAGTCTGTCACGATTCCATGCGAACATAGTCCTGTCATCATTGAACTTGCCGTCAACAGCATACTCCATGCGCACCAGACCTTCAGTAATAACTGTAATCCTCACGTTTTCGAAGACGTAAGGATTAGCAGAAATCAAAGTCAGATTTGCGAAAAGAACAGCAAGTAATGCAAATAACTTAATCAGCCTTGATTCCATATACCTTGTCTAAGATTATTTCCGAATATCTTTTACCTAATGTAATGTAGCCAGAACGCGTAAAGTGCACATTATCACTCTGAGTATCACAATTTTCTGAAGATACACAGAAAGCATTCGGAATTACGTCTGCACATTTCAAAAGCTGCGGATTTATGATTGATGCCTTAGCGTTGACCGGACTGACCTCTCCCAGCACAAATGGTACACTCTCATCCACTCCGACCTCTTTTCTAAGATCGGCAACCAGAGATTTCAGGCGATCCACATATAACGAAGCCGAATAATCAGAAGCGTCACCCTCTCCCTGATGCCAAAGGATGGCTTTAAGAGTACCATGATTCATAGCCTGTAATGTCCTTCTGACTGCCTCATCATAAAATCCCGGAACTTCCTGACCCCATAATTCCTCCTCATCATTGCGAGCTTCACTGCGTATTACCGGAGCTGCTCCTTTAAGCCAGCTTGGAATGGATGTACCACCTCTTGCATTTACGACAAGAAGTATTTTCCTTCCAGTGTAAGCATATATCTCATCAGCAAAGACATTATGCAGACCGAAACGCTGCGAAGCAGTTCTTCCGCGAATTGTCGAATAGATATTGAACGGGATTGACGCAGGAACAACCATACCATCACCATCAAGAAGATAAATGCCGTCCTTGACGCCATAATCATCTGACAGGATCTCGCCTCTACCCGCCATATTTGACTGTCCGATGCACAGATAGACATCATATCCATCCTGCTCATCAGAACTGTCAGCATTCTTTTCAAAATCCACTACCGGAAACCTGTAAACTTTTCCTGCCTCGAAAATCCTGTCTTCAGATTCGATTCTCATCGTAGAACCGTCTGCAAGAACAGTCTCGAAAATCACATCACTTGCCTGGGATACGGCAGGTATCGAGATATAAAAATCAGAAGCCTCTGATGAAAGAGATAAATTCTGCTTGACTCTGAGCACATATATATCATACTGACCGTCCGCAGTCTCTATCTTGACCCTGATTCGAGCAATTTTCTCAGACTGCTCACCTGTATATCGAAGACAAAGCAACGCAGTTTCATTTTCAAGGACTATATCCTCCTCGCCGATTCCGTTTTCTAAATGACACGACAGAAACACCGACTTTGCATCGTAATTTCCCTCTATGTATTCCTGCATATGAGGAATCGAAGAGCCATAGGCCGCTTCTACGGGATAGACCACGTCTACCTCACCGCTTACATCAGCATTTCCGGAAACAAATTCAAATTCTCCGGACGATGTTCCACCTTCACCGATAAGAGCATAGACAGACAATTTCATCGACTCTGTTCCACGTCCCTGAACAACAGCTATACGATCACCGGAGTTCCAGACCTGCGAAATGGAATTGCCGGTCTGCTCCCCCATGCTCACCTTCGTGCCAAAGCTCTCGGGCATTGATATCCTGATAGTGTTTCCAGATTGAAAATCAGTATCTTGCACATGCTTTGAACAGGAAAGCACAGAAAAAACTGACAAGAGAAAGAGAATAAATGATTTAGAAAATTTCATAGGTTCTATTTATTAATGCAAATATATCATTTTCTGCAAATTTAGCATAAGGCATCAAGGCCATACGGGTAAGATTGTGCCTATTAAAGGGTACTTTTGTGCACAGGTTTTTTTTGATTTAAGTTTTTAGTTACATTAGCAGAAAATTACACCGTGATGAGAAAAACCCTCATATCGCTTCTGATGACGACCGTATTTGCCCTTGCAGCAAATGCCGGAACCAACTACACCAGACCTTCCAGTCTGCAGTCAATCGAAAACGGTTCAATATATTCCATATATCAGGATGGACTGGGAGCATTGTGGATGAACACCAATTATGGCATATGCAGATATAACGGCCAGTCCCTGGAGTTTGTTCACGGCCCTCTTCCTATGAGCACGATCATAGGTAACGGAAAGGACAGGTTCTATATACCCGCTGTAACATGCATATTACAATTCAACCTGGATTCATCAGTTCCTGAAAAACTGACGCCACAGGGTATAAACATATCACAGAGTATCTATTATGCAGAAGAGGACATATTATGGATCGGGGCGAAAGGAAGCATATATAATTTCAAAAACAATGTCGTAACCCACCTGGCCGACCTTCCCGAAGGTTCCGGAAATATCACAGCAATATCAAGAAGCACTAACGGGGATCTGCTCGCCGGTACGACATCCGACGGATTATACAGAATTGCACCAGAGGGCACATGTGAAAAGGCCTTTGACACAAAAGACAATATCTGCTCCATATTCAATGACTCAAGAGGTAACATACTGATAGGCTTGAAGGAAAAAGGTATAACAATCATTACAAAAGAATACAGCTTCATCAGATCTCACATCAGGACAGATGACCCGAAGGGTGGCAAGCCGATCAGAAATGCCCGTACATTCTGTGAAGATGCAGACGGAAAGATATATGTAGGCACTCTGGACGGACTCTTCATCATATCGGAAGACGGCCAGTGCCACACCGAGTCCTCATACGCACCGGAAGGCCACTCGATCTGCTCACTTCTGCGTGACCGTACCGGCAATATCTGGATAGGAACATTTTATAGCGGAGCCTATATATGCGAAGTGGAAAACAACCCTTTCAAATCAATCATTCCACCTTCCGACATCAGTATAAGACTGATCAACGCCATGATTGAGGACAGAAGAGGAGACATCTGGGTAATAACCGACCATTATGGGGTTTTCAGAATTGACAATAAATCCGGAAAATACAATCTCATCAATGACACTGCCGATAAAAAGCTGAAAACCGCCTGGTACGACAACAAAAACGACATATTGTGGCTTGGAGATTATTTTGGAAGACTTTACAGCTATAATATTTCTGATAGGAAATGGCAGACATATAGATTCAGAAGCGAAAAAGACTCGACACCGACCCGTAGCATCTATGACATTACAGTGATGAATGGGCAGATGTATATCGGAACCGACAAAGGCATATATAAATTCAGCCCAAATGAGGAAAAGGAGATATCCAGACACCTCAAAGGGTACGAAAGCATGGTCTTTACGATGTCTGCAGGAGCTGACGGCAAGCTTTTGATCGGAGGTAACGGACTATGGATATACAGCGAAACGGAAGGCATGATGCATGAAGAAAGACTCGGCAACATGCAGTGCGCAGGTATTGACATTGCTGATAACGGTGATATCTATGTTGCAACTATCGGCTACGGAATAATACGTCTGTCAAACGACTCTTTGAAAAGATTTGACAACACAAGCATTGGATTGGCTGACAACTATACATATCTTGTCAGATGTATCGGCAACAACAGAATGGTTGTCGGTTCCCGCACCGGCTTGTCAATAATTGATGTCCGAGCGGACAAATGCCTGAATTTCAATACTCTCAACGGACTCTCACTCAGTTCGGCGCGAGAAGGTCAGATCATCGAGAGAAGGAACGGAGACATATGGGTCGGTGGTACTGATGGCATGGTGATGATGAATCCGGACAGGATATATTTCCCGACACATTCATACTCCCCTATACTTGACAAACTGTACATCAATAACCAGATGGCGTTGGGCAAGAAAAGCGACAAGCCTCTTCCTTATATGCAGTCCCTCAAACTCAAGCACAACCAAGGAAACATCTCGTTTGAAATTGCCACATTCAATTATTCAGACATCACACCAGTACTATATGAATATAGGATGCACGGAATGGACCAGCTATGGACCAGATTCACGCCTAATACTCCTGTAGTATATACTAACCTGTCACCTGGAAAATATCGCTTTGAAATAAGATCTACGGACAATATCAGCAAACCTGATTTCACATACACGTCATTGGACATCAAGGTGGCTCCAGCATGGTACGCCTCGATCCCTGCAATCATACTCTACATATTGATATGTGCCGGCATCTGCTTCTACATCCTCAATGCGACATATTCGAAACTACTTCTTTCACAGCAACTAAAAGACAAGGAGAAAGACAACAAAGACAGGATACGATTCTTCATAAACCTGTCGCATGAACTTAGGACTCCACTTACTCTTATAAGTGCACAACTTGAACTGATGTTGAGAAATCCTCAGAACTCACATCTGGACAAAGACTTACGTAATGCCTGGAGCAATACTCAGAAGATGCAGGAAATCGTATCAAATCTTCTTGACTTTGAGAAACAGAATCAGGGATATTCCAACCTGACTGTTTCTGACTATGACCTCTGCGAATTCCTTCTCGAAAACAAGGAGTCATTTGCACAATATGCCAATTACAGAAACATTTCGTTATCCCTGAAACTGCCGGCTACAAAGGTTCCGGTTGTCATGGATGCCACTCAGATGCAGAAAGTGATATACAACCTTCTTCTTAACGCATTCAAGTTCACTCCTGACGGAGGCTCAATCGAAATGAACCTGAAGACGATCAGAAAAGGAAAGGGAATATATGATGCTACCGTCTCCATATCCGACACAGGCTGCGGAATAGCGGAAAAAGCGCTGGACAAGATATTCAACCCTTTCTACCAGGAAAAGAAGAACAAAGGTAACATACGCAATACGCAGGGTACAGGTATCGGACTGGCACTGTGTAAAGGTATAATTGACCTTCATCATGGAAAGATTTCTGCCGAAAACAATCCGGACGGCGGTGCGACATTCACCATCAGCATTCCTATGGGAAATTCCTGGTATGTTGACGACGAACGCATATTCAGGGCTGACAGCACCATGACTGTCGAAAGATACTCTGTACCGATAAATGATAATGTCAGGCAGACAAAGGATGCTCTCAATGAAGAAAGATATAAAATGCTGATCATTGAAGACGACTTCCAGATGAGAGGACTTCTTGTATCTATTTTTGAAGATAAATATGAGGTAACAGAAGCATCAGACGGGGCAGAGGGTATTGAGAAAGCCCAAGCGCTTCAGCCGGATATAATCATAAGTGACGTACAGATGCCAGTAATGGATGGACTGAGCCTGTGCAGCAAATTGCGCCAGGACTTCTCAACATGCCATATTCCTATCATACTTCTTACAGCACATACCTCCGTATCAAACAATCTGGAAGGCATCAATGTCGGAGCTGACGAATTCATTCCAAAACCATTCTCCATAGAATTACTCGAAGCAAAGTGTCATAATCTACTGGAAAACAGAAGATTGCTGCGCAAGAAATTCAGTCAGACCATCGACAGTACAGAAAGCATAGCTAAAACAGATAAGGATGCAGACTTCCTTAATTCACTTATAGAAGTTATACAGGAGCACATATTGGAGCCTGAAATCAGCGTTCCGTTCCTTTGCGAAGAGATGCATATGAGCAAAAGCCTGCTCACACGGAAAGTCAAAGGCATAACAGGCTATTCCCCTCGCGAATTCATAGAAAACATCCGTATGAAACATGCAGTAAGGCTCCTTTGCGACGGAGGACATAATATATCGGATGTATCATACGAACTCGGTTTCAGTTCACCTAAGTACTTCACCATCAGGTTCAAGAAAATATTCGGCATGAGCCCGAGCCAATATATCGGGCAAAAGGCCAATGAGAAGGGCTAAAAAATATTATTTTCCTCTTGCAGAGTCATCAGAGAAAAGTTTTCTTTGCATTCCGTATGAAAACGGGATTTGATAACGAAAAGAGGCTGACTAAATTAGTCATCCCCTTTTTTGCATTATTTGAACGGATAGGCGGTCTGCTGAGTCCGTTTGTATGTCGTATTGTATTTGGTCTTGTTGGTCTGACTGACCGTCTTTGGATTGCGCCTCAATGGATTAGGGAGCACACATGCCATTGAAACCGCCTGATGTGTCGTCAGCTTTGCTGCACTACGATTGAAATATTTCCTGGACGCCGCTTCTACTCCAAAGACTCCAGGCCCCATCTCAGCAATGTTCAGGTAAACCTCCATGATCCTCTTCTTACTCCATAGCAGTTCTATCAGGAATGTATAATAGGTCTCGAATCCTTTTCTCCACCAGCTTCTCCCGCAGAAAGTAAAGCAGTTCTTTGCAACCTGCTGACTTACCGTGCTACATCCGCGGATCTTCTTGCCTTTAGTCTTATGCTCACGCTTCATCTTGCGGAGTTCCTGCAGGTCGAAGCCACCATGTTCCATGAACCTTCCATCCTCTGATGCTAAGATTGCACGCACCATGACAGGAGCCACATCCTCTATCTCTACCCAAGTGCGGACATTCCGATAATTCTCCACTTTTGAATTCTGCACACTTCGCTTTAGCATCAGCGGAGTCCACTTCACCGGCACCCACTTATAAAGCAGCACCCAAGTGACACTCAGCGCCACAAAAGCGATCACCAGACGCAAACATATTTTATATATAAATCTTAACATGTTGCAAAGGTATCAAATTACCAGTAAAAAATGTACTTACCTAGGCTTGACATTCAAGTCTACAGAGCCAGCTCCTCTGACCAAGGCTCTGTCTGAAAACTGCCAATAATGCCATCTTCCATAAGAAGGTCTGTTTACTTTGTAATTCGCTACCCAAACCGGATAATTCTGCGTGATCCTGGAATCGATCACATTATTGAGATAATAAGGATTAGCATAGACTATCGGCTTTCTTCCGTAATGCTTCTCGACTATCCTGAGCCATTCGAGAGCACGTTCGTTAAGGGTTTCTACCGAACACTCGTCCATCTTCTCGATATCCAGCACAGGAGGAAGATCATTTTCATCCAGCTTTCCGACCTGACCAATGAAGTTCTGAGCCTGACTTAATGCGCTCTTGCCTGGTCTGAAGAAATGATATGCACCACGACTTATGCCTGCCCTTTTCGCCTTCTTCCACCTTCCGCGGAACCTCCAATCCTTGAAAGTTTCGCCTTCGGTCGCCTTCATGAATACATAATCGATAGATTCAGATCTCACAGCCTTGGCTTTCCTCCAAACCGTCCTGCCATTCTCATCGACATGAATCTTCAGTCGGTTCCATCTGATGATAGGTTGATGGTGCGAGATATCTATTCCATAGCTCCAATTACCTTTGGGCAGGACAGCACCCTGAGTCATACCATCCAAATGTTCTTTGACCAGACTGAATGTCAAAGGTTTACCCAAATACTCCTTGCACATCTTATTGGCATACCTATACCCTATGACACCGCAGGACAGCACCACGAGGCAGACTATTCCCCAGATTATTATTCTTTTACTCATGTTTATCTTCTTACCGTTATATGGAAGCAATGTTGGCTTTTCTCGTATTTGACATAGCACTGCCTGTCATCACGCAGATCGCGGAGAACCTCCGCCAGTACAGCTTTCAGTTCATTTCTATTTGACCTTGTCAAAACACCATCAGGCACGAACTGAGTGTATGAGATATCGAAAGTTGTAGCATGTCTATGCGCAGAGTTCTTAACTGCGACGGAATTGTTCTTCATCAGTCTTGCCACATCGGCGTCCGTGCGCAAGATGGAAGTGACGACAATCCTGTGGCTGCTTATACCTTTGACATCCAGTGAGTCTTTAAAATTCTGACCGATGCGATTAAGAAGAATGGCAGCATTCTCTGTCAGATATGGTATGGAATGTCCCATCGGAGCAAGTTGATAAGATCTGCAGCTGTTCACTCGCTTAAGGGTCCCATCCTTTATCAAGGGTTCAGTCTGGCTCCTGTCCTTCAAGGGTTCAATGCCATATTTTCTGGCTGCAACAATCTGTGTTTTCTGCACATCATTGAAATGGGAACTGTAGTTTGCATGTTCCGCACTGGTGTCCAAGATAGGATTCAGGTATCCATAGATTCTGAAGCCACAGATTGCGACACACCCGAAAAACATCAGAGCGATGGCGGATAATACAACCCGCTTCTTTCTCCATTTCAGTATTCCTGTGAGTAGAACTGCCAGCACAACTGTCACGAGACAGAAGATCGCACAATGCTTCAAGGCGATTGACCAATACATATTATCACATGATTACGATATTATCTTGGGAGATGGTCGGCAGGGTCAAGCCAGAACATCAGGCGCCAGTTGAAGCGTTTCGGCGGATTACATGTGCCCTCATTAGAGAACGCCTTCCACACGTATGGAATCGGAGTAATGATGCCATAATGAACATGTGCAGGGGTCGAAGCTGCATTACCGGACTTTCCTAGCGTGCCGATCAGTTCGCCAGGCTTGACAAAATCCATTACCGAGCAGTCGACAGTGTTAAGGTGGAGATACTCATGGATCCTCCACTTAGGTCCGAGCACAAACACGCTCTTGCCTGCTTTGCCAGGCATTTCTTTGGCATAGATTACGAGACCGCCGGTCTGAGAAGACACCGGAGCCCCTACCCTTCCAAAGATATCCACACCAGTATGAGGACATCCTGCTGTACCTCTGGTCCACGGCCAATGCCAGAAGCTCTCATGGTTATAGTCTGCCGGAGTGCAGCATGGCATAGCCTTTCTCTCAGGAATCAGGAAGCCTATCAGAATTACTACTCCGATGGTAATGATTACAGTCTTAAAAAATCGCTTCATATCGTTACAAAGTTAACAAATTATACATATACCCACATAACCACATTTTTAGGCTGAGTCTGCAGTATTTCAGCAACTTTCTTGAATCTATCCGGACGTAACGTCACGCATCCATGACTGATCAGCCATTCGGACTCATGTAGAAGGATCGATCTTGAACGAGCGTTTGAGTTAGTCTTGTCAAGGCCATCGAGTTCAAAGGCCATAGCGTCACGTGAGTACATCTTACGCTTTAAACCGATCCTGTAATGTCCAGGCGAACTGCAGTGACTGCCAGGGACATTGCTAAGTTCTACTTTAAGGATGCTGCTCCCGTTGCCACACCCATGTCCGCACAGACTCCTCATTACAACGTCGCCCGTCTTCAGGTCAACGAGATAGAATCGTCTGGATAATATAGTCCTTCCATAGTCAACCAGGATACCGTAATTGGCATTATATCCATGAGAGTTACAATAGGATGCAAGTTCGGTTACCTTGTCATCAAAATCAGCAGGTTTCATGTTCGAAATCAACAGAAAACCGCCCAATAAAACAGCTAAAGTGCAAAGGATCTTCTTCATAAATTATAAAAGTGAAATGATGAATCGTGAGACAAAATTGAACAAACGGAATATAGATTCCAAGTGATTTCACCCTCCATTTATGAAGTGCCCTTTGCGCTTTACGAAATGCCCTTTTCTACGGATTAAATTTACGTCATTCCCTTAAATGTTCAGCGTAACCTTGAACATGATGTTGAGAGGAGCCTGTGGATAGAGTCCGGTCTCGGAGTAGTAGAGATCATCCTGCTGGAAATAGGCGCGCCACAGCCAGGCATCTGCATAGTACTTATGATTGAAGATATTGTGGATGTGGAAGCTGAAGGTCAGAGAGCCTTCCCTATCATCACGAACAAAGCCAAGGAACTTTCTCAAAGGCACACTATAACCGACTGCCATATCAGCCACGAAATAAGCCGGGATGGCACGCTCGTCTGATGATGTGTTGTCATAGTACTGGCGACCCACATATTTACCGTTCAATGTCAGATAGGCAGAACTGAGAGAACCGACAGAGGAAACGAACGGGCGGAACGTGGCGGAAGCCATGCCGACAAGGGACGGAGACATGAGGATATCTGTATTTCTGAAATCCACTGTGTGCTGTCCAAGGAAGTTCCAATCGTTCATGTTGTCATACATTTCATAGTACGCAGTATAGGCTTTTATCTTATTGGTAGACAATGTCATATTTCCGCCCACCTGAAGCCATGAAAGAGGTTCCCAAGAAGCGGCAAACTCCACTCCGCGGCGCCAGCTGCGAGGCACATTTTCCTTGACCGCATAACCCACATCAGTAAGCTTTCCAGTCTCTATGAGCATATCCCAATACTCCATCATATAAAGGTTTGCAGCCAACGAGAAACGCTCTCCTACATACTCGTAGCCGAGCTCGATATCCAACATCTTCTCTGGTCGGATATCCACTCCACGTGAAGCCACGCCGGCCTCAATAGATTTGTTGGCATCCAGAATCAGCTCCTTGATGTCGCTTCGGCCCGGCTCACGATGTCCCAGAGCCGCAGATGCATACACGCGGGACGAAGGACTCCAGCGGTATGAAAGACCTGCACGCGGATTGAAGAACTGCCAGTTATCCTTATGATCCAACAACACACCGTCATCCTCCGGTCCAGCCATTGAGAGCCATACTCCCCTGTATTGAAGATCAGCAAACGCAGTAAAGCCATCAAAGCAAAGCACTTCCCCACGAACAAAAGCGTTTGCCTCATGCTTCAGACCACGGTTGAGATACCATTCATGGTTGTCATAATCAAAGGAATCTCCGAGTATATTGCTCCATAGTACGGAACCGATATGGTCACCGTCATAACGTGAGAGATTGATACCTCCTGTCAGAGTCAGAACTTCAGAAGCATAACGGAGATCGGAACTCAGCACGAAATAATCGTTCGCCAGCGCCTCCTTGGTTATGAAGTCCCCCTCATCATAAGTCACTCCGTCAACCACAGGATCCGGCATCAAGTACTTCGAGAAGGATTTCCCTGCCTTATAATTCTCATAATACCCGTCACCACGGGTATAATTGAATGTCGTGCTCCATGCGAGCTGGTCTGTAAACGCATGTGTATAGTTCAGCTGAAGGTGATGCTGAGCGTAGTTATCTGTTTCATTATCATAATAATGCACATTGCCGAACTGATCATAATACTCTCCAGCAGGATTATATCGACGGTCAACCGCATACATCTCCGGGCTTATGCCCTCCCATGTGATTCCTGTGCGCTGAGATCCCATGAGCCATGTCAGACGCAAGGAATTACGGTCATTCATCCAGCCAAGCACCGCCATTGCAGAATGCACATCGGCAAAGGCATTGCGGATATATCCGTCTGTCATTCCACGAGAATATGCGGCATTGAAATAGACTCCCGAATCCAACAATCCGGAACCTGCAGCAAACGAACCTATATAGGTTCCATATGAGCCCAAAGCCATCTCGGCGGAAGCGAATGGATCTGCACCTACGGCCGCAGTGCTCATGTTTATACTTGCGCCGAAGGCACCGGCGCCATTGGCAGAGGTGCCGAGTCCGCGCTGTAGCTGGACACTTGAAATCATAGACGACAAGGCTGGGATGTTTACCCAAAAGACCTCCTGAGACTCCGCATCATTCAGAGTTATTCCATTAAGAGTCACATTGATCTGCGAACCTTTTGTACCACGTACCGTCATCTTGGAGTATCCAAGACCTGTACCGCCCTCATTCAGTGAGATCACCGAAGGCTGAAGGCCAAGGTTCATAGGAAGTGAGTTGAGAGGATTGGCGCGGCGGAGTTCCTCCTTGCCGACCATCGTGAATGTCACAGGCGTATTCCTGCCTGCGCGTGATGTTGAGACGACGACACTGTCCAATCTCTCGACCTTCTCCTCATTACCGGAGAGAGCCGCTTCTTTCTCCGCACCTTGTGCGGAAAAAGGGATCAGCGAACAAAGCGCTGCTAAAAACAAAAAACCTCGCATAATGTATGCACATTTATGCAAGGGGCAGACATGGCGCACATGCGCACATATACAATGAGATTATGCGTCCCTACGCCGGCATTATCCGGATCAGGTTCATGGGTATGATCTCAGCCTCGGTCACCCGTGGCACCCCTGCAAGTATTTTATATTACTTCTTCTCTATTATTCTGACCTCATACAATCTAGGCCAGTTCTTGCCGGTCAGATAAATCTTTCCGGTCCTGGAGTCATAAGCAATTCCGTTCAAGACGTCAGTGCCCACAGCACGGAGCTTGTCGGGAAGGAGTCCGTGGCAGTCAATTACTCCTTCTACACGGCCGTCCTTAGGATTGATCATGACTATCTCGTCGGTAGTATAGACATTCGCCCATATCTTTCCGTCGATGTATTCAAGTTCATTGAGCCAACGTACAGGTCTGTCTTCCAACTTAACCACAACCTTGCGGCCAACCTTGAAATTCTCATCCATGAAATATAACATGGATGAACCATCCGATGCGATAAGCTGCTTTCCGTCTGTTGTTATGCCCCAGCCTTCACGTGGATATTTCCATGAAGTCTTGAATTCCAATGTATTGGCATCATATACAAAAGCCGCTCGGCTCTCCCAGGTAAGCACATAAAGATTGTCCTTGAACATTACGGAACCTTCAATGAAGTATTTCTCGTTAAAGGTAATCTTCTCCAAAGCCTCGCCAGTCTGCATGTCCACCTTACGGAAAGTGGACTTGCCATGCAGTCCTGTGCTCTCATACATCTGTCCGTCCTGGAAGAAAAGTCCCTGGGTATAAGACTCGACATCATGAGGATATTCAGCTACAACCTCTGCCTTATACTCCCTGACTTCGGCCGGCCCGCAAGAGATAAGTATAAGTGACACAAGTATTGAAAGAATTAACCTCATATTGTTCTATTTTGCTCTAAAACACCGACAAAAGTAGACAAAAAATCCTAATCTGACAAAGCTAATCAAATTTTGATTACCTTTGCGCGACGTAGATTTGAGGTTGATGATATGAATACATATTATATCATAATGGCATGCATGGCAGTGATGGCGGTGATCGTCTTCGTTGCCCTATTCTTCTTTAAGGCCGGATACGGCTATCTATCAACCTCGAACTGGGGGCCGAAGATAGGAAACAAGACTGCATGGGTCCTCATGGAGGCACCCGCATTCATCTTCCTGCTATATTACACCATAAGGTTCGCACTTTCCGGAGCTGATACAGGCAACTCAAAGGCTGTTCTCTACATTATGGCTGGATTCTACCTCCTGCACTACTTCCAGAGGTCGTTCATCTTCCCACTGATGATGCGAGGAAAGAGCACCATGCCGATTGCCATAATGCTGATGGGACTGGTATTCAACACATTGAATGCATATCTGATTGCAGGATGGCTATATGGCGAAGCACCGGCAGGCATGTATGGAACCGAGTGGCTCTGGAGCCCTCAGTTCATCATCGGAACAATAGTGTTCTTTGCAGGAATGGCAATCAACCTGCACTCTGACCATGTGATCCGCAACCTGCGCAAGCCAGGTGATACAAAGCATTATATCCCCCGCAAGGGATTTTATAAATACGTAACATCTGCAAACTACTTTGGAGAGTTTACCGAATGGATAGGCTATGCCATTCTGACTTGGTCACCTGCCGGACTTCTCTTCGCCGTATGGACCTTCGCAAACCTCGGTCCACGCGCCAAGTCGTTGACAGAGAAGTACGTAAATGAGTTTGGAGAGGAATACAGCAAGCTTGGCAAAAAACATATTATACCATTCATCTGGTAATGAGCGAATTGTTTACACCATATAAGATCGGCCCGATAGAGCTGAGGAACAGAACCGTACGATCTGCGGCTTTTGAAGCGATGTGCCCTGGTCAGAGACCTTCAAAGGAGCTTTTTGACTACCACACAGCAGTGGCACGCGGCGGTATCGGAATGACTACGGTAGCATACGCTGCCGTTTGTCAGAGCGGACTTTCGTTTGAAAACCAGCTTTGGATGCGTGAGGAAATTGTTCCGGAGCTGAAGAAACTCACTGACGCAATCCATGCCGAAGGGGCCAAGGCATCGATCCAGCTGGGCCACTGCGGAAACATGTCCCACCGCTCGATCTGCGGATGTATGCCTTACGGTGCAAGCCGTGGGTTCAACCTGTACTCACCCACATTCGTCCAGAAGATGAACATTGAGCAGATCAATGAGGTTGCAGACGCATACGGAAAAGCTGTAGAGCTTGCCATCGAGGCAGGTTTTGATGCGATTGAGATTCACGCTGGACATGGATACCTGATCTCACAGTTCCTCTCGCCGTACACAAACAAGAGGCGTGACGAGTTCGGAGGAAACTTGGAGAACCGAATGAGGTTCATGAAGATGTGCGTGAGCAAGGCTGTTGCAGCAGGAAAAGGCAAGGTTGCCCTTTTCGCGAAACTGAACACCCGCGACGGATTCAAGGGCGGCCAGGAGACAGACGAACTTATTGAAGTGGCAAAGGAACTGCGTAACCTCGGAATCGAGTCCATAGTATTGTCTGGAGGCTTTGTAAGCCGCCACCCACAGTACGTCATGCGCGGACAGTTCCCCGTAAAGGCAATCGTGCATTACTTCCCATGGAGCAAATGGTGGCTTAAGCTCGGCGTGCTGCTCGGAGGTAAGATTGTAGCTCCTGCAGTGCCGTTCAAGAAGCTCTTTTTCATGGAGGATGCGTTGAAGTTCCGTGAAGCGATGCCGGACTTCCCGTTCACTTACGTGGGCGGCGTGACAGACCGCAAGAGCGCTGACGAGGCTATCGAGAAGGGTTTCCCTATGATCCAGATGGGACGCGCCGTGCTCGAAGACACAGACTTCGTGAACAAGATGCAGGCTGACGAGAACCACTGCAGCGGCTGTACACACAGCAACTTCTGCATCGGTCGAATGTACTCGAAATCAATGCAATGCCACAAGCATTGCGAAGACATAACCCCAGCGCTCCGCAAGGAAGTCGAGCGCCTCGACCGCGAAAACGATAAGATCGAGCGCAAGCTGGGTTATAAATAACCGAGGCTATTTATAATCCCGGCCCGGGTAGGGCCGAAGTTCCCCCTGACAGGGGGATGTCATGAGTGAAACGAATGACAGGGGGTTAAGACAGAATATTTTTGATAAAAAATATAGGTAGAATGACTTGTCGCGCCGAAAGGTGAGGAAAGTCCGGACTGGAAAGGGCAACCTGCTGTGGAAAGCACAGATGGGAGTAATCTTATGAATGCCGTAACAGAAAACAAACCGCCCGCAAGGGCAAGGGTGAAACCGTGAGGTAAGAGCTTACGACATCGTGTGGCGACATACGGTGGTGACGGCACCAGGACCAGAAAGATCATGTATACCGGAACGCCCGCAAGGGCAAAAGGGCTGCCCGCTCTTTTCCGGGGGGTAGATCGAGAAGATAAATGACAAGATAAAACAGAAACCGGCTTACTGTTCTACCTATATTCATATAGAGTGATGGCCATACGGCTGTCACTCTTTTTTTGTTTCCATAGAAAAGCATAGAATTGCTATCTTTGCACGATATGAAGAATAGACACCTTGCGACATATATCATCAGCCTGATGACTCTTTGTGCAACAGCTGTGAATGCTGGGGCAGACAATAAGGTGAGTCACAGAGTGAGCGCGGAAGTGAGACCAGTTCTGAATATGCCGACACATGGATTCTACAGAGGGTACAATGATATGGGCAAGGCTGTGCCGTATGCCGCATCGGCCCATCTGAAATACAGTTTTAGCCTCAGTCCGGATAGCAGGTTAGGTCAGCTCTACCCTACTACGTATCAAGGAGTTGGAATTGCTGCTCACTCATTCTTCAGCCACGATCTAGTAGGTACACCTGTAATAATGTATCTGTTTCAGGGAAGCCGCTTGGCAGACCTTGGGAAAAGCATCTCACTTGACTATGAGTGGAACCTCGGAGCGTCATACGGATGGAAGGTCAATGAAGTGGTAGGCTCAAGATGGAACATCTACATAAATGTCGGACTTCCGCTCACATGGCATGTCAGCCCTAAATACGATATCTCATTTGGACCGGAGTATACACACTTCTCTAATGGCGACACCACATTTCCGAACGGAGGAGCAAACACAGTCGGTCTGAGATTGGGAGTAACATGGAAGAGTACCGGATGCGATACCATAAAAGACACAGACATCAATTGGGAGAAGGCTCCCGGCAAACTGCTGATCCAAGGCGAACCTGAACTGCAGAAACAGAAACCGGCCGAAAGGATGTCATACGACATATTCATATATGGCGCATGGAGAGCTGACAGGTACATCCATGAGGGCAAGCTGCAGCTCATCAACGAACCGCATGCAGTTGCTGGACTGACTTTCAATCCGCTCTACAGGCTTAACAGGTACTTCAGCGTAGGTCCGGGACTGGACATCATGATGGACAGGAGCGCAGACATGAACAGAGAAACCTCAAATCTCCCGCTCATAAAGCAGACAGCATGCGGAGTATCAGCGAAAGCCGAGCTCACAATGCCATACTTCTCCATAAACATCGGCGCAGGATACAATGTCCTGACCAAGGCGAACGACCTCAAGGGTTTCTACACCACCTATAACCTGAAAGCATTCATTTCGCAGAGGCTGTTCGTCACCATGGGATACCGTCTCGGTTCGGTGAACTATGCCCACAATCTCATGTTCGGAGCCGGCGTCAGACTGTAAGTTTGCAACCGAACTTTTTTAAGATTTAGTCTTGCAGACTAGCACAAGATTGGTTATCTTTGTATCCCGTTATGAAAATGGGATTTGACAATAATAAGTATCTTAAGATACAGTCTGAGCAGATCAAGAAACGCATCGCTCAATTCGGTGACAAGCTTTACCTCGAGTTCGGAGGCAAGTTATTCGACGACAATCACGCCAGCCGCGTGCTGCCTGGCTTCAAGCCCGACAGCAAACTTCATATGCTTCTCCAGTTGAAGGAGGAGGCTGAGATCGTCATGGTTATCAGCGCTCTTGACATTGAAAAGAACAAGGTCCGTGGAGATCTTGGAATCACATACGACGAGGACGTCCTCCGTCTACGCGAAGAGTTCGAAAACATCGGCCTCTTCGTCAGCAGCGTTGTGATCACACACTATAATGGCCAGGCAAGTGCCGACGCATACAGAAAGCGCCTTGAAAGAAAGGACATCAAGGTTTATTACCACTACACTATCGAAGGCTACCCTAACAATGTAGCCTTGATTGATTCCGAAGAGGGATTCGGAAAGAACGACTACGTTCAGACCAGCAGACCTCTCGTTGTGGTGACTGCACCAGGACCGGGCAGTGGAAAAATGGCAGTATGCCTCAGTCAGCTCTACCATGAGAACAAACGCAATATCAAGGCCGGATATGCAAAGTTCGAGACCTTCCCTGTATGGAACCTCTCGCTCAAGCACCCTGTAAACCTCGCATACGAGGCTGCCACAGCCGATCTGAACGACCTTAACATGATCGATCCGTTCCATCTTGAGGCATACGGCGAGATTGCTGTAAACTACAACCGAGACATAGAGATCTTCCCTGTACTTAACACCCTTTTCGAGAGCATCTACGGAGAGAATCCATACAAATCCCCTACAGATATGGGTGTGAACATGATCGGATTCTGTATGAGCGACGAGGATGTATGCTGCAACGCTGCACGCGACGAGATCATCAGACGCTACTACTCTGCCCTTGGACGTCTTGCAACAAACGGAGACAACGAGAACGAGGTAAACAAGATCGCACTCATCATGAAGCAGGCAAAGGTAACTACAGAATATCGCAAGACCACTGTTGCTGCACGTGAGAGAAAGGAAAAGGAAGGCGTTGCATGTGCAGCCATCGAGCTGCAGGACGGCTTCATCATCACCTCTCGCACAAGCCCGCTCCTAGGCCCGAGTGCCGCGCTTATCCTTAATGCGACCAAATACCTCGCTGGAATCAAGCACGACACACAACTCATTCCTGAAAATATGATTGCACCGATCCAGAGAACCAAGGTAAACTTCTTGCATGGACACAATCCTCGACTACATACTGACGAGGTGCTTGTGGCCCTCTCGATGCTCAGCAATCAAGATGAGAACTGCCGCAAGGCACTTGAGCAGCTTCCTAAGTTCGACGGTTGCCAGGTACACTCGACAGTGATGCTCAGCGAAGTAGACCGAAAGATCTTCAAGAAGTTAGGAGTGGGTCTGACATGTGACCCAGTGAAGAAGGGAGAATAAGACTTCACGGCAGAAGGAGACCCAACAACGAAAGAAAGAAGTCGGTTAAGACTTCTTTCTTTCGTTTATACGCTTTCTGAGATTATCTGAATGCGTGAGCTTGTTGACTTTATCAGAGTAGTCGAGCCATTCAGCGGCGAGGTCGTAGTCGGCCAGCATGAAGCATGCCGTCGCTATGTTGTAGGCCGCGCATGAGCGTCGTAGAGGATCGTTAGAAGACATGAGTGCCAGCCACATGTCAATAGCTCCTTTCCAGTCATATGCTTCTGCACTATCCAAAGCCTTGTACCACTTCTCATTATCAAAGTACATGAGGCTGAACTGCTCGTTCTTCCACTGTGACGTGAAAGAGGATGCTACTGTTGTTCCGGACTTGGCAGCTCCGTCAGCCAAGACTGCATTACTGGTCCCTTTATAGGTGCGCACCTTCTCATCCTTATCCATGCCGTCAAAGGTATATAGAGCCATGGTAAACTGAGTGCTGCCATCGTTTAAGGTTGGTCCGAACTTCAACGTATCAAAGAGGAAAACCACGTCTGCATCCGTATCTACAAGAAGACCTAACATGAAATCGCTATCGGAATAATCCGCTCCATCTTCAACACGCATCCTATATATTCCTACACTACCCTCACCTGTGCCATAATCCTTCTCCAAAGCATAGGCAAAGGCATCAGCCACACCTTCATTGAACTGATTGCTCTGCTCATCATCATTCTCAAGATACACCACAGATACTGTCTTTCCCGACAGATCAAGGCCTGACTTGGAAGGATAACGCATCTCTATATGTATAGCATGCCTTGAAGGGCCGCATGACACAGCCACAAAAGCCAGTGTAAGGAATATTGTAAGCAAACGTCTCATAATCAAACTTCTAATGGTTCTGCTATAAGGTCATACTCATCTGCGCCGATGATACGGACCTTGATGAATTCTCCGATAAGCGAATATGGATCCAAATCTCCCATGACCGAAGAGTCATGTCTGACGAGAATCTCACCATCAACCTCCGGACTCTCGAACTCGCTTCGGCAAACATAGACACCATCAACGAAATCATCGACAATCACATCGATCTCCGATCCTACACGTGAGTTGTTAAATGCCAGCGAAATCTCGCTCTGAAGTGTCATGAGTGCGTCCAGACGCTCCTGCTTAACCTTCTTGGTTATGCTGTCCTTGAAGTTCTCAGCACCATATGTCCCCTCCTCTTCAGAGTACATGAACGCACCAAGTCGCTCAAATCGTGCCTCCTGTGCAAAATCAAGAAGTTCCTGAAAGTCTCTCTTGCCCTCACCAGGGTGGCCAACGATCATGGTTGTCCTTAATACTACTCCAGGCACCCTCTCGCGCATCTTGCCGATGAGCTCTCTTGTCCATGCCCCGTCAACATGTCTGTGCATGTTGTCGAGGACCTTGTCTGAAATATGCTGGAGCGGAATATCCATGTACCTGCAGACCTTTGGATTGTCTGCCATCTGGTCAAGCACATCCTCCGGGAATGAGGCAGGATATGAATAATGAATACGGATCCACTCTATTCCTTCTACCTCAGAAAGCTTCTGGAGAAGCTCTGCAAGTGCCCTGCGATGATACAGGTCAATTCCATAATATGTTGTATCCTGTGCTATGATTATCAGCTCACGTACACCCTTGGCTGCGAGATTTGTAGCCTCTTCCACCAGCACTTCCATAGGAACTGACTTATGCTGTCCGCGGATGAACGGAATAGCACAATATGAACATCTGCGGTCACATCCCTCAGAGATCTTCAGATACGCATAATGCGACGGAGTGGTAAGATAACGGTCAGCAGCCTTCCTGGCGCAAGGCTCGGCTCCGAGCTCACGTATCACAGGATCGAACTCACGCGCTCCGAACCATGCATCAACCTCCGGTATAAGTTCCGGAAGCTCAGAAGCATATCTCTGTGAAAGGCATCCAAATACGATTACCTTCTCAGCCTCACCGTTCCTCTTCCTTTCAACAGCCTCAAGCACTGCCTGGATAGACTCCTCCTTGGCATCGCCTATGAACCCACAGGTGTTGAGCAATATGGTATCAACGGGAATATCCTCTCCCTCGGGAACAATCTCATAGAGATGTTCCACCTGGGAAAGGATATGTTCTGTGTCAACCTTGTTCTTCGAGCAGCCCAAGGTGACTGTCTGAAGCTTCTTCATGATTACTCTGCAGCCTCTTCCTCAGCCTCCTCAGGATTTACGAAATCGAGGGAAGCGTAGTTCTTGAGGGCGTTGTACCACTCTACGACCTTCTTCATATGTGACACATAGAAACGGTCACGGTCGTAATCAGGAAGTGCCTTCTCGAAAAGAGCCTTGAGTTCCTCTGGTGATGACTTTGCAGACGGAGCGTCATTGTCTCCGAGAACCTCCTTCATGTTAAGGAAAACCTGCTGGAGCTTTACCTCCTCATCATCAGTATAGATAGAGATATCAGCAAGCGATGTGATCTTGCTTGTAGCACTAACTGCGCTTCTCTTCTTGTCAGCAAGAGCCTCAACTACAGCACCTGTTCTTGTTGCTGAAATATAAAGGAAAAGTCCGCTCTGGCCAGAAACCGCCAGAATCTTAGTAAGATCAGTCTTCATTTCAATATATATTAATCGTTAATAATTTCTTATTTGGGCCAGGACATCAAGAACATTGCGTTCAAGTTCCTGTCTGGTGCCGTCATTCCGCACCTTGTAGCTTATACGTGGATCCTCAAGACCCTCGGAAAGCTCGTTCATAAGTCTCTGGCTCTTCATCCTCGCCAGAATCGCCTCTTTTGAGGCTCCATCCCTTCTGCATGCACGCTCAAGACGTACGTCAAAAGATGCATCGACCAACAGAACAATATCTGCAAAGCCATCAAACTGCTTCTTTTCAAGGAATGTCGCGGACTCGAAAACCACTATCTGGTCTTCAGCCGCCTTTGCCATTACCTTGTGGAAGTCCCTTATCATCTCAGGGAAAAGCAACGCTTCCACTTTCTCCAATGCTGCATTATCCGAAAATATGACTGCAGCAAGGCGTGACGGAACAAAATTACCTTCCCTGTCTCTGAATCTGCCACCTAAAGCTATCTCTATCTCATCCAGGAGTCCCGGGCACTCCAGATATAGGCATTTTGCCCGAGAATCAGCATTATACTGAAGCGTCAGGCCGTTTTCAGCCAATATACGACAAACTTCAGACTTACCGCTTCCGATGCCGCCTGTTACCGCCAGCACCTTCATTATCTGGTCTCCTCCACACATCTTACCGAGACCGGGTCGGTCTCATATGAAAGAACTCCTTTCGGCAGATTCTTTACTCTTACCGGACAATTTCCACCTACAGAAGACTTGAAATCATTATAGTCAACATATAGAGTCTGCTTGCCGTCAACATCGTCCAACAGTGGGAATTCGCACCTCATCCTCAGGGTCATCACCGATGGAATGATCATCAATGCCTTACCCGCCGGCACGTTTACTGCCTCGACATGAGACTCTGATGCAAACTCAACATAACGAGCTACATCCATAGAGTAGTATATCTCCTTCGCCTGAATGTTGACCCCCTTTATAGGCTCGATTCCTACAAGACCACTGACATTCTCAGATATATCCAGACGTCTGATAGGAGCTGTATATACCTGCTTCACGCTTTCCAAAAGATATGACTCACCTGCTACCACCACAGAATCCGGAGTAACTTCAAGTGGTCCTCTTGGCATATACTGTCCTTTATAGGTCAGAATAGATACCGGTACTACCGGAACCTTCTTATGGTTTACAGACGGGAAACGGAAAAACAGCGTATCTGTGATGTAATGGTCAATGGTCACATCCTCTCCGAAGATCAGATGGGAGTATTCATTGAGCTTGTCTCCGGGAACAAAGAAACGCTCTGAATCATACCTCTGCATCACGGAAGGGTTGAATTCAACCTTTACAGGCCTTCTCGACCTGATGTTAGCCTCGATGATATTATATCCGGTCGCCCTTCCTCTGGCTAACGCTTCAGCGCTCGCGGCAGATACATTTTCATGTCCGTCAAGGCCGCATACGGCTATGACTTTGGCGCTTAGGTTGGCATTATACTTCAGCGAGAGATTGTGGATCATCCATACACTGAATGCCAAGAGGAGAGACAGGGTCAGTATGACCCAATCTCTCCCGCTGATATTCAATGCTTTCAGCAATCTATGGAACAGATCTCTCATCTTTTCCTGAAGATTGTGCCAGCTGTTACTGCTGTGCAGGATCAGTGAAATCCTTTACAAGAGCCTGCTTGCTCACGCGTATCTTGACGTTGTTGTCAACCTCAATGAGAACTGTGTTCTCCTTGATCTCGCTTACTGTTCCGTAGATACCACCGATTGTAACTACCTTGTCACCCTTCTTAAGAGCATTACGGAAGTTCTCAAGCTCCTTCTGCTGCTTTCTCTGTGGACGGATCATGAAGAACCACATCACCACGAAGATGAGCAGAAGCATAACCCACATTGACCAACCACCGCCCTGCGCTGGCTGCGCAGCCTGTAAAAGTGTAAATGTATTCATTTCTTATAGATTTAAATTATTGTAATCCTTTTCCTTTCTTTACAATGGTTCCCTCCTCAGTAAGCCTCTGGATAAGTCTGTCAAGAAGACCATTCACGAATGCACGGCTCTTAGGAGTTCCATAGAACTTCGAGATCTCCACATACTCGTTGAGTGTCACCTTTACAGGAATCTCCGGGAAGGCAACCGCCTCAGAAAGTCCCATAGCGATAAGCACCACATCCGTAGAGAACAGACGCTCTCTCTCCCAGCCTGTAACAGACTCTGCTATCATTGCTGCATATTTGTCGTAAGACGCATATGATGTCTGGAGAAGCTTGTGCACAAATCTGTTGTCACTCTCGACATCCGGTCCTTCAAGCATGTCACTCTGGTAAAGCGGAAGCATGTTCCAGCTCTTTCCTGCAGCGAAATCCTTGAACGAGCGGCAACACCATGTCAAAGCGTATGCCAGATCATCGTTCCAGTAAAGAGATTTCTCCTCAAGCATCATCTCGAGCTCCTCAAGATCGACAAACTCCTCCTCAAAGATCTTTGTAAAGAGCTTGCAGTCCTCTGAAAGAGACACCTTCTCTGAGGCCATGTACTTCTGAAAATACTCCTTTGAAGCTACAGAATTCATGATCTTCTTGAGAATAAGGTCGTACTGCGCCCATGAGAACTTCTTCTTTGCGAGAAGCTTATTGAGATCAACGTCCTCAGCAATGAGCTTTGCAAGGGCATTGTCAACGAATTTTGTATTTGGATTGAGATCCTCCTCGGTAGGTCTGAGCTTTGTCTTTGCAGCATCAAGCCTATCCTTTGCGATCTGAGTCAGCGCCGGAACCACCGACAGCATATATAAATAAAGGTCTCTTGTAGCCTCACATGACTGATCAAGCTGTGTCTCTGCCTGGGCGAGCGACGAATTACCTGCCAAAATGTTTGCGTAGAGCACCTTGAAGGCCTTTATTCGCAGTATTCTTCTGTTAAGCATATAAATAATCGAATTTTATAATGCAAATATACACCGATTTTCAGAAAAATCCTTAACTTTG